>CAUJCT010000014.1 GCA_963169345.1 Bacteroidota bacterium
ATTGGTTCTGATTTACACCTTATGGAAGTCAAATGAGAAATACGATCCAGAAAGCTTTAAAAAAATCGGGTCAGCCATTAAAGCCGACCCTAACGAGCTGAATCAAGTCCGCTCTGAAGTATGACAAAGGTATAAAAAAAATCGCTTTTTTTAAAATTTTTGTTTGGAAAGCAACACAGAATCTATTTCCTTATTCCTTCCCCTAATCTGAATGAAACGGATTATAAATTATCATCAAAAAAAAAAGCTCTCAAATTTGAGAGCTTTTCACTTTAAGATTTTTAATTATTAAGCGTTGGCTTTTGCGCCCAGTACTTCTACCATTTTAGCACCAATTTCGGCTGGCGACTCAACCACGTGAATTCCACATTCGCGCATGATGGCCATTTTTGCAGCAGCTGTGTCATCTTTACCACCTACAATAGCACCGGCATGTCCCATACGGCGACCTGCAGGAGCTGTCTGTCCGGCAATGAATCCTACAACTGGCTTAGTGCCATGTGCTTTTATCCAGCGAGCAGCTTCAGCTTCCATACCTCCACCGATTTCACCAATCATAATGATACCATCAGTGTCAGGGTCATTCATCAGCATTTCGACTGCTTGTTTGGTGCTGGTGCCAATAATTGGGTCACCACCTATTCCTATTGCAGTACTTTGACCAAGTCCGGCTTTGGTAATCTGATCAACTGCTTCATAAGTAAGGGTACCTGATTTTGAAACAATACCAATACGACCTGGTTTGAATATAAAGCCTGGCATAATACCAACTTTAGCACCACCCGGTGTCATTACACCCGGACAGTTTGGACCAATTAAAGTACAAGTTTTAGACTTTAAATACTCTTTCACTTTCACCATGTCTTTAGTAGGTATACCTTCAGTAATACATACTATAACAGCAATACCGGCATCGGCAGCTTCAAGAATGGCATCTGCAGCAAAAGCAGGTGGAACGAAAATAATGGTAACATTGGCTCCGGTTGCTTTAACAGCTTCCTGAACAGTGTTGAAAATCGGTTTGTTGAGGTCCGGATGGTTAGTGCCGCCTTTACCTGGTGTAACGCCTCCAACGACGTTTGTACCGTATTCAATCATCTGTGTAGCATGAAATGTACCTTCTTTTCCGGTAAATCCCTGAACAATGACTTTAGAATCTTTTCCTACTAATACTGACATTTTTTGAAAATTTGGACGCAAAAATAGCGGAAAAAATTGATTTTTTTTGGAATAAAGAATAAAGATTTAGGTTTCACTATCGCTTCAAAAAATCCTTACTTTTGCAAGCCTAAGTTGAATTCAAATGGACTTTAAAGCTTATTCTGAACTTATCGAATCTACTTTCGCTTTTCTGGGACTTAATCCTTTAGAAACCAGAGGTGCAGAGGAAGGTCAATGGGTGATTTACAATGGTGACACTGAAATCTATATCGATTTATGGGAGTTGGACAAAGACAATTCCTGGCTGTATTTCGAGTCGGATGAACCTGCTTTTGCTTTTCAGGCTATCTCACCGGTTTGCCTTATGCCCCTTGACAATCTTCAACATTTCTATGAAGAATTGCTGCATAATAATTTAAATATGCTATACGCTTCCTATACCATTAATAAGGAGCAAAATATGCTGGCTGTCAGATACAGACGACCGGCTAAAGGTCTCACCCAAGAGGAAATCATAGAAGCTATCGAAAGTATCGGCTTTTACTCTGAAAGCACATTTAAAGCACTCGAAGACCGATATCTCATCTCTAAAATTGGTCCTGAAGAATAAAAAATTGAAAAAAAATTGAAGTTCAGGCAACCTCAAAGCACATAATTTCTTCTATAAGTAGGTTACAGTAACCAAGCGAGTGTAAATGGCAGAAAATCATACAGATAAACTAAATCTCATTTTAGCCCAATGTATTGAAAGACTTCCCAAAGCTCAAAAACAGTTATTTGACTTATTATCTCCTAAGATGTATGCAGTTTGCCTCCGTTACGCAAAAGACGTTGACGAAGCCAAAGATATTCTGCAGGAAGGTTTCATAAAGGTATTCAATAACCTCGAAAGATTTGAACATAAAGGTTCTTTCGAAGGTTGGGTAAAAAGGATTTTTATCAATACCAGTATCGAATTCTACAGGAAAGCCCAAAGGGAAAACATGGTGGATAATATAGACGATGTTCCCGAAAGGCCTATAGACCCTCAGACAATTTCTGCTCTAAGGGCTGCCGACCTGATGAAGCTCGTTGAAAGACTCCCTAAAGGTTACAGAACTGTTTTCAATCTGTTCGCAATAGAAGGCTATAGACATGATGAAATAGCCGAAATGCTCAACATTTCCGAAAACACAAGTAAAAGTCAATTGCACAAGGCACGCTTATTTCTGCAGGAGCTAGTAATTAAACAAAATTTAAAGTGAAAGATTTAAACCAAACAGAAGAACTATTTGACAACCTTTTCAAGGAATCTCTTGAAAATGCAAGTGCTCAGGTACCTCCCGGGGTGTGGGAAGGCGTATCCGGAGCGGTTGGACAAGGTGCAGCTACTACTGTAGCCGGTGCCGCTGCTAAAACCGCCCTCTGGATGAAAGCCGCTATTGCAGTGCTCGCAGTCTCTACCGCTTCTTACTTAACATATACTTTGGTGAACGATAACAATGGTGACAAAACTGTTGTTGACAGCACCGCTCAATCTCCTGTTGTTCCTAACACCCAGAACAATACTCAGCCTGAATCAAACTCAAACCCTGCCATTCTAAATTCAACCTACGATAAAGCACCTGTCTCTTCAGATCCTAAGGTTCGTCAAAATAACGGACCTATGGATCAGGGCAATGTGAACAGTGATGCTCCGGCTAATCTGAATCCTAATGCTATCTACAGCATTGATGCTAATTTACAGTATCAACCAGTTGAAAAACCAAAACCTGCCAATGATGTTGCGGTGAAAAATGACAAACCAAGTGCTGATCAGGACAAACCTAAGTCAAGTTTACCTGAACCTACTCTTGAAAACAATAAACCTGAATATACTTTTGTAAAAGACTCCTCCTATATCTTTATCCCAAATGCCGTAACACCTGATGGTGACGGAATTAACGACGCTTATCAAATTAAACTGGTAGGAGAGGAGAGTTTCGAAATAATTATTTACACAACTGATAACCAGATACTTTACAGATCTAAGAACAAGTATCAGTCCTGGAATTGTAAAATGCCTAATGGTGAAGATGCTCCTGAAGGCACCTATCTGGTAAAAGTGATCTATAAATTCAAAGGTTCTGAGCAGAAAGTAGATGTTCAAAAACTTACCCTTATCAAATAATTTGGAAATTTCTAAAATTGATTATAATATGCAAACTCAAATAAATATGGATATCAAGCAAAAAATCATCGGATTTGCTAGGGTGTTCGCCGTCCTCATGTTAACGGTTCTGACATATGGAACGGCAAATGCTCAATGTACGATTACAACAGCAAGTCCACCTTGTGTAAACGAACCGATCCAATTCAATTGTAATGCCGTTGGGGCAAGCAATTACAATTGGGACTTTAATGGTCAGGGTAGCAACACCACGTTGTGTAACCCGGCTTTTACATTTAGCACTCCGGGTAACAAAACCATTAAGCTTACATTAAAACTGCCAAATGGTTCTACCTGTAATGCTCAACTCGTTATCGATGTAAAGCCAAAACCAATTGTGAATGTAAAACGTATTGTTAGCCAGACTCAATGTTTCGCCAACAATAGTTTTTGTTTTACAGACAGCAGTAAATCAGGTGACCCTAACAGTCAGATTTGTAAAGTAATCATCCTTTTTGATGATGCTGCCAAGTACGAATTTACAGGTAACGGCCCTAGATCTTTCTGCCACTCTTTCCAGGACCCTGCCGGTGGTACTTATGGTATGACCATCGAGGTTCAGGATTGTAATGGTTGTGTGACTAAAATCAGACAAAATGCAGTTGCTGTTGTTCAGCCTTCTTTAGGCTTAACCTTCACTTCCCCTCAACCTAAACGTTGCGATAGCGTACAATTGTGCGTTACCAATAATTCTACTGTTCCTTTGGACAGTATTAAAACGTTTACCTGGGATTGGGGTGATGGTAAAAAAGATAATGGTGATAAAAATACTCCAAATTTATGGAGAGCCGGTGTTACCGGTGGTATTTGTCACTGGTTCAAATCTCAAGGTCCTAATGGTGGTAACTTCAATACCAAATTGACCGTTACAACTAATTTCGGTTGTACTGAAACCTTTACCTTTAATTCTTCTGCTACCAACTTAATTGTAAAACCAATAATCATTGCAGATTTCGACTCACTTTGTGTGACGGATGCCACATTTAGTTTCAAACTGAAAGATGGTCCTATCCCACAAGCAGCTAATCCGCTATATATATATGAGCAACCACCAATTCCTGCCAATATTACCAGGCAATGGACAGGTACTCACAAATTCGGCGGAGTGGGTCCTTATCAGGTGACTTTCTCGTTCACTCACCAAATTCCTGGTTGCGGACGTACAGTCTATGATACAATATTAGTTATCGGACCACAATCTGTAATCGAAGGTTCTATCCTTTCAGGTATGCGTTTTATTGAAGATTATCAGAGATTCCAGTGTGTTATTAAAGATACTGTCCATTTCTATAACTTCTCTAAATTCTATCACAACGATAAAAATTTCGTAGATGACGACTCTGTTAATTTAATATTTGACAGCGCAATCATCAATAAAACTACTAAGCAGATTCTGCCATCCAATACAACTTTTGACCCTTCGATTCATGAAAGAATCTACGGTGGTTTCAATAAACCATTAGTACACGCTTTCACAAATCAGGCGGGCGCACCGGTTGCTGCAGTTAAAAATGCCGATCAAAGACGCGGTAACGAATGTGTATTGCGCCTCTGGGATTTTGATGATGATTACTGTGAGAAATGTACAACCGATACCAAAAATGGTGTAAACGTTGGAAAGAACTGTAAATACAGTAAAGATACATTGCCTTCTCACTGGTATACACCTTGGGATTCATTGTATCAGACCAGATTCGGTTTGCAAGCAGAAAAAGTTCTTGACTACAGTCAGGATAGCGGACTTTGCTACCAAAAGAATATGTACTCTGATGATTCAGTTTATATCATCCGTGATACTATCCTTTACTATGGTGATAACGTTCTTGCCAGCAAAACAAAAGACTCTTCGATTTATAATTCGTTAACGAGAAAAGTCAAAGTTCAGAATATGCTGGTAGGTCCGGCAAAACTGGATGTGACAGTTGCAACGAAGTTTTATCTCGCACCGGGTGATACCGTCTATGTTGACTCCTATAATGGTCTGCCTCCTAACCGATGGGTTGGATTACCGCCAAGTGGGCGATATCTGACTGTTCAACCTGGTACTGCAATTATTATAAAGAACTCTACGGATAAAGCACTCTTTAATGTATGGGTAGAATATATACAGGATACAATTCCGGCTCACATGCTTCAGCCATGGCATAAAGTGTGGAAGAAAGATATTATGCCTGGTTATAAAACTACAGATAGTGTTAACGCTGAAGCTCACAGACAAAGATTCTACTCAGGAACTACTGTAAGATGTTTCAACGTTAGATTAAGACATAAAGACCTTTGCCACCCATTGGCTTGCGAACACGAAGCAATTGCTCAGTTGTCATTGCAACCGCCAAGCGCTAAAAAATTGAGAAAACTAGGTACGCTTTGTTTAGGTAGCGACCAGGATAATTATGGTATCACTTTCGTTCTCGATGATACTAAACCTGCTTGTACCAGAACCTGGGCTGAAATCAACTTTGATACTGCTCTTAACAAAACCGGTTGGGTACCTGCCATTGGTAATAACTTAACTCCTGGTGCTATTTCTGCTGGTGGTTTGCCTCCGGTTAACCCACCTTATCAGGTGCCAATCCCTGGATACCAAATCAATGGTTCTCCTGGAAACAGATTCTCTAAACAGTTTACTGTGGATGATATTAAAGATACAGTAACCGGTTATATCAACGTGGGTCTGATCATTGGTAACGGTATGTGGCCAAGCTCTGGTTCTGATTACCCTGCTGAATGTGTCGATACTGTGTACTACGAGAAATTCGCTCGTTTCCCAATTCTCGATAACAGATTCCGTATCATCAAACCTCAGGAAGGTCCTGATTATACTAAGATTTGTAGAAGAGATACTATCAGTTTAACTACATTGGCCTGGAACAGAACTTATATTCCTGACGTGGAAGAAGCCATCTGGTCATTAACAGGTGCTAACGTTGGAAAATACTACGACAAATATTACGTACTAAGCGCCAACGAACGTTACAGCAGATTTGTTCAGGTTCATAAAGATACCCCATACCTCATCGACAAATTACAAGTTGTAAAACGCAGCTTCTTCGATGGTAAGTCTGTAACTTTGGATAGCCAGGAATTGAGAATTGCTAAAGTAACCAAATGGCATACCGAAGCAGATATCACTCCTGTATTCGATATCATTAAACTGATACTTGAAGCCAATAAAATTGATATCTACGAATTGTCTCCTGCTCAATTGTCAGAATTAATCTGGAATGGTCAGGGTACTTTTGGTAAACCTTACACTGGCTCAAGAGGTTGTTTGGATACCACTGGTTTTGGTAGATTCATCAGATTCTACAAAGTGGCCGATCAAAAACAATCATTGCACTTCAGAGATACTACCCTCGAACCTATCGAAATGATTAAAGGTTATGATGGTAAAATGTACCGCGCATACAACTTCGTACCACAGTATTCAGGTTTCTATATCGCTAACTTCGGTTTGCGTAGCAGAGCTCCTGAGAATTGTACTAAGAGTACCGGTACAGCTAAACGTGTTATCGTAGGATTCTACGGTGTCATGAACTATACCGATACAATTCTTTGCCACGGTCAGGAAGTAATTTGCTCTCCTCAGTTCAGATACTTCAACGTGTATCCTGATATTGTAACTACTCACTGCCCTGTACCGGGATCTGCTCTCCTCGATTGTATCGACTACTGGAGAAACCGTATCGCTGAAGCTGGTAATATCAACAGAGAAGGATATACCCGTACCGACCTTGATAAAGGTGATGACGGTTCACATCCAAACTCTATCTTTGGTGGTTTCCCTTACAGCGTTGCTGGTTTGGATAACTCTCCTGGTCAGATTTTGAAACTAGGTACTTCAAATGGTAAATATTACAATGAAGATACCGGTCGCTCATACTTCATCAGAACTGCTGCTCAGGATAGCTTCGGTTGTAAAGATACTCTGCCACAGAAAATTTATGTAACTGCGGTAAGAGCTAAATTCAGATTGGGTAACACCCGTCCGAATTGTGCTACCATCGTTGACTTGTTCGATTCATCTTATATCCAGGATCCTTGCGTTGGCGAACTCGGCGCTCCTTGCGACAGAATCGTTAAATGGACTGTGTATTGGGGTGATAAGAGCATCAATTCTGTAAACTCATTCTTTAATTCATTGCCTAATAAAATAGCACACGACTATACCAGAAACGGTCTGTTCAAGATACGCTGGAGAGTTGAAACTGAATTAGGTTGTGTTGGATGGGATTCAACTGAACTCTATATCCCTGGTCCAGTGCCAATGTTCGATACTTTGATTCCGTTGAAGTATTGCGTAAACGAAAAAGTTATATTTAAAAACTTGTCAACCTATACCAAACGCGATACCAGTTTGTGGACTTGGGATTTCGGTGACAATGTTTACGATAACCAGGCCGATACCATTACCAGTGCCAATGATACTATAAACCATAAGTACAAAAACCCTGGTAAATACAAAGTAACCCTGACCCATCAGTTCACTTATGTGGTTGGTAACGATAAACGTTTCTGTACAGTCATGTATCCAGATTCCAACTTCGGTGAAAAAGCATTTGAAATAGAAATATTCGCTTATGATACAACGGATCTGATGAACGATACCTCGATTTGTATTGGGGATACGGTCACGCTTCGAGGAACAATTATACCGGCGAATCTGTACTCTAATTACAAATGGAACTTTGGTAAAAATGCCAACGATACTCTTGTAACACCAGATTCAATTCAGAAAGTGGTATACTGGCAGAAAGGTCGTTACGTGGTATCATTCCTTGGTGATATCAACACTGTAAGTTCTCCTGATAAGATTTGTCCAATGACTGACAGCGTCATCATTAATGTAGCCAATGTCATTGCCGACTTCGATATCGATTCTTCTAAAAAACCGGTATTCTGTGTCAACAACACTTCACAGAATGCAACCAAGTACAGATGGAGTTTCTACAACTTCGAAGACTTGTTGCAGATACCAAACCCAGCCAACAGAATATTCGTTCCGGATAACAATACCGGTGACTTCGGTGACCCACAATTGTGCCGTGATTACCGCGATTCAATTGGTTCTTACTGGATCTGTTTAGAAGCTGAGAATGATATCGGATGTAAAGACACTATCTGTAAACAGATGAACAATGACTTTAAAGTTCTGATATTCCCTCCAAACGTCTTCTCTCCAAATGGAATGAAAGACCAGTTCAATGGTGCTGACCCTGATGGTAAACAAGGTAACGAAGAATTCAACATCATCATCGAAGGTGAAGAGAAATACGAACTCGTTATCTATGACAGATGGGGTGTGAAAGTGTTCGAGTCAACAGACAAGAACGTAGACTGGAACGGTAAAGTCAATAACAGCGGAGCTGAATGTCCAGACGGAACATACTACTATATCCTCACCTACAGATTTAAAGGTCTGGATAAAGACGAGCCTAGGCTCAACGGTATTGTCCGTATCATGCGATAATTAATAATCTTAAATAAAAAGCCCGAGCACATCACTCGGGCTTTTTTCGTTTTATAGCATTAAAGTAAAGCACTACGACTTAACGACTTAACATCTTTCCCTATCTGCGCCTTCCGTTTGCGCCAGCAAACCCTGCCGTGTCAAAGGTCACACACTTTTCTGCGTTATCTGTGTTTTCTATCCTTGTTCTGTGATCTACCTCCCCTCAGCTCCCTTTAATACCATTCTCCACCGCGACACAATTCAGCTTTTCAGCTCTTCAGCTTTTCAGCCCTTTCCCTATCTTTGCCCCATGTACGAAAATCTCGTTCACCCAGAAGACACCATCGTCGCCATTGCAAGTGCACAAGGCATTGGCGCAATTGGTTTAATACGTGTTTCCGGCAACCAGGCTTTCAGTATCGTACAAAAGATTTATAAAGGCAAAACACTCAGCACTCAAAACTCCCATACCATTCATTACGGTCACATAGCAGATGGCGATAAAATTCTGGATGAAGTGATGGTAGCCGTTTTTAAATCACCAAAGAGTTTTACGACCGAAGATAGCGTGGAAATTTCCTGTCATGGCAGTATGTATATCCAATCGGAAATAGTGCGTCTATTGGTTCAAAATGGGGCAAGACTGGCAGCTCCCGGCGAGTTTACCCTCAGAGCATATCTCAATGGTCGAATAGATTTGGCACAAGCCGAAGCAGTAGGCGATATGATAGCTGCACAAAACAGCTCGCAATTAGACCTGGCCATCAACCAAATGAGAGGCGGTCTCTCCAAAAAGCTAAATGAACTACGAGAAAAATTACTCAACTTCATTTCGCTTATAGAACTCGAGCTCGACTTTGGAGAAGAAGATGTCGAGTTTGCAGATCGCAGCGAATTAGAAGAACGCATCCGAGAAATGATTCTTTTTATTCAGCCGATGATAGACAGTTTCAGACTAGGTAATGCCATCAAGAACGGCATACCCGTAGCTATTGTCGGTCGACCAAACGCAGGTAAATCATCCTTACTCAATGCCCTACTCGAAGAAGACAGAGCCATAGTATCAGACATTGCAGGCACAACCCGCGACACCATAGAAGAAGAGATTCACATCAAAGGCATATCCTTCAGATTCATCGACACAGCAGGCATTCGACAGACCGAAGACCTCATAGAAAAAATAGGCATAGAAAAAGCCAAACAAACCATAGAAAAAGCTACGCTGGTCATCTACATCTTCGATTCCTCAGAATTAAGTTCCGAAGAATTGCAACACGATCTCCAGATGATAAAGACACACAATGCACAGGCAAACATATTGGTACTAGCCAATAAAACCGACAAACTCGACTCAAACAATCTCCAGAACCTGATTCAACAATTAACAGACAAAAAGACAAGTTACTTGACCATATCACTGAAAGGAAATCATCATTCAGACATTGACAATATTCGCGAGCGACTCTACCAGCTGATGCATCTGGAAGGCATAGCTGGTTCATCCACTATCATCAGCAACTTACGCCATCACGAATCCCTAAGTCGCTCCTTCGAATCTCTCACTCAATCCCTGAGTCTCTTACGTTCCAAAACCAGCGGCGACATCCTCAGCTTCGAGCTCCGTCGCGCCATCGACGCCATCGGCGATATCACCGGCACCATCAGCAATGATGAGGTTTTGGGTAATATTTTCGGGAAGTTTTGTATCGGAAAATAACCCACCCCAATAACTCCTAACCCCCATTTTCATATCAACTCAAACAGTCTACCTCCCTTTAATCTCACTATACTTCCAAAAAATCTGAGGCCTCAAATTTTTGTTAATACTGCTGGTTTTAATTTATTCGGATGACTTTTCCGGTGTTGGCTCCGAAGACACTTTTTCGGAATCCGTGCTCGAGGGCGCGCATGGTGACGGGTAGTTCGCCAGGGAAGAATGGAAAGTATTGTAGGGAGTCTTCGATTACGGTTGGACTGACGGCGTTGATGCGTATGCCCTTTGGAAGTTCTATTGCTGCTGCTCTTGTGAAGGCTTCAATTGCGCCATTGGCCGCTGAGGCGTTTGAAAAGTTGAGCTGTGGTTCGTAAGTTAAGCCTCCTGCTATTAACGTAAATGAGCCGTTAGCCTGTATGTATTTTTGACCGATTAATACCAGATTGATTTGTCCCATCAATTTGCCTTCCAACCCGTTTTTAAATTCTGTAGTTCCCATTTTATTCCATGGCCCAACATGGGATGGACCTGCAAGATTCACCAGGTCTGTAAATGTGCCCACTTCCTGAAAAAGTTTTTCTACTGATTCCGGAGAAGTAATATCTACTTTGTAATCTCCGCTTTTTGAACCGACTTTGATGATGTCATGATCTTTTTCCCAACTTTTGGTGAGATGTCGTCCCATGGTACCTGTGGCACCAATTAGAATGATTTTTTTTCTTTGTTGCATTTTTTTCTTTTTGATTTATTGTTAATGTGATAGATTTTTTTTCTTAAAAACGTTCGCTTATAATTTTTTTACTGATGGAGATACCTGTAGCTGTACCCATTGAAACTGCATTTGAAACTGTACGCATTCGTGTAACATTATCTCCACAGGCGTATACTCCCGGTATATTTGTCTCATGTGATTCATCTATTTGAATGTATCCATCTGCATTTATCGAACAGCCCAGTTCAGATGGTATTGTGCAATGCTGTTCAAATGGCACTTTACTATAAATTACTTCAATTGGTATGCTTTCTCCACCTTCAAGTTCAATTGATTTTATATAGCCTTCCTGATGTTCCAGTTTGCTAATTGGTGTTTCAACAATATCTATGCTTCGAGCTGATAATCGTTTTTTATGTTCGCTTGAAATAGTGGATTGACCATTGGTGTATACAGTCAATTTTTCTGTCCAGTTAGAAATTAACATCGCCAGTTCAAATGCTGCCTGACCATTGGCTAATATACCGGTGTTTTGACCTTTGACTTCATAACCATGACAGAATGGACAATGAAGAACTGATTTTCCCCAGCAAGCTTTAAAGCCATCTATTTCGGGTAATATATCTCGAATACCTGTGGCAAAAACAAGTTTGACTCCAAGTATCTTTTCACCCGATTCCAATTCAATTTCAAAACCATGGACTGTTTTTGTTGCTTTGATGGCCTTGTCATTCATGAATTCAACCGTAGGATAAGAGTTCAGTTGTTCTCTTCCGATTTTTGAAATGTTTTGTGGCGTATTGCCATCCTGAGTGAGGAAGTTGTGAGAGTGAGGCGTGGTTCTGTTACATGGCAACCCCGTGTCGATTACAAGCACGCGCATGAGTGCTCTGCCGAGTGCCATGGCGGATGATAGACCCGAATAACTGCCTCCAACAATTATAACGTCGTAAACTTTTCTTTTTGTCATTGTATTAAAATTGGAATTCAATTGAGTTGGAAATGGGAGCAATAATCCTGTAAGGGATTTGATGGATACTTCAATAAATTCTCTTCTGTCTGGCATTTATCTTTTCATCTGTGGTTTTGAAGCTTTGTTCGCTGCGAATAAATGGAGTATTTTTTCTAAAGTTGGCAGCCCTATAAAGACGATAAATGGCACCAGGCAAGCTGTCAGGATGAATGTTCTGACATAAAGCGGAAGCTCAGACAGTAGTGGCCCAAATACTGCCAGAAACAATGTAATGGAAGGGTAGATGATTACCCAGATTTTTAGAGCCATTTTTAATTTGATTTTGTAATTCATTTTATTTTTTTATTGCAAAATTATAGTGAATGTACTTTGATTGAATAGGACAAAATGCTGTTTGAACAGGATAATTATTAAATCGCTGGATATTGGAATTAAATGGTAAGTTTAAAGAATACACCTATGTGCTTTTTACTCTCTTTTTTTGCCCCATACCAGTCGTTGTTTTGACCTACTCCAATTGTGTATCTCGAAAAGGATAAGCCAAGGCGGCCATAAGCGAAACTTCTGAAATGAGTTTCAGGTGAAACGTTATAAGAATAATAAGCCTGCACCCTGCTGTATAAACTGATTTTTTCACTGAGTTTGGTCGTGTGCTCAGAGATGAACATTAACGATAATCTTCTGGCATTTTCATAAGTGTAAGTTGGCATAATCAACATTGAAAGTCGTTTGCTGTTGTACATATAATGCAGACCAACATTCGGCATGAGACCTTCGAGGGAACTATAGGAGGCGCCTGTGTTGAGACCAAATCCTTTGTGAAGGTTTTGATAGAAGGAAGTGAAATTGATGAATTCATTTTTGTTGACGTCTTTTGGTTCATTTTCTACAAAAGAGGTGACATTGAAGAATCCGGATTGTCCGTTTTCCAGGAATGCTTTTTTCGCAATAATCTGGAAGAATTGTTGCTTAGTTCCCACCAGTGCTTCATAGGAGATAGGACTTGTGTTCCTGGTTGTGATTTCTTGTGCTGTGATTGTATTGCTTATAACTAAAAACAACAGAATCGAAATGGTTTTGTTAATCATATTACTTTAAATGAATAGGATGCAAAACTATTGGTACTTTTAGGCTGAGTAATAGGATAAATCTTAAGTCATGTAGGACTTATTTGAAATTTTTTCGAAACATTTCAGGTGTGATACCTATGTGTTTTTTGAAAAATCTTATGAAGTAGGAAGCGTCTTCGTATCCAAGTTTATAAGCTATTTGACTGACCTGATCCGATGTAGCCAGTAATTGTCTCTTGGATTCAAGCAGTATTTGTTCGGTTATAATTTCAGAACATCGTTTACCTAAGGTTTTAAGCAATATTGAGTTGAGCTGAAATACCGAGAGATTCATTAAGTCAGCATAGTCGGAGACCTGTTTTTTGGTATATAAATTTTTCTCAAGTAAATCCATGAACTCATCACTTTTTTCAGTGAAATATAAAGTTGCGGTGTTGTCTTTATCTTTTAAAGTCCTTGTAGTCTGTCGGGCATATTGATAAAAAAACTGAATGAGGTTAAGTCGAATGATATCGTAATAATTGTCTTCCTTGTTTTCAAATTCATTAAGGCAGTTAGACAGAGAATTGTACAAAGGATTGAAAGTGGCTTCGATTAAAGATAAATAGATATTATCTCTGCTCGAGTTTAATGCATTCTTATGCCCTGTGTCCTGATTGTCGTAAAAGTCGTTGCTAAATTGCGCCAGTATGCCTGTAGAGCCCTTCTTTATTTCCAGTTGATGTACCTGACCGGGTCTCATTACAAAAATGGAGTAATCGGATATTTTATAATTGGTGAAATCAATTTCGTGATTCCCTGCCCCATGCTTAACAGCTAAAATCAGGTAATATTCATGTCTGTGTAAATCCTGTATCTGATCTTTACCATTCAGTATATCTTCCAGTCTTCGAATTGTGAAGAAACCAGGCTGAACCAAATGGCTGTTGATTTTTCTAATTGGGATGGCAGACATGATGAATACATTCAAAAGTAGTGGAAATATAAATAAAATCAGAATGCTCTCTTTTAATACTTTGCGTGCATTATACAGAAATTGTATTTATAGATGTTTTATATGTCTATAACCTTTTGTTATAAGCCAAACTGCAAGCACCATCTCAAACAGTGCGATTGGCAAAGCCATTAGAGCCAAAGAAGTTGAAAAAGTGCCAATCACACCAAATATTTCCAATATGGCTGCAAGTAAAATAAGAATCGCAGCAATTATGCCATATAAGGATAATGCTCTGGGTATATACCTGGATTGATAAAACACTATACTGTATATCATAGTGTTAATGCCCAGCATGAAGTGAGGACCAAGTGTAAATGCCCATCTGTGAACAGTTCTGAGCAGGCTTGATAAGTCAGGTATTCCGGCTGTGTGAGTCATTGCAAAATTTGGGTTTTCCTGAATCAAGGACAACAATGATAACAAACTGATAATTCCTATAAGAATAAAAACAACTTCCAGAAGTCTGAAACACACATACCCCAAACTCCAACTCGGATGGTGTTGTTTCAATACGGGATACAACATAATACCTGTGCCAATATTTGAGAAGCATAGAATAAGTTCGAAAAGCGCTCCAAGAGATACCTGATGGGCATGTTCCTTAATGTATGAAAGATCATCGGTATGGTTTAAAATAGGATCGTATAGCAATAATCCTGTTATAGCAGTAGCAGATGCTAAAATGAAAAATATACCAGTTAATGATTCATGGAATCTGTTAGTTCTGTGGAATTGATTGTATGTACTCATATCTGAAATTAATGCTGCAAAATTATCAGGCAGTTTTTCGGTACACGTTATCCTAAGATAATAAATGTAAAATGTGTTTAGAGACACCCAAAATTAACCAGGATTAATTTTATTATCTTAAGTTAATCATTCCTGGATTGATGTCGTTGCAATTTTGCAGCATGAAATTTAGAACAAAAAGAATGAAATCATTTTTTATTACAGCATTGGTTTTACTGAGTTTAACTAATGTCAATGCTCAGAGTAGTTTCAGGTTAAGCGGAAAAATCAAAGATGCGGGTACAGGTATCCTGATTCCTGATGCATCAGTAAAAGTTAAGCCACTTAACATAGAAACTCATTCAGATTCACTGGGCAATTACAGGTTAAGTTTGGAGGCTGGCGACTATGAAATATCAGTAGTTGCACAATATTATCAGGAAGTCAAATTTAATCTTAAGGTCAATAAAGACACTTTAGTCAATTTTAAATTGGATGAAAAAGTACAGGATTTTAATCGCGCTTCTGTTCAGGGAAGAAATAAAGTCTCAAATGTCAGAAGTACTGAATTAGGCGTTTCGAGATTAAATATTAAACAAATTCAGAAGATGCCTGCATTGCTTGGTGAAGTAGATGTGATTAGAAGTTTGCAAACGCTTCCTGGAGTATCTACAGTAGGAGAGGGTGCCAGCGGTTTTAATGTGAGGGGCGGAAACATAGATCAGAACCTCATATTAATGGATGAAGTACCTGTTTTCAACTCATCACATTTATTCGGTATGTTCTCAATTTTTAATCCGGATGTGGTCAAAGATCTGACGTTGTTGAAGGGTTCTATGCCAGCTCAGTATGGCGGGAGAGTGTCTTCTGTTTTAGATGTAAAAACCAAAGACGGCAATAAAAATAAAACTGAATTTAATGGCGGCATCGGAACTGTTTTTAGTAGATTCAGTATCGATGGCCCTTTGCTGAATAATAAATTAAGTTATGTGTTGGCAGTGCGCAGAAGTTATCTGGATGTTGTTGCTAAACCATTTGTAAAAGGAGATATGAAAGATACCCGTTTCAATTTCTATGATGTAAATGCAAAATTGAATTGGAAAATTAATAAGTTTAATTCAATTTCATTAAGTGCCTACAGAGGTAAAGATATTTTTGGTTCCGATTTTAGGTTTGACTATGGAAATTCTTTGTTTTCCTTGAATTGGATAACAAGTAAAAACAAATTGGCATTGAGAACAAATGCCTATCTCAGCGATTATAATTTCTTGTTGGACTTTGCCACAAACGGCTTTAAGTTTGGATGGGTAGCAGGTATTAAAAGCAGAAGTTTAAAGTCAGATTTAACTTATACGCATGCTACAGGAAATATTTGGAAGTTTGGGCTTCAAAGCATCTACAGTACATTTAATCCTGGTGATGGTAAATACAGCAGTTTAGAAGATTTTTCAACGAACATCAAATTGCCTCTGCAGAATTCTGTTGAAAGCGCGATTTATTTCGGAAACGAAAGAAAACTGAATGATAAATTAAATCTGTATTACGGATTGCGCTGGTCGATTTACAATTATGTTGGAAATGGATATGCCTACACATTTAAAGACTCCGCTCCAAATTCCAGAAAGCGGTTACTGGAAGAGAAGTATTATAGCAAATTTCAAAATATTCAATCCTATAATATTCCTGAACCCAGACTGGCTGTCAATTATATGATTGATAAAAATAACTCTTTGAAATTTAGTTATACAAAAGCTTCTCAGTATTTACAGATAGTATCTAACACTGCAGCATCCTCTCCACTGGATATATACATGCCGGCTACCAACAACATAAAGCCTTTGATATCCAATCAGACTTCTCTTGGTTATTATGCCAATTTTTTAAATAATACAATTGAAACATCTGCCGAGGTATACTATAAGTCATCTGAAAACCAACTGGATTACATCGACAATTCCAACTTTTACTTAAATAAGTATATAGAAGCCGATTTAATGCAAGGTCAGGGCAGGTCTTACGGATTGGAGTTGTTTCTGAAGAAAAACACAGGTAGAATGACAGGATGGCTGAGTTACACTTTTTCCAGAGCTGAAAGAAAAGTGAATGGATTAAGTAATAACGAATGGTATCTGAGTAAACACGACAGAACAAACAATTTAAATCTGGTTGTCATGTATGATATCAATAAGCGTTTAACACTTAGCGGAAATTTTGTCTATCAAAGCGGAACACCTGCTACCTTTCCTGATAGCAAAATGAGTGTTCAAGGTTATTACTTTCCTGAAAATACTACAAATAAAAGAGGTAACTACAGAATTTCTGCTTATCACCGCTTAGATGTTGGTATGACTTATCACTTTAAAAGTAATGAGAAGAAAAAGCTTCAGAGAAATCTTGTGATAAGCATCTATAATCTTTACAACAGACATAATGCATTTTCTGTATACGTCAGAAACAATCCTAACTCAACCAATCTTGTTTCCAACGAAGCCATTCGCTATTCAATAATAGGTTCGTTTGTTCCTGCAATAACTTACAATGTTAAATTTTAAAATAGAATAAAATAGAAAAATGAAAAATTCAAAAATTATAATCGTATTGGTTGCTTTCATGTTAAGCTTCTCCAGTTGTATGGACACTATTGATCTGGACATACAATCCAAAGAGAGTCTCGTCACTATTGATGCTTTTGTCAATGACTTAAGACAGGATCAGATAATCCGATTAACACGAACAGATAATTATTTCAGTGGTCAAGTGCCTCCGTATGTTCAGGGAGCCATTGTGATACTGTATGATTTAGACAGTAAAAAATCATTTGTGTTCAATGACAATGGCAAGGGAGAGTATATTTATAAAATAAATGATTTGGATACCATTGTCTTTAGTAATCACAATTATGAACTTACTGTTGAGATTGGGACACTGAAATATAAATCTGTTGCTTCAACAAAACGTTCAACTCATATTGATGCTTTGTATTATGATACAGCCAAAGGAGGTGCAGATGGTATGAATTCTAAAGGGTTGAAAATGCTGGCTAGGGACGCCCGAGGTCCTGTTGCAGACTATTATTGGGTCAAGTCATATTTAAATGGCCAATTCCTGAATAGAGTGGATCAGATTAAGTTGGAATATTTCGGATTCAATAATGAATTGGATGGAGGGTATTTCAATCCTTTGATTTGGTCAAATCCCGGTCAATTATCCGATGAGACAAATTTAAAAAAGGGTGATAAAGTTCGAGTTGAAATTTTAGGAATAAGTCGTGAAACTTATGATTTTCTGAGCTTAGGCAAACAAATGAGCAATAATGGAGGGTTGTTTGCAACTACTTCTGTCAATCTTCCAAGTAATATCATTCCGGTTTCTCCAAATGCTCCAAGAGCAACAGGCGTATTTAATATCGGTCAGTCAACAACTAAAGAAATAACAATAGAATAATTAAGTAATGAAAGTAATCGAATATAATGAGTATGGTCCTGCTCATGTTTTAAAACAATCACAAAAGGAAGTTCCGCTAATTGGTAATTCTGATATTCTTATTCGTGTCCACGCTTCATCAGTAAGCGCAGCGGATTGGAGAATGAGAAAAGCAGACCCTTTTTTAGCAAGACTATTCAATGGAATTTTGAAACCTAGAAAAGTGAATATTCTTGGATTTGAATTGTCAGGAGTAGTAGTTCAGCTTGGTAAGGCTGTTACTCGTTTTAAAATTGGTGATGAAGTGATGGCAACAACCGGGTTCAAATTTGGAACGTATGCTGAATATGTAGCTATCAATGAAAATTCAATGGTAGTTAAAAAGCCTGAAGGCATTCAATTGTCTGATGCGGCCGGAGTTCCGGTGGGCGCGAATACAGCGGTACATTTTCTTTTGAATAAAGGCAAGCTGACCAGAAACCAAAAAGTACTGATATATGGCGCCTCGGGCAGTGTAGGGACTTATGCCGTTCAGATTGCTAAGTCAATTGGTGCTGAAGTAACCGGTATTTGCAGTAAACACAATTCAGAGCTCGTCACATCTATTGGAGCAGATCGTGTTTTAAATTATGATGACCCCAATTTCAAATTGCCGGATAATTACTTTGATTTAGTTTTTGATGCAGTTGGAAAGACATCCAAATACAAAGTAAGTCAATCAATGAAGTCGAAAGCAAAGTTTCTTTCAGTTCGTAAAGGTACAGCGACAATGAATAGAAAAAATTTGGAGATGATACAGACACTTTTGGAAAACAAAAGTTTAAAACCAGTAATTGATAAAATATTTCCAATTAGAGAAGTTATATGTGCCCACAAATATGTAGAGCAACAGCATAAGAAGGGGAATGTGATATTATTGGTTGATGGGCACTTCTAGGCTTTTTCCAGACTAATGCGCTTTCTCATTCGACTTAAAGACACGGGCGTAATACCCAAAAAGGTTGCAAGATGGTATTGAGGGACCCGGTTTAATAAATCCGGTCGGGTTTCCAGAAGTTTTAGATAACGTTGTTCTGGACTGAGGTTCTTAAATGTATCGAATGAAATCTGGTTTTGAACGAGCATTTCGGTGCTGAATTGCAAGATGAGATTGTTCAGTTTAGGAATTCTTCGAATGAGTTCTTCATTTTTGGTACCAAGAGACACCACGCAATCTTCGAGGCAAGAGAGATAATATTCGGAGGGCTCCTTGCTATGATAACTGATAGGCGTTATAGGCTGTCCTTCTGTATAGAATTCAGTGGTTTTTTCTTCACCATCAATAACATAATAACTCCTGATACAGCCTTTAAGAATAAAGTAGCATTCTTTGGCGACTTCACCTTCAGAAAGTATATTGGTGTTTTTTTTATAAGTTTCAATGAGGTTGAGTTCTTTGATGATATTAACTTCCTCATCAGTTAAGGTGATGTACTTGTTGATGAAATCAAGAATGATGTTGATCATAGCCTTTGTTGGTTGAATGTTATATAACAAAGGTAATAAATAAAATGAAAATTGTCTATTTTTGAATTGTACTCAAAATGGGGAGCTTACACAGTGAATCAATGAGAAAAAGATCTAACAAAAAGAAGATCAACAAAAATTAACAAAAAAAATATACATTCGTGTTAACCAAAAAAACTAATGGTGGAAAACGGAAGAGTTGTTTGTTCTGAAATGAAGGGGTCAATTTGCTCCGGCACAGAGAGGTCAATTACGATTGGCGCGAGGTGGGCAATATCATCGGCTTTTCCAGCTGCAATTTCAGAAAAAAGTTATGTAAAACTATTTACATTGGCTAAAGAAGCTAATAGTAGTTTGCCGAATAGACAAAAAAGTATACTGGAATTATTAAAAAATAATTTCCTTAAAAAATGTTGTAGGGGGAGGGATGTCTAAACTCGATGAAATTTCTGTTTTACATATTTCTTTTTATTGGATTTGGGCTAAATGCTCAGAATTCTAATCGTATCCCAAGCTTGATTGAGGTTGATCTTCATAAGGGAATTACATTTAATGTAATTGACGAGTATGAAAGGATTGATACAATTATTCTTAATGTTACCGACTCCAATATCCAGGTAATATTCTATATTTTTTTATGGGAGTATCACTGCTGTCCGAAAGTTTTCTAATACTGCAAAACAATCCTCCAGAGGCCCAGCAAATACTACAGACTTAGTTTGGTTTTTTGGAAAATATCTACCTGAATCCAATCTGGTTCCTTGTTTTTAATCCTGAATACTTTCG
>CAUJCT010000015.1 GCA_963169345.1 Bacteroidota bacterium
ATTGGTTCTGATTTACACCTTATGGAAGTCAAATGAGAAATACGATCCAGAAAGCTTTAAAAAAATCGGGTCAGCCATTAAAGCCGACCCTAACGAGCTGAATCAAGTCCGCTCTGAAGTATGACAAAGGTATAAAAAAAAATCGCTTTTTTTAAAATTTTTGTTTGGAAAGCAACACAGAATCTGTTTCCTGTTTCTTATTTCCTTCCTCCATATCCCTTTTTTAATTCAAAAATCCAAGTGCACTTTATTGAAACAAGGACAATTTTTGATGTAGGAAGTAGAATATTTTTTGAATGGAGAATTGGTTTAAAGAGTTTTTTTAATTTCCGACACCCTGGCAGGGTATAACGTATTAAAATAATTCAAAACACTTTTATTTGTTATTCTTTATTAGAGATTAAAATAACTTATGACTCCTGTCATTAAATTCTACTGACCAGTGTCAACACGTTTGAACTATCTAAATCTCAACTTTGTACAAATAACCATACGAATATGAAAAAAGCAATTCACCTTATCGTTTCAGGCATATTGCCTCTTTTCTGTATGGCTCAGATCCCTAATCCTGACTTCGAGCTATGGCAGAGTACAATCAAGAATCAACCTCAGGGATGGGGCATCTACGGCAACACTTTTAAAGTACAGGGATATAACAGTCCTTTTGCTGTGCGTATTGAAAGAGACCCTCAACAACCTAATGCTCCAGGTGCTGTCATCTATGGCAATCCGGATCAAAACTTTACGGGTGGAATTCCTTACAACGACCGCCCCGATTCAGTAGTTGTTTTTGTTAAAAGACATTTACCTGCCGGTGATTCTGCCTGGTTTATCGTTGCTATGTCCCGCAATGGCAAATCAATTACAAATAACAATTTTAAATTTACCGGCAGCGACTCCAATCGATTTGTGAGATTAGCTTTTGCTATTGAATACAATGATACCGGAATGGCTGATTCGCTGGTTATAGGAATTTCTTCTACTGACCCAAACAGTAATTTTGAAGGTAGTTTTGTAATCGCAGACAGCTTACATTTTACTGGCGGAAAAGGTATCAAAATCCCAAATGGCAATTTTGAATTGTGGAACAGCCGAACCATTGATAATCCAATTGGTTGGTACACATCCAACAACAATGGTCAAAGCGGTGGAACATTACCTGTAACCAAAACAAGCGATGCCGCCTTGCATCAGTTTGCTATAAGAATTCAGAATGTTTTGGTAGGCACCGAATACAAGCAAGGTTATATCATGGCTGGAAGACAAGGCAATAGTGGACCATTACCCGGTTTCGCAGTCAGTGGCAAGGACAGTTTGTTGTATGCCTACTATAAATGCTTTCCTAAAGGTGGCGATGTAACCAATATAGGCGTCATGATGTTTGACTCAGGTCTCATTGTTGGTACCGGATTCTTAAGACAATCGCTCAATATTACCACCTGGTCTCAAACTCCCATAAAAATTGATTACTTCAGCGGGTATTCCGGTACGCCTGACAGCGCAGTTATATTTTGTTCAGCTTTCAACGGTGGAGATGACGCTAAAGGTGAAAGTGTTCTTTATGTTGATGGTTTAAAATTCAATGAGCCTTTGGTTGGTGTTTCAAAATTGTTTGCTACAGATGGATTGCTGGAACTTTATCCAAATCCATGTCAGTCAGTTTTTACGATAAGTATACCATCATATTTACAACAAGAAATTGTAATCAGAATTTACAACTCACAAGGACAGTTAATACAACTGATGCCATTGACTCAAAGCAGTAATGGAAGACAGTTGATAGATATTCAAACTGATGGAATGTCCAAAGGACTTTACACTGTTGTATTAAGTATAGGCAATTATTCAACAAGCAAGACCCTGGTGGTCGAATAAGATAATCAGTGAGTATGAAGGGGTGCAAAGGTCTGTCGCGAGGCAGGCCTTTGCCGTTTTAAAGGACTTCTACAACTTGTCGGACATAGTGCATAAAACCACCAAAATCGCGAACGATAATTTCGACCACATAAGTGCCTTTGATTAACGCTTCACCATTTGGCCATCTGCCATCAAAAGCAGGACTGTTCTGATCGCCATCGTAAACTTTTTCACCCCAACGGCTGTATACACGCATTCTATAGCTTTCAATGCCTCTTCCTTTAACTACAAAACTGTCATTGACATTGTCACTGTTAACTGAAATGGCATCGGGTATATAAATGCGGAAGACATCCTTCACCTGTACCAGTTTATACAATGTATCAGCGCATCCAACGGAATTACTGACAATAATACTGGCCCAGTACGTTCCTGTATCCGAATAGGTATGAACAGGACTTGTACTTGAATTGTCTTTTATGTTATCTCCAAAATTCCACTCAAATTTATCGTAGAACTTAGAATTATTGGTAAACTGAGCTGTCGAATTTAAAAAGTCGAGTTGATCGGGGTTGAAACTGAAACTGGCAACAGGATGTTCAATCACCGTTATATAAAGTGGTTTTAAAACACTGTCAACGCAATTGTCTATAGAAGTAACGGTTAAACCTACATCATAAGAACCAGCCAGATCAAAAAACTTTGCAGGTTCAAATACACCACTGGTATCGCCATCACTAAAATACCATTTGTAAGTATTTCCATCAGTGCTTAAGTTGGTGAATCTGGACATTCCCGGTGTACAAACTACTGTATCTGCTGAGACAAAATTGGCAACAGGAAGCGGATGCACAATCAGATTAAGTGTTTTGGACACATCAATAGAGCAATTGTCCTTTAACTCAATTTTATATATAGTATTGGAAGCCGGTGCTAATTTAATTTGATTGGAATTAAACGATGCACCATTAATCAATTTTTGATGATTGGCCACCTGACCTCCATTAAAACTCATGTTTAACACAGCAGTATCACCATTGCAAATTGTTGAATCGCTAAATGCAGCACTTAAACTGAGCGGAGGCAGAACTGTTACTGTCACAAATGCCGAATCATAAGGCTCTGTGCAATTATCATCTAATATCAGTTTGTATTTAGTGGTTGATGATGGACTTAAAGTTTGATTTGGCACATTAGATAAACCATGACTCCAGGTGTAGGTATATTCTGAAATTTTACCTCCTTTAGATATCGGATTTATGTTAGCTGTTCCACCGGTACAAATCGTAGTATCCCTGATATTACTTAATTTCAGTGCAGGCAAAACATCTACTTTAATTGAATCAACTGAAGGGTCAGAACAATTATCTGATAATGTCGCTGTGTACCACAAGGAGGTTAGTGGTTTTACATTGTGATTGAATATCGATGACAAACCATTGTTCCAGGCTATGCTGTAAGCTGAAATATCTCCACCTTCTGTTTGTGCATTCAGGTCAAGCGATGTACCATAACAAATGGTAGTATCCCGGCCTAAGTTCAAAGTCAATTCAGGTCTTACAGCCACAAACACAGAATCAAGTCCATCCTGCACTGTACAATTATCTTTAACACGTGCGACTACCCAGACACTATCACTGAAACTACCGGTAATTGTATCATTGTTGCTTAAGTTGACATTCCATGAATATTGGTAATTGGCAGGCACACCTCCAATACCAACCACTGAATACTGACCCAATTTGTTATAACATAAAATGGTATCCGGACTGCTGATTCTTGCCCTTAGAACAGGATTCACATTGATATTAACAAACCCCGTATCACCAAGAACCGTACACCCATCCGTAACTATGACACGGTACTGTGTATTGGCTTTTGGAGTTACAGACTGATTGGGAGAATTGCTTAAACCCAAATTCCAATTGTAGGAATAAGCACTCGAAATACCACCTGTTACACTCACATTTATCGGAGCCGACTGACCAACGCAAATAAGTGTATCTTTTTGTACGTTAACCACTATTGGACCATATAAATCGACAATCACCGTGTCTTTTGCAATGTCTGAACAATTATCATCAGCTGATACGATGTAAGTTGATTTTACATTAGGTTTAACTGTATATTTCGCAGTGTCAGGAATAGCTGAATTCCATGTGTACTTGATTTTAACCGGCTTACCTCCACTGACTTTCGCATCCAATACTACACCTCTGCCATTGCATACTGTAGTATCTTTATTAAGCTGAACTTTCAAAGGATTTCTGACATTGATGTAAACAGAATCTTTTGCCGGAATTGAAGAACAGTTATCTGTAAGAGTTACCATGACCCATTTACTTGATGTGAATGGCACCATCTGATTGCTTCCTATACCAATACCATTATTCCATAAATAAGTATAACCCATCGTATCGCCACCACTGCCTTTAGCGGTTAAACTGCTGGTCTTGTTATAACATATATCCGTATCGTTGGTTTCAATATTGACATTCAGTTTTGGTTTTACATGAACCGTCATAGTTGCTGTATCCTGAACAGGGGTACAAGCATCACTGAGGATAATCCTGTATGTAGTTGTATTCACAGGAGCAACTGTTTTACTCTGACCAGTACCGGCACCATTGTTCCATGTAAATAAATATGAACTAGAGCGGCCTCCTTTAGCACCAGCATACAGAGTTGCAGATGTTCCCGCACAGATGATTGTATCTTTGGCAGGTGTAACTTCCAATGGCTGATTGACATTAACAGTGATTTGTGCAGAATCCGTAATTTTGGTACAGACATCTGTCAGATAAACCATGTATTGTGATTGAGTAATTGGAGAAACCTGAATGGAATCATTGTATGTATTGTTATCCCATCTGAATTTATAATCACCTGAATAACCACCGGTACCCGCTGCTCTCAACCATACTGAAGTACCGTAGCATATCGTAGTATCAGAATATGCTTTCACATCGAGAGGTTTTCTGAATGCTTTGTAAAACAATTTAAATCCTCTGCCCACAACATAAGGATCAGAAACATGTCTGAGTGTTACAACAGAGCCACTGACTGTGATATTGTTGCCTGCATTTGGTAAACTTGTACCGGTATAGCCACCAACTTTTGTTCCTCCGGGATATTTACCTTTATAGATATATAGACTATCATAACCAGTTTCATAATCAAAATCCTTGAATGTGATTCGGATTGAATCAGCTCCCGGGACACTGATTCTGAAATATGTAATTTTATTTTGAGTGTAAATATCCTCCCCTCCGTCGTCGTACACAAACGACTCGCATTTATGAGTGCTGTCGGTACCAGAAGCCGGCATGAGTACTGAATTACAAATATCAAATGTCGAATCAATCTTCACATAGGCCGATTTAGTCATGCTGTCACTTTTATTTTTGAAACAGCTTGTTGCAACCAGTTTAATCGTAAATGACCCATAAGAAGAATATGTATGACTAGGGTTAAATGAGGTGGATGAATTACCATCGCCAAAGTACCATTTGCAAGTGCTGGCATTGGTACTAAGATTTTTAAAGTTGACGAGTTTGGATGATTTACAAACCACCGTGTCAGCTGTATAATCAGCCTTTACAAATCCACTGTCGTATTTAGCCCCTACATTACATGCATACCAGGCATTGGTCACTGCAATGACCTCTTTACTGCAATTACCATAAAGGTCGATTGCAGAACGAATGGAATAAAATCTGGCATCCGCATATTGTGAAGTCGGAGTGAGATAAACGGTTAGATTGCGGTAGGCAATTTTTTCAGCTTTAGCAATACCCAGACTATCTACCTGGTATGAATTAGAAACATCATTGGTACCTGATCCACCTTCTGTAATGAGATAATACCACCAGTTCTGAACACCGCTGTTTAAATGCACTCCCCCATTGTCACCTGCACCAAAATACCAGTTGGTACTTTTGTAACAGCGTGGATGTCCTTTAAGTTTTGGATTGAACATATTTCTCAATCCTGTTCCATCATTAGTTATTTCTTCCCCAATAATCCAGCTATAACCACCAGGCTTACCAAAACGTTCAATCGTATTTCCAAAAATATCACTGAAAGATTCATTTAACTGCCCCGATTCATAACTGTAAATCAGATTCGCGGAATTGCTGGTAACTGCGTGGGTGATTTCGTGTCCGCATACATCCAGACTGGTTAGTGGTTTAAATGTATTGCCATCTCCGTAAGTCATTCTGATACCGTCCCAAAAAGCATTGTCATAATTATTGGAGTAGTGCACATAACTATTGATGCGAGCATTATTGTTATTGTAACTGTTCCTTCCATGGATATTTTTGTAATAATCGTAGGTTGTTTCAGCGCCCCAATGACAATCTGTTGCAACTTCATCTTTATTTGCATTTACATTGTTCCAGATATTATTAGAGTCTGTAAAATCAACCGAAGCGCCATAACTTGTACCTTTCTTCATATTAAAAGTATAGACACCGTTACCTCTGGTATTCTCTCTCAGTCTGTAATTAAAAGGAGCGGTTGAATCTGTAATAATGGTTTTAGTGCCACTGTATTTTGTATTGGCAGTTCCATTGACATCCGTGGTATGCAATTGATTTTCTCTTGCAACAATTTCACCTGTAGTCACCGAAACATAAATATTTTCAGCCGTTCTGGGTTCAAAACCGTGAATATTGAATTTATAGCAAAGTTGAAAATCCTGATTGTTAAAAATCAAGTTAAAAGGGACATAAAACAATTGGGCTTTGGGATAATAACTGGCATTTGAATTTTCGAGAATTTCTTTCAACACCGCTTCTTCCTCCGGGTGTTCCCACATGTAAGATATAGCATTGATAGTATCTAAAGCTATTTCCAAAGCACTTGCTTCAGATATCACAGGTTTTTGAGCCGGACTAAGTAGTTTAAAATACTCTCCATTAATAGATTCCAATCTGTTGTTTCTGCAATGTAAAATCAGAACGCCACCCAATACATCTGCACCCATGATTGTTTGCTGATATCTGTAATGTGTAAATCCGAGTTCATCTTTTTCTTTTCTGATTAATCTGAAATCCGTTTCTGAACCAACAGAGTAAAGACGCTTCATATATTCGAAAGCCTCAGCTTCACGAATGATATAATCATCCGCCAATAACACAAATTGTAATTGCTGAGTCTGATCGTTAATTCTGATCATTGAAGCACCTTTCACTCTGTCACGAGCTTCTTGACCGTAATATTCCACAGCCGAAATCTGACCGGCTATAAGCATAAAACAATAAATCAAAAAAGTGCTTTTAAACCTTGTAAAATGTTGCATTTGCGTAATTTCCCCTTATTGCGAATTACGTTAAAAAAATTCGTAAATAAAAGGCAATTTGCCTAATTAACTAAAAAACAGTAAATTAACTAAGAGATAAAGTGCAATTCTATACTTTTTGCACCAATAAACCTGTTCGCAGTTTTGGTTCAATAAAAGTAGATTTTGGAGGCATAATCATATTGTTATCTGCCACATCAAATACTTCCTGAATTTTACAAGGATAAACGGTAAACACAAAATCGTAAGTACCTTGTTCAACTTTGTTTTCGAGTATATTTAAAGGTGTATTACCTTTAATGAATTCAAGTCTCTTATCCGTTTTAGAATCCTGGATACCGAGTATGGATTTAAACACTTTTTCTTCCAGTAATGAGACATCCAATCTGTCCACAGCATTAAGTCCATCGCAATTATGCCTATAATCAAGCATATACCAGTTATTGCCAATCAGCAAACCAAATTCATGTTCTTTAACTGGCTGAAAAGCGTGTGTTGAAGGAGAAATATTGAAATCGGATTCCAGGGCACTTAAAAAGCTGTGTTCATTAAATTCATCCGGAGATTTAAAAGCTCGGTGGAAGCTGTTTATTTTAAGATATTCAGGAGGTACGATAAAAGCGAGGTATTTCCCTCCTTTGATATTGTTTTTCTTGTAATAACCAGCCGAGGCCGCTGAGCGATGATGGCCATCTGCAATGTATAAATCACCAGCTTTCAGATACAGAGATTCGAGTTTATAAATTGCATTTGAATCGCGGATAGCAAATATTTCATGCCTGACACCCGATTCATCATCAAATGATTTGATTTGCCAGATGGAGTCAACATGCTCTTCTAGCAGATAACTGATATCTTTATTGACAGGGTGAGTCAGCAGAACAGGTTCACCTATAACACCTGTGATTTCAATATGCTGAATAAGTTGGTTTTCCTTTTCGGTGATGGTTTTTTCGTGAATTTTAATATGACCTGAAAAATAATCCTCGACATCAACGGTACAAACCAGGCCCAGAAAAACGGTATTATCCGATAAACGTGTTTGTTTGTATACATAAAAAGCCAACTCATCATCCATCACAATAGAATTGTGAATAAGCAATCTGTCGAGAGCCGCTTTAGCAAGTGGGAAATGCTTGACAGGGTCTTTGGCTTCACCTGAAAGCAGATGTGGTTTTACTACATTCAGGTAAGAGATTGGATTTCCCTGAACTATTTCCATCAAACGTTCAGGAGAATCAATATGAATATTAGCTGACACCAGGCTTTCGAGACCTTCAGCCGGGAGTATGGCTTTAAAAGGATAGATATGTGCCAATAAAACTACTGATTGAAGAAGTTGATGATTTGCTCGGCCATTTCGTCACCGATGCGCTTCTGTGCTTCTATTGTACTGGCACCAATATGCGGTGTAAGTGAAATATTATCCAGTTTAAGCACATCTTCGTACACCGGAGGTTCTTTCTCAAACACATCCAGTCCGGCATAAGCAATGGTTTTATCTTTAAGAGCAGCTACTAAGTCAACTTCATTGACAACACCACCTCTGGCACAGTTGATTAATCCAGCGCCTTTTTTCATCATTTTCAATTCAGCTTCGGCAATGACATAACCTTGACCACCGGGAATATGCAAACTGACGAAATCAGCTTGTTTAAGTACATCTTCCTTTGAAATAGTGGTAATAGATTTTTTAATGGCAGGTATCCCACTATCAGCATGGAAAGTGATTTCGACATCCGCCTGAGGAATCATTGGATCGTAGGCAATAACATTCATTCCTAATCCAAAAGCCATGCGTGCAGCTTCTCTTCCAATTCTTCCAAAACCAATCAAACCTAAAGTTTTGCCTTTCAGTTCAACACCAGCAGATGCTGTTTTTTTCAAAGCATTAAATTGAGCAACGCCATTTTCAGGCATTTGTCTGTTGGTGTACTGCAACATACGGCAAACAGAAAACATGTGCGCAAACACAAGTTCAGCTACACTGGTACTGCTGGCAGCAGGTGTATTGACAACAGCTATACCTTTTTCCTTTGCATAGTTTGTATCTATATTATCCAAACCTACACCGGCTCTGCCAACTAATTTCAGGTTGGCAGCGGCATCTAATACTTCCTTAGTTACTTTAGTAGCACTGCGCACAAGCAATACATCATACTCTCCTATTCTTGAAGGCAATTCAGCCTGAGGAACATTATCCGTAACAATATTAAATCCTTTGGCTTCCAGGGCTACTTTTGCGGCCTGGTCAATGCCGTCGTTTGCTAAAACTCTCATATCAGTTCAACTTAAGAATTAAAAGTTCTCATAACGTTTACCAAAGCTTCTACACTTTCGAGAGGAAGCGCATTGTAAAGACTGGCTCTGTAACCACCAACTGAGCGGTGACCTTTGATACCTGAGATACCGGCATCTTTCCAGGCTTTATTGAATTTTTCTTCCAGAGAAGTATCGTTAAGTAAGAAACAAACGTTCATTTGTGAGCGGTCTTCCTTATCAACTGTTCCGGTAAAGAGCGGGTTGCTGTCAATTTCAGCATACAACATATTAGCTCTTGCAGCAGCTCTTCTTTGCATTTCCTCAACACCACCAACTTTTTTCACCCATTTAAGATTTTGCAACATAGCGAAAATCGGGAATACCGGAGGCGTATTGAACATGGTTTCTTTATCAATATGAACCTGATAGTTCATCATGCTTGGAATTGGTCGGGATACTTTACCAAGAATGCTCTTTTTAACAATAACTACAGTTACACCTGCAGGACCCATATTTTTCTGAGCACCTGCGTAAATCAATCCAAATTTGGACACATCAACTTTACGGCTTAGGATATCAGAGCTCATATCGCAAATGAGAGTAACCGGTGACTCAGGGAATGATTGCATTTGAGAGCCGTAGATGGTATTATTAGATGTGCAGTGGAAATAATCTGCATCAGTAGGAATGGTGTAATTTTTAGGGATATAGCAATAATTTCTATCTTCCGAACTGGCTACTACTTCTACATTTCCTATGTATTTGGCTTCTTTAACCGCATTGGCAGCCCATACACCTGTTTTTAAATAGGCCCCTTTTGTTTCCAGAAGATTATAAGCCACCATCAGGAATTGCAGACTTGCGCCACCGCCCAGAAACAGAATTTCGTAGTCTTCAGGCACACCCAGTAATTCGCGAATGATTGCTTGAGTTTCTTCTACTACAGCAACAAATTCTTTTCCTCTGTGAGAGACTTCCAATACAGAGAGACCTGTTCCTGCAAAATTACGGATACCTTCGATACTGGCTTCCAAAGCTTCCTGTGGAAGTATGGACGGACCTGCTGAGAAATTGTGCACTTTAGACATATTCTAATCTTTTTTATGTCGCGAAATTAAAGTAATATTGAAACAATAAATAATGAAATTGAAAAACATTTTGTTGCCCTGTATGCTTTTTTGCACAATGCAAATCAGTGAGGCACAGAATTCTGAAGATTCAACAGGTAAAAGTCAGGCCAGACGCTCGAGCATCAGAGACCGAATTACATTTAATATTGGCGGTGGTTTATGGTTAGGCAGTACCACGAATATCAGCGTATTACCTCAAATAGGTTATAAAATCACCGATAGATTAACAGCAGGTGTAGGACTGAATTTTCAATATTACAAAAGTACTATTAACCAGATCGACCCCATCATGATTTATGGTGGCAGTTTGTTTACCCGATACCATCTTACTTCCAATTTATTTGCTCAGGCCGAATACCAGTTGCTGCAGTACAATGATTTTTTAGGTGATTACGGTTTAATCGGTGGCGGATACACTTCCAATGATGGCTTTTATTTTTCGGGTTATTACATTTTCCGCTATCCAGCTAACAACAATGCTTATGGTGTTCCTTATGTCATAAGATTCGGATACATGTTCTAATGAAACAGTCAATTAAAAAAAACAGCAAAATCAGAGTTACAGACGGAAAAGACTTTCGCCTTAACAAAATCAAGACCAACGAAAGACTCTATTTTAAAGATGAAGCATCGTTGAAGAAAGAACTGGATCAACACAAAGAGAAAATTTCTTCTTTGCAGGAGAGACTGTATGCCAATGACAGTCATTCGGTATTAATAGTGTTGCAGGCCATTGATGCTGCAGGTAAAGACAGCTGTATCAAACATGTGTTATCAGGCGTTAATCCGCAGGGTTGTCAGGTTGTCAGTTTTAAACAGCCAAGCAAAGAGGAACTCGATCACGACTTTATTTGGAGAACATACAAACAATTACCTGAAAGAGGTAAAATTGGTGTTTTCAATCGCTCTTATTACGAAGAAGTACTGGTTTGCAAAGTTCACCCCGAATATATTTTAGGTCAAAATATTCCCGGAATAGAAAGTAAGGAAGATATTGATAAAAAATTCTGGGAAAACAGGTACCGCGCTATTAATGAAATGGAGAGACATCTTGTTAAGAACGGCACTGTCATTATCAAAGTATTTCTTCATCTGGGCAAAGACGAACAAAAGAAAAGATTCCTTGAACGTATAGACAATCCAAAGAAACAATGGAAATTTAGTTTTGCAGATTTAAAGGAAAGAGCTCTATGGGATCATTATCAGGAAGCTTACACCGATATGATAAAAGCCACTTCCACCAAACATGCACCCTGGTATGTGGTACCTGCCGACGACCAGTGGGTAAGTCGTGCCATAGTAGGCAGGCTTTTACTTGAGCATCTTGAAGAATTGGATTTGAGTTATCCGGAGATAAATGATGAAGCAAAGACTTCTTTGCTGGAAGCGCGAAAACTTTTGTTAAATGAAAAGTAAACCTAAACGACTCATAGTAGTTGTTGGTCCGACAGCAGTTGGCAAAACGGATAAAGCCATAGAACTGGCGCTTTTACATCAATGTCCTATTATTTCCTGCGACTCCCGTCAGGTTTATAAAGAGCTCAATATCGGGGTTGCAAAACCGGAGCCGGCACAACTGGAAAAAGTCAGGCATTATTTCATTTCCAATAAAAGTATTCATGAGGATTTCGATGCAGGTAAATTTGCGATGGAAGCCCGATTATGCATCAATGAGCTTTTTCAAACTTATGACAATCTCATAATTTGCGGAGGCACAGGTTTGTATTTAAAAGCTTTACTGGATGGTCTTGATAATTTACCCGGAAAGGATGAACAGCTGAGGGCTGAGCTCGATGAAATATATAAAAACGAAGGGATTAAAGCCTTACAAGAACGATTATTAGAGCTCAATCCAACAGTATATCATCAAATTGATATCCAGAATCCACAGCGACTGATCAGGGCAATTGAAATAGCTTCAGGTACCAAGACTGAGGGCATACAATTACCAGAGTTTGAATTTGAATTTGAAACTGAAATGGTTAAGCTGGATATGGATCGCGAAATGTTGTACAACAGAATCAATAAGCGGGTTGATTTAATGATTGAAGCAGGTTTGGAAACTGAAGCGCGCGCTCTATATGAACACAGACATCTCAACGCTTTGCAGACAGTTGGATATAAAGAATGGTGGCCTTATTTTGAAGGTGAATACGAATTGAATACTGTAATTGACAAAATCAAACAACACTCCAGAAACTACGCCAAGCGCCAATTGACATGGTTTAGAAAGACCTGATATATTTACAGTAAAATACAAAATATCAAGATTACGTTTAGTTTCCTATTTTTGCCCAAAACATGGTGAGTCGCCAAAAGACACTTTTCAAACTGCTTCGTCATCCTTTAGGGATTACAGGTGCCGTCATCATCTTTATATTTTTAATTATGGCGATAGCCGGAAACTTGATTTGTCTGGACAAAACTAAAGATGCCAATCAAATCAGTTTACCAATTGCTCTGTTGCCTCCAATGAGTAAAGTTAAGTTCATAGAAATTGAACAATCGAAATCGAAAGGGGTTTTTCACAATTGGTTATATGGCAAAGATGAGCCATTTTCTATCCCGGTTCAGTCATATACAATTTTGAACGATACGGCATTTGTTCAGGTTTATGGCATGGACAGTGCAGCCTCTAAAGAATTGGTGCCATTAAATGGCCCTTATGATTATTCGATAGTTGAAAAAACATTTTATTTAGGCACTGATGGATTTGGCCGCGATGTAATGAGTCGTATTATTTTGGGCAGCAGAGTCTCCTTATCTGTTGGAGCAGTAGCAGTCGTTATATCCTTACTCATAGGATCACTGCTTGGACTAATGGCAGGTTACTTTGGAGGAGGCACCGATAAAACCATCTCCTGGTTAATCAATGTTATTTGGAGTTTGCCAACCATGCTACTGGTTGTTGCCATCAGTTTTGCTATGGGCAAAGGATTCTGGCAAATTTTTATTGCCATCGGTTTAAGTTCATGGGTTGAAGTGGCCAGAATAGTAAGAGGTCAAGTATTTTCCATACGTGAAAAAGAGTACATACAAGCTGCCAGAGTTTTAGGATTTGGCCCATATCGAATCATGTTAAAACACATACTTCCTAACCTCAGAAGTTCACTAATAGTATTGGCTGTTTCAATATTTGGTACTGCCATATTACTGGAGTCGGGACTGAGTTTTTTAGGACTGGGTCTGGCTCCTCCCGCACCCAGCTGGGGCATGATGATTAAGGAAAACTATCCTTATATTATGTTTGACAGTGAATATCTGGCAATAGTGCCGGGACTGGTGATCATGTTGCTGGTTATGGGATTTAATTTTCTTGGAATAGCATTGAGAGATGCCCTGGATATACATCTACAGGATACCTGAGAACTTCTTCACACTAAGGAGCAATTTTATAATTCTTGTTCTCCCCTACTCTCCAGCCTGTCAGGCGTTCGATCCAATGCAAGAGTTGCTTTTTAAATCCCATTTGTTTGATACTGATATCGTGCTCAAATTCCCAGTTTTTACTTTCAATTCTGTGTTTCATCACTTCCGGATGAGTGCCTTTATACCGGCTTAATGAATCAACCACACTGAAGTCGTATTCCTCCACATTTGCATAGGTTTTTTCAATAAAGTCGTCGCTGTGCCAGAGCTTTCGGGCTTGCTTAAGTTTTTCCAACTGTTGTTTGGGATGTTTCACCCAACCGTAGTGAAACATGTAAGCATCAATTGGTTTCACGGATAATTTTGAATCGTTTTTTCGAAAACCCTGAGCATCTTTATACGAACGAATAGCTTTATTATTTTTGATGACTCTTATTTCGTTTCTGTACCAGTTTCGACTATCGGCGATATAATCGTAACTACCATAAAAATGGTTATAGTGAAACAATAAACCGTCAACTTTATTGTCGTCTTTAAAATCGATCATGGCCTCTTTGACCACTTCCAGGTATTGTTCGTGCAGACATTCATCGGCCTGAATATAGAAGCACCAATCGGCTTCAGGAGATATAGCATCCAGGGCTTTATTGGTTTCGGCTGCCAGCACTTTGCCGCCTTCTCTGAGATTATCATCCCAGACTGTTTCAATAATTTTTATTTTAGGAGAATCGAAACTTCTAACAAAACCGAGGGTATCATCTTCGCTTTTTCCAACGGCGATTATCATTTCATCACAGAGAGGCAAAATAGAGTAAACAGCTTCTTTCAGCGGATAGTCGGCTTTAACTACATTTCTGGCGATGGTGAACCCCGATACGAACATGTTGCGAATTTACGCAAATAGGTGGTTCAATGATATTTCTTCTTGACATATTTAATCAATATCAGCATATCCTTTCGCCATTTGGCAAAGTGATTGAAGGTATTGAACATGTAATTAATCATTTCGACTTCATCTTTTGGCACTCTTTTAAATTTTTCTACAAATTTCGCTTCATGATTTTCGATGTAGATTTTAAAATCGAGCATGCATTCGAACCAGTTTCTGTAGATGGCGTAATTGGTGTTGGTTGAAGCTATGGCATAGGTTTTTCTGGCTCTTGGGAAACGCATTCCGCAGAGGTTGTAATGGTTGACGGATAACCAACTATAGTGACCAGTGTTTCCGCTTTCCTCGATTTTAATAGCAATAAACAGATGTGCCCACTTGCCCAGATACTTTTTTGCTACTTTGAACAAAGTATCTACACTGGGTACCCGTTTGAGATCCAAGCCCTGCAAAACATCGGTTGTATCCTTCTTTACAGAAGTAGTATCAACCGTTGAAGCAGCACTGCTTTCGAGGACCATTAAGAATACGAGCGATATGACTATTCGTCGAATTATTCTCAAATGTTAAATTCAAAGATAAGCGAGTTGCTTCGAGGCTTTTCCACAAGTTATGGTCATGTACCTGCATTTTTGGCCTAAAAATCTATGTTAATAATTTGATTATCAACAACAAAAGAAATATTTTCCGACTTGTAACTTTTAGCTGTTTTAATACGACTTAGCTATAAAACCAATTAAATTTTTGATTTCACCAACCATTTTTAACATTCAATCGTCAAGATATTTTAAAAAGGGAAAAAATGCCCTAAATTGCAATTGTATTGAAACCCCTCCTAAAAAGGCTTATATGTTCAAGAGTATAGTTAAAGTAATTTTTGTTTTTAGTTTAATCGCAGCGCCACAACTGGCCAAATCTCAATATTTCACCATATCCGGTTTTGTTACCGACCGCAACAGCAACGACATCTTAATTGGTGCTTATGTATTTTGCCCTCAAACCGGGGCCGGATGTGTAACCAACAATTACGGTTATTATGCCATTACTGTTCCTTACGGCACCAAAAACCTTATGTATTTGAACGAGGGTTATTTTGCCATTATTGACACAACCGTCATTAATCAAAATAAACAAGTAGACATCAGTTTAAAGGAAATGAGGGAATATGATATCCAGACCAATCCTTATAAAGATGTTAAAATCATAACTGAAGAAGAGGAAGAAGAGCTCATGGAGAAGGATTCGACTTATGTACCCAAAGCGCGTATCAAAAATTCCTGGGAGATTGATGCCGTTATTAAGCACGTACTGGCGACGAATTTTAAAATAATAGACCGATTAGAGACTGGATATCTGGAAGTACCCGGATTTCAAATCAGTAAAATGCCTTCTTTAGGCGGCGAGATTGATGTGGGAAGAAGTTTGAAGCACTTGCCGGGGATAATGCCCGGAACTGAGTTGACGAATGGCATGTATATCAGAGGCGGTAATCAGGACCAAAATCTGGTGATGATTGATGGAGTACCAATCTACAATATGAATCACATGTTTGGCTTTTATTCTATATTCAATTCAGAAGGCATCAACAGCATCAATATTACCAAAAGTGGATTTACAGCCAGACAAGGCGGCAGACTTTCTGGTATCACTGACATTGTGATGAAAGAAGGCAATACAAACGCTGTACACGGAATTTACATGAACAGTTTAGTTGGACTGACATTAAATTTAGATGGTCCATTATCCCGAGACGGTCGTACCACCTTTTCGATTGCCGCAAGACGCTCAGACTGGGATTTACTATTCCTGAGAGCCATAAGCACCAGAGACAATAAATTAATCTACACATTCTATGATTTGAATGTAAAGGTTGGACACAGGATAGATAAAAAGAACAAGTTATTTTTCAGTATTTACAGCAACCGCGACAGGATGTATATATTTAATCGCGATAAAGATACTATTCTTGATTCGTCCGGATTAGTCAATACAGTTACCACTAACGAAGATGGCATGGACATACGCTGGGGAAATTTTGCAGGGTCTTTTAAATGGAATAAAATAATAAATCCACGTTTGTTCTCAAACCTTTCCCTTTCCTACAGTCAGTATAAAAGTGTGATATCACTTGAGTATGCACAATCGATAGACAGTTCTAACACGGAAGACAGATCAGAAATTAATTTCAAGTATTACAATTACATCCGTGATTATACTGCCAGAGCGGATTACGATTACATATTAGACAGAAAGAACACCTTGCATTTTGGTGCATTTGCATCCTTTAAATATTTTGCTCCGGGCGCTACAGCAACCAAATACAATCGCAATGGCAGTATATCGAATGATACTTCATACGGCGCCAGCAAAGCAATACCGACACAGGAAATTGCCTTGTATGTAGAAGATGAGATACATCTTAACAGCGATGCAAAAATCAATATTGGCGCAAGACTGGTTACTTATTTTCAGAAAGACGACCGGTTTATATTTGTGGAACCACGCTTATCATTCAACAAGAAAATCAATAACCGGTTTGCTATAAAAGCCAGTTACACACTCATGAACCAGAATATCCATTTATTGGGTGACAACATTAACTCCAATATACTTGCACTCAACTTCGACCGATGGATACCAGCTTCAGGAACAACACTTCCACAAAGGGCACATCAGGTTACTTTGGGCTTATCACAACCATTTCAGAATGATTTGGAACTGAGTCTTGAAGCCTATTTTAAGAAATTTGACAGAGTACTTGAAGTTAAAGAAGGTGCTGACATCAATGGAGGAATTTTGACTGGCAACGACTGGGAAAATAAAGTGCTGACAGGCAAAGGATGGAATTATGGTCTGGAAGCCTTTCTACATAAACGCAGAGGTGATATAACTGGCTGGATAGGTTACTCATTGGCTTGGGCAATACGCAATACTCCGGGAGTCAACCGAGATGAAAACTACTACTTTCAATTCGACAGAAGACATTACCTTAACATTGTAGCACAAGCTAAGTTTGATGAGACCTATACCGGTTCAATAAACATAGTGTTTTCAACAGGTAATGTGCAGTCGGTACCAATTGGTAAATACCTCGACAACAACGGCAACATAGTTTACGATTATACAGAGAAGAACAATTACAGATTGGCAAATACGTTTAGAATTGACATTGGTTTAACCAAAATCAGAGACGTAAGCTGGGGTTCAGAAAGCGGATACCGATTCTCTATTTACAATGTACTGGCCAGAAACAATCCTGCCTACATTTATATCGACAATTCAAACAACAAACCACAGGCCTATCAAAGAGGTTTCCTGGGTTTTATTCCGGGCATAACATATTTTACAAAATTCTAAAATGAGACAATTTTTAATAATCGGATTAATTTCAATAGGAGCATGTACGAAGCCTATAGATTTGGAACTTCCTGCCTATAGCAGCAAGATAGTCGTGAATGGCGAATTCGATTCTGAAAAAACGATTGAGCTTCAAATCACCAGAAGTTTACCAATTTTGCAAGCATCAGACTCCACTGGATATTTGCTGAAAAATGCATCTGTTACAGTGTTTGAAAATGGCAATAACATTGGCAATGCCATCTATATGGCCGGCAAATATTATTTGAACAAACAACCTAAAAACGGCGCTACTTACAGAGTTGATATCACCGCTCCAAACTATACAAAAGCATCTGCCAATCTCAGCATACCCAATTCAATTCCAATCACTGCATCTTATAAAGATTCTATAGGACTGGATGCTGATGGTTTTAAAATTGGTCAACTGACTGTTACATTTACCGATGCTCCGGGTGTATCCAACTATTACCGTTTCATGATCAATTACTACAACAGTGGATTAATGACCTGGTTTCCGTTTACGATTGTATCCAATGATATACTTTTCCTGAATAATGAAAAGCAAAAGGATGGCAGTTATCTTTTTAGTGATGCCACTTTCTCAGGAAAGAGTAAAACATTAAGATTTAATGTTCAGTCTTCAACTGTTAAAGGTTCCCCTAAATTTGAAATATCTATAAAATCATTCAATCAGGATTACTATCAATACCTGCAGCAAACCAATGCATACAATCAGGATGGCAACGGCTTTAGCAATGATCCGGTCATATTGCGCACCAATGTAACGGATGGATTGGGTATGGTTGGAGGAGTAAGCAATTCGAAAGACACTATTTTTTAACCAGAGTTCTGAACTGAACTTTAAAAGTGTTAAAACTGAAGTTAATAGTCATATTTAATTCATGAATGGATTTGCATGCAATAAAAAACTTACATTTGCATTGAATACGCATTGATGAAATCAAAATTATTTGTTTTAGGTGTATTGATTGCGCAGTCATTTCAGGTAACTGCACAAATTGCCGGAACCAGGTCGTACGCATTTCTCGATTTACCTGTTTCTTCGAGACAAGTGGCATTGGGCAATACTTTTATATCAACTTTGGACAATGATTTAAGTCAAGCCTGGTGCTCGCCAGCTGCTCTTAATTCTAAAATGCACAACCATGCATTTGGTTCATACAACAATTACATTATGGACATCAATGGCGGGTATTTTGCTTATGCCCGACATTACGATAAGCTTGGCACATTTGCACTGAATGTCTTATACATGGATTATGGTAAATTTGAAGGTGCAACGCCAAGTGGATTGTCTACCGGTACATTTACTGTTAAAGACCAGTGTTTTGGTATTTCATACGGAACGCAATGGAAAGAAAAGTTGAGAGTTGGAGCTACATTAAAATATGCCTATTCAATTTATGAATCTTATGTGAGCAACGGTCTTCTTACAGATTTATCCATGATGTACGTAGATACTTCTTCTCAATTTACTGCGAGTTTATTTGCCAAGAATTTAGGCTTTCAGGCGATTCCTTATGGAGAAACCAAAAGACAAAACCTCCCCTTTCAAGTGGCACTAACCTTATCTAAAAGATTGGCGCATTTACCTTTCAGATACCATCTAACCTTTCATAATTTACAGCAGCCTGATATGCGTTATACTATAACAGAGACAGGTGAAAAAGATGAAACCGGTCAAACCCGTGTTAAGAAAATGACCATGGGTGACAATGTTTTGCGACATATTAATTTGGGTGGCGAGTTAAATTTATCCAAGAACTTTGTTTTAAGATTTGGATACAATCATCAGAGAAGAAAAGAGATGACCCAGGAGCAGAAACGAGGAACAGCAGGATTCAGCTGGGGCTTAGGTTTAAAAATTAGTAAATTCAGTTTGAGTTACGGAAGCGCTGCTTACTTTCCGGGATACAATTCAAATCAATTCAGTCTGATGTTGAATTTAAACGAATTTTACAAGAAATAGCAGATAAACAAGAACCAGTGAAGCTTCATTAAAACGCTCATTTAAGGCGCTGTTCAGAGCGAACTAACAGAAAAATTAGTTGGAGTTTCCGGTTTCCGGATCGTAATCTTTACGAGAGAATTCATCGTAATTGTATTCAGGAAGCAATTCACTTTTCACATGTTTGATAGTTTCAGTTAATGCTTCTGAAAATTTATTGAAGTCTTCCTTGTATAAGAAAATTTTAGATTTAACATAATTGCCATCGTCAAACTTTTTTGTGCTTTCTGTTATTGTCAGGAAATAATCGTTAGACTTAGTACTTCTCACATCAAAAAAATAGGTTCTCTTTCCAGCCTTCACACGTTTCGAAAAAATGCTGTTCTTATCTCTGAAGTCTTCCATTATGCTAATTAAATTTTTCGCTAAATAACACCTTTTTTTCAAATTCAAAAAATTTTTCTTAATTTGGCAATAAAATTGTACTTCAAATCATTATGCGCATTGTATGTTTAATCTTTAGTTTCTTTGCTTTTACCTTTATTGCACAGGCACAGACACAAGACAGTTCCCGTTCAGTAAATGTAGGCGACTCTGTTAACATCAGTGTTTGTCCAACTAAGGGATTTCAATATATACAATACTATAAAAAAACGCGCTTCCCTAATCCATCTGCCACTTATAACAAAACAACAGGTGAAGATTTTTACGAGTACTTTTTTTCAGATGGAGATTTTGACGCCAAATATCTGCCTTGTGAATTTGGAGGCAAAAAATATAGAATCATCAGCATACGTACTTTATTAGACAAAAACACAGGCAAAGACATAACAGTCATGTTTCTTGATTTGGGTTTAAATACTGTTGCCTGGGTAGCTTTGCCTATGGCTGTTGATGCACTCGAAATTTATCTGGAATAAAGATTTAGCATCATTCAAGCAGTCTTTACAAATTTATTTTAAGTCCAAAAAAAGGCCCTTCCATATTTCTATAGAAGGGCACACTCTAAACGTGTTTTCGGGCGTTTATTTACATCCATTCTCTATCCAGCAACTCAAAATATTGAGTGTGCTATCAGAGAGTTTGGGCGACTTTTTGGGCATTGGGGCATAAGTGCCTTCATGCTTGAGTGACATCATGAATCTGGCTTTCTGAGCTTCAGTCTTCACATTTTCATGATCACTTAAATTGATCCCGCCTGCATGATTTGCTGCACTGTGGCAGGACTTAGCGCAATTATTATCTACAATTGACTTTACGTCGGCAGAATATGTATAATTGGTATTGTTACAGATGGCAGATACAACAGGAGCAACAGTTTCTGCTATTCCTGGCGTGGCTTCCACAGCTTTCTTTGGTCCGCATGAGGTAACTGCAAGAGCAGCTATTAAAATGGCTTGGGTGTAATTGACTTTCATTTTTATTTTGTTTCGTCTTTGGTGAATGAATGCAAATCTAAAGGTTTTTTTACCAATTCATCCAACAATGCCAGGTCTAAAACTTCCAGCATATTTTTTACATAGTGAAATTCAACACCTTTTAAATATTGTTGTGGAATATCTTCTACATCTTTTCTGTTTTCATGGCACATGATGATTTCTTTGATACCTGCGCGCTTTGCTGCCAGAATTTTTTCCTTTATTCCACCAACAGGCAATACTCTTCCCCTGAGGGTAATTTCACCGGTCATGGCCAGAAATGGCTTCACTTTTCTTTGTGTAAACAGAGAAGCCAGTGAAGTTAAAATTGTAATACCTGCACTAGGACCATCTTTAGGTATTGCTCCGGCCGGGAAGTGAATATGGGTATCCCAGTTGTTAAACAATTTGTAATCAATGTTCAGATATTCGCAGTTGGCTTTTAAGAAAGTCATGGCAGTTGAAGCACTCTCCTTCATCACTTCACCCAGTTTACCTGTTAAAGTCATACCACCTTTACCTCTTGTTAAAGTGCTTTCAACAAATAATATACTACCACCAACAGGACTCCAGGCCAAACCAGTTACAACACCTGCTGTATCATTATCCTGATAAATTTCTTTTTCAAGCTTATCTACACCCAGGATGTTTTGAATATCATCCTGACTGATGCTCGGATTGAATTCCTGATTACTTGCAATCAACATGGCGTTATGTCTGACAAGAGAAGCAATTTTCTTTTCAAGATTTCGAACCCCGCTTTCTCTTGTGTACTCTTCCACTACAGTTTCAATCACTTTATCACTCAGTTTAAACTGAGAAGCTTTTAAACCGTGCATATTGCGTTGTTTAGGAATCAGATATTTTTGAGCAATTTGAATTTTCTCTTCAACGGTGTATCCACTGATTTCAATGACCTCCATTCTGTCCAGTAAAGCGGGTTGAATGGTATCCAAGGAGTTGGCTGTTGCAATGAACATCACCTTACTCAAATCGTAATCGAGTTCCAGATAATTGTCGTGGAAGGTAGTATTCTGCTCTGGGTCTAAAACCTCCAACAAAGCTGAAGAAGGGTCGCCTCTGAAATCATTTCCTACTTTATCAATTTCATCCAGTACAAAAACCGGATTACCGGATTTTACTTTTTTTAGATTTTGAATGATACGACCAGGCATAGCTCCTATATAGGTTTTTCTATGTCCACGTATTTCAGATTCATCATGAAGTCCACCTAAAGACACCCTGACATATTTTCTGCCAATAGCTTTGGCAATACTTTTTCCAAGTGATGTTTTACCGACACCTGGAGGGCCATATAAGCAGATGATAGGACTCTTTAAATCTCCTTTCAGTTTAATAACAGCCAGGTATTCGAGAATACGCTGCTTCACTTTTTCAAGACCAAAATGATCGGCATCAAGTACCTTCTGAGCTTTAGCAATATCCAGATTGTCTTTTGTAAACTCATTCCATGGCAAATCCAGGAGTGTCTGAGCATAATTTAAACTCACTGAATAATCAGGACTGGCAGGATTGATGCGCAAGAGTTTATCCAGTTCTTTATTGAACGCATCGTGAATTTCCTTAGTCCATTTCTTTTTATTGCCTCTGTCTCTCAGACTTTGAATTTCGCGATCAGGACTATCATGACCTAATTCTTCCTGTATAGCGCGTATTTGCTGCTGCAGAAAATACTCTTTCTGTTGCTTGTCAATGTCTACTTTTACTTTGTTTTGAATCTGATCCTTCAGTTTCAGAATCTGATTTTCCCTGACCAGATGTTCGAATACTTTGCTTGCTCTTTCTTTTAAAGAACTTGCATTGAGTATGGCTTGTTTTTCCGACAAAGAAATGTTGAGATTAGAAGCAATAAAGCTTACCAAAAAATTATCACTGTCAATATTTCTCAGAGCAAAATTGGCTTCAGAAGGAATATTTGGCGACAGTTCTATGTTTTCTGCAGCGGTATCCTTAATGCTGCTGATGAGTGCTTTTAATTCACCATCCTGAATTTCATCAGTGACTTCAATCGCTTTTACATAAGCAGTCATGTAAGGTTCAGTGCTGATTAGCTCACCCAGTTCAATTTTTCTTTTACCCTGAATAATGGCAGTGGTATTACCATCCGGCATACGCAAGATTTTAATAATCTGAGCCATTGTGCCGATTGTATTGAGATCAGCGATATTCGGTTCTTCTGTTTCAGGATCTTTTTGAGCAAAGACACCCACTATTTTATTTCCTTTATTGGCATCTTTAATAAGTTTTATAGACTTATCGCGACCGACTGTAATTGGAAATACGACACCAGGAAACAGAACGGTATTTCTAATCGGTAAAATTGGCAGACTTTCGGGCACAACCAATTTATTGCTTTCCTTTTCTTCTTGTTGTGAGAACAAAGGGAACAAGTCTCCTCCACTTTCCGACTCTTCGGAATCCAGATGACCTCCAAAAACTAACTTGTTATAATTCATATCAAAAATCACATTTATTATTCAAATGCAATACCACAATCAAATTTATGACAAAATTTCGTAAAGTTATTACCCTTTCATCATTTTACTGACAAATTAGACAATTTAAACCGCAAAAGGTTCAGTGAAAAGTTCAGGAAGAAAAGAATTATCTTCGCGCATAATGGAAAACTATCTGGAAACCAATAAATCTTCCTGGAATGAGCGTGCAAAGCTGCACTATGAATCGTCCTTCTATGATAATAAATCGTTTATTGAAGGTCGAAATTCACTGCCTGAATTAGACATAGAACTATTAGGAGACATTAACAACAAAACTGCCATTCACCTGCAATGTCATTTCGGTCAAGACACCATTTCATTAAGCAGAATGGGTGCTAAAGCCACTGGAATCGACTTGTCAGATGATGCAATAACATTAGCCCGTCAATTGGCTGATGAATGCCATACAGATACCCGGTTTATCTGTTCGGATGTATATTCTTTACCAGAGATTATCCATGAAAAATTTGATATTTGTTACTCCAGCTATGGCACTATCGGATGGTTGCCTGACATAAAGAAATGGGCCGAAGTAGTAGCGCATGTTACAAAATCAGGAGGCAGGTTTGTCTTTGCCGAATTTCATCCTGTTATATGGATGTACGATGATTTACTGGAACACATACAATTTTCGTATTTTAAAGATGCCGCCATTGAAGAAGTAATAGAAGGTACTTATGCCAGTAAAGACGCAAAGCAAACATTTAAAACCATTAGCTGGAATCACGGTCTGTCTGAAGTTATGCAAGCTTTGATAGATCAAGGGTTTCAGATTGAAACTTTCAGAGAATACGATTACTCACCTTACAATGTTTTTCACAAGATGAATGAAATTGAACCAGGTAAATTTATCGTTGAAAAGTTTGGAAGGAAAATGCCTTTGGTGTATGGGCTTGTAGCTAGAAAAAAATAAAGTATTGTTCAGCGACTGAACACAGGTTTCATTACTTGTTCAATTCAATGAATCTTTCGATATCTATTTCCTTACCCATAATGATGATTTCATCCTGAGCATAAATGACAGTATTGGATTGCACAACACCCAACAAATGTCTTTCATATTCGATACCACTTCTTTTATCCACTTCATACAGTCTTTTAATGGTTATAAGACGCAGATTGTATTTCACATCGAATTCTATCTTTTCAATTGACAGGTTGACGATGCCCGGAGGAGCCTGGATTTCGGCAATTTCATAGCCATCGGGTAATTGTAGGAATGTTTTAACACTCGGGTGTATCAGACGTTCGGCTACAAGAATACCTACTTCCTCTTCAGGAGAGAGAGTTTCGGTGATACCAAGCTTTTCGAGAATCAACTTCTGGTGTGGAGAACCGGCGCGGGCAATGATTCTTTTAATTTTCAGTTCCAAAAGGTTGACCACTGTGAGAATCAAAGCTTCAAAGTTTTCGCCAATAGCCACAACAACGGCATCCATCTCTTCAATTTTGAAACTTTTCAAAGCATTCATTTCAGTAGAATCCATAGTTATAGCCATTGCTACATCTTCTTTTAAAATTTCTACTTTGTCTTCATTTTCATCTATAGCTACAACTTCAGCTCCACGGCGCGACAACTGGCGGGCTATTTTACCACCAAATCGACCCAGACCTATAACGGCGAATTTTGCTTTGATCATTTGAATGCAAAATTATATGCTTATTCGGTTTTAAAAAGATTTTTTTTAGAAAGGTGATTTTAATCTTATCCGATCTCCAATCTGGAATAGTGACAGAAATTTGACAATTTTCATTTTAACAAAATTCTTAGTGAAGTGGCGTAAAATCAAATGCTCCTTCACTATAGCTATTCCCCTAACTATGTACAAACGGATGTAAATACTTATAAATTGCTGCCCTGCTCTACTTAACCGAGCTTTGTTTCGTGGAAAAAAGATTGGTGTTGGTGATGTTGTTGTACTATAGTCAATCCAGTGCACTGGTGTATTCTCCGGTATCTGTGGTTTCTTTGGGAAACGGCGGGAATGCATTCTCAACTGCTGATCCGTTTTCTGTATTCTATTCTTTCAATCAGTCTAAGTCAAAGGAACTGGCATTTACCATTATACGACCATTCCATCATTTCGATATAAATGCCTTTAGCTTCACTGCAATCAAAAGATTCGGTATCTCTCAATTGTCAAATTCTCTGACTTACCTTGGTAATGGAACAGCATCAAGCCTTTCCGGTTCCATTCAAAACCGTGTGGAATTCGGCTCATACAGTCTGGGGGCTCAAATCTGTTATTTACATACAATCATTCGAAATTATGAATCACTTAAGCAAATAAAAGGTTTTGTTTACAGTCATTTCAAAATAGACAAACACTGGCATAGTTTCATTGCATTTGAAATAAACAATGAATCAAATGATATCCATAAATCCATTCATTGGAATACTTACTTTGCATTGAAATACATGGTGAGTTCCAACACCCACATAGATATACTTCATGAAATGAGTGGTCTGGGCAAAAATGCCATTAATGTAAGCATTGAACACCAGCATAAAAATGGATATAGATTCTTTTCAGGTTATAATTTCAGCAGAAACTCCATTGGCATTGGAATGAAAAAGCAAAAAGGAAATTTTGAACTTGGATTAGCTTTTTCCTACAACAATTTTTTGGGTACCGGGCATGCATTGGAAAGTCATTATGCGTTTTAGTCAACTGCTCTTACTATTGATTGTCCATTTACCCTGCTATTCACAGATAACAGACGAACAGGATGTTTCAATTGAAATCAATTCCCAGGAATCCAATTTACAAGATGTAGAAGAATTGAAAACAGAATTAAAGCAGAGGAAAATTAAGATCAACTTTTTAAGTGCTGTCGAATTGAATGAAATTCCATACCTCTTGCCTGTGCAGGTGGAGGCTTTGTTGCTGCACTTGAGACAATACGGGCCATTGGACAATATTTATGAGTTGCAAACGATTGATGAATTTGACCTCTCATTGATAGCTCAACTTTTGCCAATTCTGGATTTCAGTTTACCCTTTTCAAAAAACATCAGCAGAGTTGTGCTTACACCGGAACACAGACAGGAAATCACCTTACAAAATAGTTTGAAAGCTGAAAAATCGAGAGCATATCTTTTAAATGAAAATGATGAAAACAGGTATTTAGGCAGCAGAGACAAGACTTTGCTGAGATACACTTTTCAATCCAATGACAAATTTAAAACGGGATTTCATTTTGAAAAAGATGCAGGCGAACAATACAAAAATGGAAGTTTTTCTGCGTTTGCTCATTTCCGTCTTAAAAACAGATTGAACGAATTGATATTGGGTGATTTTGTTTGTCAGTTTGGTCAAGGACTAAATATCAGCTCGGGATTAGGTTTAAGTAAATCATCCAGTATCCAGAATATGGTTAGAGTGGTCAATGGATTCAGACCATACAGATCGGGCAGTGAATATGGCTACTGGAGAGGTATTGGTATGAAGTTTCAATTTGGTCAACACACCATTTTTACTGCCTATTCTTTAACCCCGGCCGACTACAGAATGAAGCAGGACAGTTCAGAGTTCTCGGTTCAATTGCTCGAGAGCGGGTATTACAGAAACAACAAGGAATTAAATAATCGAAGTAATGGCTGGATCATGCAATCAATGCTACGGCATCAGTTTAAAATTCACCGTTGGAAAATCGGACAGAACGTTTATATCCAACAAGATTTTCAAAAACAAATTCATTCAGGTAAACTGTTATTCTTTAACAACCGGGCGAATTTCAACTGGTCGGCTGATTACCTTGGACATGCCGGTAATTCTCTCTTCTATGGAGAAGTCAGTATGAATAATGATGGTCAATTGAACACATTAAACGGATGGTTAATGGCCTTAGGCAGAACACTTGACCTCAATATACTTCATAGTTATAATGGTGCATTCAAACTAAATAAATCGGATGTCCATCGTTTATTTACAGACAACTATACAAATAGTATCTATACAGGTCTTGTCAGTCAAATTAACAGATACATCAAATTGGCCAGTTATGTTGAATTTTCGAAGAATCAGAATTACACTTATGTAAGAGATGGCCCCTCATCTGAAAAGGCTGTTTTACATGAATTAAAATTTGAAAAACGCAATGGACCATTGGGGTATCTTCGCTATAAAACCGGACATTCCTATATCAATGAAACCGGCACACAGACCATCAATCGACTTGAATTAAACATTCACAACTCACTGAGAGTGCATTTAGAATATCCATTGGGAAGAAAAATCAAATGTTATCACAGATTTGAAACAGCAAAGCACAGAAAGCAGTTTGGCATACACAGTCAGGGTACTTTAAATTACCATGAGGTTCAATTTCAAAACTCGAAAAAGTGGAAATTCAACTTTAGAGTTACACGATTTAATATTGACGATTTTAATACCCGAATCTACGCTTACGAACACGATTTGAGTTACAGTTTTACGGTTCGGTCATTTCAAAACAGAGGTACTGAAGTGTATGCTTTGTTTCAATATCATGTGAACAAGATGCTGAATATAAAACTTAGATTTGCGGCCTTACAATACGAAAACTCCAATGAATCAGGCAGTGGATTGGATACGATTGATGGACCAAACACGCATGATTTACGAGCAGAAATACAGATCAGATTATGACGAAACTGAGTGTCAACATTAACAAACTGGCGACTATCCGCAATTCAAGAGGTGGCAATAATCCGGATGTTGTGGCATACGCCCAAAAAATTGAGTCTTACGGAGCTCATGGTATAACCATTCATCCAAGACCAGATCAGCGCCATATTCGCTTTGATGATGTATATGCTTTAAAGAAAGTAGTGAATACCGAATACAATATTGAAGGTTACCCATCCGAAGATTTCATTAAAATGGTGCTCGAGGTATGCCCTACACAAGTCACCCTGGTTCCCGACCCGCCTGAAGTTTTAACCAGTAACAACGGTTGGGACACCAAAGTGCATCAGTCGTTTTTAAAAGAAGTAATTGCTCGTTTCAAAAGTGCAGGTATTCGCAGCAGTATTTTTCTGAATCCTGATCCGGACATGATTGCTTCAGCGCTTACAACCGGTACCGATCGAATAGAATTGTATACTGAAGCTTATGCAAGTGCTTATCATCTGAATAAAGAAAAAGCAATTGCTCCCTATATCCAGACTGCGATAGCGGCAAATGCTGCTGGTCTGGGTATTAATGCCGGCCACGATTTAGACTTAAACAATCTCAGGTATTTTGCTCAAAACATTCCAGGCTTACTCGAAGTAAGCATAGGTCATGCTTTGATTTGCGATGCACTGGAGTTTGGAATGGCCAATACAGTCAAAATGTATTTGAATCAGCTTGCAGAGAGTTGAGAATGGAGTTTGAGAACTTGTTCAATGAGTGAATGTTCTCCATCGTTATAAATAACAAGGTCTGCCTTTTTCAGTTTTTCTTCTTCCGGCATTTGCATATTCATACGCGCTTCGACAGCAGCTTTCTCTGTATGGTCTCTTTCCAGAACTCTCTGTATTCTCAGTTCCTTGGGGGCATATACCAATGCAACTTTGTCGATAGAGTTTCTGCTTTCAGTTTCGAGCATAATAGCAGCTTCTTTAATGATGTAAGGAAGATGGGCATACTTCGAACAAAACTCATCCCAGTCTTTTAATACAAAAGGATGTATGATACCATTCAGTAATTCGAGTTTTGATTTGTCTTTAAAGACAATTCCAGCCATATAAGGTCTGTTGTAAATACCATCCTTAAAAGCTTCTTCTCCAAAATAGTGAACAATGGCTTTTCTGATTTCGGGTTGAGTGCTTACCAGTTCTTTAGAGCGCTGGTCGGCATAATAGACAGGCACATCCAGGAATTCGAAAATTCTGCATACAGTAGATTTACCACTACCAATGCCACCGGTAATGCCAAGACGAAGCATCTAAGACTAGGCTTTGTTGAGAGGTGCGCTCAATTCAGAAGAAATGGCAGACTTTTCAACTTTAAGGCGGGTACCTTCTGAGTTGATGATAAGAGTAGAACCACCATCAAATGCTTCCACTTTACCGTGAATACCGCCGGTAGTCACTACTAAGTCACCTTTTTTCAATCCTTCAAGAAATTTCTTTTGATTGCTCATTTTCTTTTGCTGAGGTCTGATCATGAAGAAGTAAAACACGATGATCATAAGACCCATGAAAATGACAGTACTTTGAATGTCATTGCCTTTTCCCTGAAGGAATATTTCTAAAATCTGCATATTATTTTGTTAGCGCTTTAACGTTTGCTTTGAATTTCAATTCGATTTGGTTCTCAGGAATATTGGCGTAAACAGTCACAATTTTATTGTTCATTCCGCCTTTACCTGCACTGTTGAATACCACTTTAATTTTACCACCTTTACCGGGAGCGATAGGTTCGCGAGGCCAGTCAGGCACAGTACAACCGCAGGCAGCCTGACAATTGCTGATGAGTAAATCTGCATTGCCTGTATTGGTAAACTCATAAGTTGTTTCTACATTTTGGTTTTCAAGTATGTCGCCGAAATCGTGTTCCAGCGATTTGAAGGTCATTTGTGCCATTTGACCAGCACTTGCTTTAGCTTCAGGATCGCTTGCTGTTGCTTTATTTTCTATCAATTCCTGAGGAATTTCCTGATTGTTTGTACCGGATTCATTCTGAGTATTGCCATCCACACCGGATTTAGTACTGTTGCTGCAGGCGGCTAAACAAGATGTAACAATTAATAGATAAAAGGTATTTTTCATAAGTCACTTAAAAATTGCCATGCAAAATTAGAAGTAATTATTCATTTTTCAATCCCCTGCCGATTTTATTTATCTGGCCTTTTTCAGATAGTACGATTCTGATTTTATCCAACACTCCGTTCAGGAAAAGATGGCTCTTAGGTGTGCTGTATGATTTGGCTATGTCGAGGTATTCGTTAATGGTCACTTTAGGCGGAATGGTCTCGAAATAGAGAAACTCAGCCAAGGCCATTCTCAACATGATCATATCATTGATGGTCAGTCTTTCCGAATCCCAGTTGGCAGTATTAGACAATATCACTTCGTCGAGCTGTTCGCGGTTGACGATGCATTTCTCAAACAGTTTCGAACCAAACTGAATATCCTCCAGTTGCTTCTCTCCCATTCTTTCGATCTTGAGGCGCTTTTTTTCGTAAAAACTGGTAATAGTACCAATAACGGCTTTCAAAATATCGGCAGAATCGTCTTCCCAATGAATGTATTCATCTTCCATAGCATTGTCGAAAAGCTCAAATTCATTGAATAAGAATTCGTATAGATTGACCAGAAAGTCTTTCTGAACGTCTTCATTAGGCTGATCAAACACCGAAAAATCCTTAAAAAATTCGTACTGAACCAGGTCAACAAAGACTCTGTCAAACAAATCGCCGTGCTTGCGCCAGTCGTATGGTAACTTACCGCAAGTTGCCACAAAGTCCTCGCTGGATTCAAGAGCTTTGAAAAAGTCGAGTCTTCTTAAGACTTCCGTATTTCGGATATGGGTTTTATTGGGAAAGTATTTTTCCTTTTCAATATCTCTTTCACTTTCGAGAAAGGTATCGAAGTCGATTAAAAATCGGAGTGAGAAGTAATAAAACTTGTAGTAATCAGAGAAATGTTTATCCATTTGCTTGTTAAAAGCAGGCACGGAGTTAGCGTCCTGTTGTTGAAAAGCATATAGATGTTGAAGAACTTTGATTCGGATATTCCTGCGCGATAACATTTACTCTATGAACTGATTTGGGGTTGCAAAGATAAGAGTAATTATGAATAGTTTATAAAAAAGTTGGGAGGATGTTGTTAAGTCGTTGAGTTGTTAAGTTGTTAAGTCGTATAGCATATCGATAGACTTTAAGTTTATCTTCAATCAAAACACTTGAAGGACGATGATTTTATTCTGCGAATTCCCAGTTTGCGCAAGCAAACCCCTGCCGTGTCAAAGGAAAAAATCTATTCTGTGTTTTTTGCGTGTTCCTTCCCCGTTCTGCGATCCACCTCTCAATCTCCTTTCGAAACCAATCACTCAACTCACTCTCCCCCAGAAATAATCATCCTGATTCGCCATTAAATACTGCAACAATGCCCTGTTCTCAGGCTTGGTGAGATTCGGGTCATCCTTCAATACAAAAGCAGATGCCCGTTTAGCCAAATCAATGATGTCATCGTCTTTTACCAAATCCAGTAATTTAAAATCAGGCAAACCACTTTGTCTTGTCCCCAACATATCTCCCGGACCGCGCAATTCGAGATCTACCTTGGCAATATCAAATCCATTGTTAGTGGCACACATGGTCTTGATGCGTTTCTTGGCCGGAAAATTCAATTCATCCTTGGTCATTAACACACAGAAACTTTGCTCGGCTCCTCTTCCTACTCTGCCTCTCAACTGGTGCAATTGCGACAAACCAAAGCGATTGGCATTTTCTATGATCATAACAGAAGCATTGGGAACATTGACCCCGACTTCTATCACCGTCGTGGCAATCATTATCTGAGTGATGCCATCCTTAAAACGCTTCATTTCAAAATCCTTGACATCCGGTTTCATTTTACCGTGCATCAGACTGATTTGATATTGTGGCACCGGAAAATAACTGCAAACCACATCATAACCCGTCATCAGGTCGTTTAAATCTAATTTCGATGACTCCTCAATTAAAGGATAAACAATATAAGCCTGACGCCCTTTCATTAATTCAGTTTTCAGAAAATTCATCACTTCACCTCTGAATTTTTCCTCTCTGTGAATGGTGCGAATTGGCTTTCGGTCTTTGGGTAATTCGTCTATGACCGACACATCTAATTCACCGTGAATGGTCATGGCCAAAGTACGAGGAATTGGCGTAGCGGTCATTACCAGAACATGTGGCTTCTTACCGGCTTTGTTCCAAAGTTTGGCTCTCTGTGCAACACCAAATCGATGCTGTTCATCAATGACTGCCAATCCAAGCTGCTTAAACTCTACCACATCTTCAATTAAAGCATGCGTACCTACCAGAATCTGAAGTTCACCTGATTGCAACTTCTCCAGCAATTGCTGACGGTGTTTCTTAGAGCTTGAACCTGTCAGCAAATCTACATTCACCGACATTTCCTTCAGCTGATCCTTAAGCGTCAGAAAATGCTGGGTAGCCAAAATTTCAGTTGGAGCCATTAAACAAGCCTGATAGCCGTTATCGACGCAAACCAGCATGCAAAACAAAGCTACAATTGTTTTACCACTGCCAACATCTCCCTGAAGCAGTCTGTTCATGCGACTGTTAGCTGCCATGTCTTTGCGAATTTCTTTAATAACCCTTTTCTGAGCATCTGTCAATTCAAAACCAAGGTGGTTGTGATAAAATTCATTTACCAGATGACCTGATTTGTTCATTGGTATACCATTGGCATCGAGATGACGTATGACCTTGCTTTTCTCTGAACGCATAGCCAGAGAGAACATTTCTTCAAATTTGATGCGCCTTTCAGCCTCTGCTCTGCTCAGTTCGTCCTTAGGCAGATGCATGAAGTAGTAAGCCCATTTGCGTTCAAGAAGTTTGAGAGGTTTAGTAACAGAGTCAGGTATATGTTCAGGTAATTCGAATTCGGGATGGTGCAAAATCTGTTCAACCGACTGCATGAAAAACTTAGAATCCATAAATACAGACTTGAGTTTCTCTGTCAGTGGATAGATAGGTTCCATGGGCTTTTCCTTCACATCATCCTCTTTAGAGTAGAGCTTGATCTCAGGGTGAGAAATGGAGAGTTTTCCATTAAAGGAATTGACTTTCCCATACACTGTATAGCGTTCGTTTTCCTTTAAAACCTTGTGGATGTACTGGTAGTTTTTAAACCAGATTAACTCTATAAACCCCGACTCATCTCTGAGTATGGCAGTCAGGCGCTTTGACTTCTGCTGACCTTGCACCTGAATATTGGAGAGCAGTCCTCTCAGTTGTACATTGCCTGATTCAGGAAATAAATCGACAACCCGGCTGACCATCGATTTGTCTATGAACCTGAAAGGGAAATACGAGAGCAGGTCGCGGTACTTGAAAATACCCAACTCCGACTGCAGGATTTCGGCTTTCTTAGGGCCAACACCTTTCAGGTATTCAACTGCATTATCCAGAAATCCAGATGCCAAATTCTTTTTTGAAAAATTGTTTTGCAATATCTCACTTCGAATTTAATTTTGCACAAACATTTATCAAGAAACAGTAATGAAAAAGTTCATTTTTGTAACAGTTCTATCTTTAGCTGCAGCAGCCTGCAGCAATGCGCCTAAAATGTCTGAATCTGCAACTGCGGTTCAGGGGATTACGACCTGGGTTGATTCTATCAAAGCCATCGTCGACACTACTACTACTTTCGATTCAGCTAAATGGGCTGATTTGAATGCTCAATTCCAAAACCAGGTTGCCGGTGTTAATGTTGAAGAGTTGGATGAAACTTCTAAAGCTTCATTTACTGCTGTACAGGATGCTTTCAAAGCTATTGGTACTACTTACCAGGCCGGAATAGATAAAGCTAAAGCAAAAGCTGCTGAAGTTATCAATACCACCGACTCTACTGCCGCTGCAGGTGGCCAAACCATCAAAGAAGTGGTAATGGAGAAAGTTGAAAAAGCAGGTGAAAAAGTGGACGCCAAAGCTGCTGAAACTAAAGTTAAAGTTGAAAACAACCTTAAGAAGTAATCAATCTGTTTAGAATATAATTTAAAAGTTGGATATTGCATCCAACTTTTTTTTTGCACTTATGAAACGTATAGTGATTTACTGCATGTGTTTGACAGTCACAGCCTGCGGAAATGCAAGTGCTGATCAAACTGAGAAGAAACAAGAACAAGTCAGAACAGACGAGTATGTCGATTCAACTCCATTGTCTTACGATGAATTAAAAAGTCAGGTTTACGACTCAGCAAATACCATAGATCCGGGCAGAGCACATGTTATCTATATTACAATTTCAGGTAAAGCAAAAAACAAGAACATGGACTATAGTCGATTGACGATAGATGACCTGTTTTCAGCTTATGAGCGCATGAATAAAATATCGCAAATATACGTTGATTCTATTGTCGGGTATTTAGAAATACTGGAGAGCAATTTGAGTGGACTAGAGAAGCGCTATGAAGAGATAGACAGTCAGACGCCAATAGACATCAACACAAAACTAAAAATCAGCGAAACAAAAAGCGATATACATCAAAACTTATCCAAACTCCGTTTAAAGAAAATTCAATGATAAAGACTATATCCTTACTTTTGGTCTCCAATATATTCATGACCATTGCCTGGTACGGGCATTTAAAATTTGAGAACACCCCTTTGTGGAAGGTTATTTTAGTGAGCTGGTGCATAGCCTTTGTAGAGTATTTGTTTATGGTACCGGCCAATCGCATAGGCAGACTGGAAGGCATGAATGGCTACCAGTTAAAAATCACACAGGAGGCCATCACCATCATTGTCTTCATATTCTTTGCTGTTTTCTATCTCAAAGAACCCTTAAAATGGAACCATGCAGTAGGTTTTGTCTTTTTGTTTCTGAGTGTGTATTTTATGGTGAAGAAGTGAAGGAGAGGCTGACGCTGCGCTGCTGAAGGGCTGACGCTACGCTGCTGAAACAAATCAAAGATCAATGGGTGGCGATACCATTCAATAAATTCGTTTGTTGATCACAGAATTCTATGGAAAACGCTGATCGCACAGAAATATGAAGCCTTTGCCGCAGCCAAGGGTTTGCTTGCGCAAACTAAACACGCAGAATAGAGCAGAATGCACAAAAAACTATCGGAAATTTCAAAAATCTTAAAAGATGTTAGATAATCAAAGCCCCAGCTCCCGTATGCACGGGACAGGTGGATGGCGGTTTCAGAGAATATTTATATGCTGAAAGCTGCGCTGCTGAAAAGCTGACGCTGCGCTGCTGAAAGGCTTAGGGAATTGTTTAGTTGTTTATTTGTTAAGTCGTTAAGTTGTTTACCATTTCGATAAATTTTATGCTTACTATATCAAAGCCCCAGAGGGATGTTTATGAGATTCCGCTGCGATTAACATACGCATCTCTAATTATTAAAGTACTTCAATATTAACACCAATATCATTAAAGTCAGAAAGCCAAATTCATCTTTCTTAGATATCCCCCTTAACAAACTTATGAAATAAAGCACTACAGGTAAAATCAAACTAAAACGCAAAGCTCCTACATAAGGCCAGCTCATCAATGCAAAAAACTGCATACTAAAAGTCCAGAAGGCAGCCATTACTACCGTCAACCTATGCAAGCCTGAGAGCTCAGTTGTTTTGAGATAAACGACAAAGATGCTCAGCGCTGTGGACATATACAAAATCATGGCAATAAACTTTATCCAGGACACATTCACCCAGGTAAGCATTATTCCGGCAAACAACCCCATAAAAAAGATTATTGCTTTCTTGTTTCCCCTTTTAAATGTGAGTAGTAACAAGATTATGGAAGCAATAGAGAGGAGTATTAGTGTCATTGTTTGAGGTTCTCCGATAAATTTAAATCAAAAGTAAAATACAAGAATAACGGTAAAACTTATAAAATATGCCATGAATTTTACGAACATTACTCACTTGCTCAACAATAAAAATTCATGATTTGATTAATACGGAAACTTGAATTATTAGGACAGCTTAACGAATTTATCTTCGAGCTTAACATGAAAGCTTATCTCTGCTTTAAGTGCCTTAAATACTTTTAAAATGGTATCAATTGTTGCACTATTGGTACTGCTTTCAAGTTTAGAAATCTGAGCTTTTTGAACACCTATCAAATGCCCAAGTTCTTCTTGTGTAAGGTTTCTCTCCTGCCTGACAGCTTTAATCATTTTCCCTAATATGTCCATTCGAAGTTCATATTCGTAGTCTTCGCGCTCTTTTGAGCCAAGCTTGCCGATGTACTTATCCTTTAACTCTGCAAGTGTATATGTTTTAAAATTCTTGTTTTTCATATTCCTATCATTCTTTATTTATTGCCAAAGTACTTGTCTCTCAATTTTTTTGCTCTTTCAATCTCTCTTGCAGGTACTTTATCTACTTTTTTAATAAAACCATGTGTCGCTATAAACAAGGTTGTTTTTATATCTGTGCTATCCCAAAATGCAAGCAATCTGACTTGTAATCCGGCATAACGTGTCCTAAATTCCCAAATCTCTTCTTGTAGTTTCTTGAAAAGCTTAGGATCATTTGTCTGCTCAGCAAGATCTATATTGTATATAATTTTTCTAACTGCTTTTTCATTTAATCGAGATAAAAAATCCTCCGCATCTTCCAAAAATTCTGTCTCAAAAAACCTCATTCTACACCCGCTTATTTCACGATACAAAGATATTAATAGTTTCCATATATAGAAACATTTTTAAAGCATAATTTGATATTTTTTTAATGGTAACTTCTACATCAGCTGGTATTCAAACATATTCGCCAAGCGATTTCAAGTTTGAGAATAGAAATTCTTTATAGTTGATGTCGTTACTTGAATAATGGACTAGATTATAGATCATTTTATACTGGATTATAAATCCAAATCATTGTAATCAACCCCTCAGAAATTAGCGTCATCCTAATTTCGATTCTACCAATTCGCGCTTATTATATATCTTAAGCCAGCTTCAAGATACAATGTGCACTACTCACCTCTCCCAATCGCTGTTTTCCTCATAAATGTGATACAAACCGGTTTCATAAGGTTGTTGAATACCTTCCATTCTCGATTCTATCTGTATCCATTGTGCAGAGTCATAACTTCTCACGATTTGATCCATTTTAAATAAATCATTTGAAACATAATTGACTGGCAGTGGATTGAAATCGGCCCAATGCGGTAAGTTAGGATCAACTGAACGATAATACAAAGCAACAGTACCTATTCTGTCTCCTACTCTGCCTTTTCCTTTGTATTCAATAATTTTTATAACCGGAAATTCCCCTTCGCCCATGGTTAGATCAGTAGTAACAGCCACCAGCATTGGATTAGTAGAAATAATTATACCACCATTCGAATCTCCATGTTTAAAATGCTCGAACAATCTCCTCCAGTAAATAATCTTAAGCACAAGAATAATGGCAGTGAGAATAAAGAACCAAAATGAAAAGCTTAATGCCAGCCAAACTGTCACCAGTAAACCAATAATCATATATATGGGTTTAATTGGATTATACCTTATCCAAACCAAAGGATTGATGCGAACGTTACCAGGATTAGAAGCCTCGGTATTGGCGTCGAATGTATAAATTTTTTCCTCACTCATAGTCGTAGAAATTTCTTAATATTTTATCCATTCATTTGTGAAAAATCAAACAATATCACAAACAAAAACTTTTACGCGAAAATATTTGTAAAAGCTTTTAAAAACAACATATAGTTGGAGATTAATTTGCTGAGTTGCCAAATTTATCGACATTATTTAAATTAAAAATCCTTATTGACAATCTCCCTTCAAGTTATTTAAAATTTGATATATTGTCTTTTAATAAGAATCATTTAGAGATGATTTATTGGCTAATAAAAAGAGTTGTATTGATACAAATGTACCTGAAAATGAAAAATGTTATTGACTATGAAGATAACAGGATTTCAATCATGATTATTGACCAAACATATAAATCATCCCGCAGCCATTCACCAGCCAATATCCGTTTAAAAACCCAACCTGTACTTTCAACTTGTATTCGGGCCAATCCTTGCCTTTTAACATAACCATCAAGGACTTCTTGTCAAATGACACAAATTCGAAACCTTTTTCAGGATAATCCTGAGCATTGAAAATCGGGTCGACATCAAGCCCCATTTCAGGATCTGCTTTATAAGCCTCGTCCAGAATTCTTTTTAAATCCTCATTGAATAAAGGCGTAGTCATTTTGCAGTTATTCACCCATTCCATTATTCCAACTGAATCTTCGTTATTGTTGCAATGTTCTACATAAGCATTGATGAATTTAAGCGCAATTCCATCCGGCGAATTTTCAATACCAAACGTCGAATCAACAGCATATTTAACATCTTCCGCTAAGATCCTGTTCATAGATTGCGAAGAATCGGCGCCCATATCTTTGTTTGAATTATGATTTGGTGCAGCACTACAGGCAATGACCAAGAAACTCAAAATGAGAAATGTCTTCATAAATTAATAGCGTATAAATATAAAAAAATTAAAAGGAATTACCCAAATGGAAGTTGAAATGCCTTAAATATCCTGCAAAGTTTTTCATCAAATTCTGCTTGGATACTATACTTGAAAATAGGAAACGATTTGATTTTTTTTTCATTGGTTTATTTATTCTCTTTGTTATCGTGTGTCTTCATTTCAAGCCGCTGCGCACTATCTAATTCGTTTTGATGAATTTTAAAATAGGAAGCAAAGTTTGTAATGGCTTTTCCATCTTTGTCAAACTGAAATACAATTTTATCTCCTTGAATGTATAAAGTATCCGGAATAAATTCATTGTCGTATGGCCGGTCTTTGAATATTATTTTATTATCTATGAGTTGGTAATTTCCTTTAAAAGTAATTTCATTTAATATTGTTGAAGCAATTACTTCAAATGTGCTGTCATCGTTCAGAGTTAAATGAATAGCAGATAAATCATCCATGAGAGTAGCTTTTAAAATTGCATTGTTTTTATTCTTATCGACGTTGTATAGTTCTGTTAGAAAAACTGTCCCGATTACAAGTACACCGATTAAAATTCCCCGTTTATTTTTTCGAAAGATCGCTGAAAAGAAATAAATCATAAAAGCCAGACCAAAAAGGACTAAAAGCAAAGCAAATAAAATCCATAGTTTCTCTATCCAATAATTTCTTAGAAAGTAGTTTGTTAAAAACAAAACTCCAAACACAAGCGTGAGGTTGGCAATTTTGTTTGCTTTATTCTTCATAGTTGATTTTAGTTTTTTAGTTATATCGCAAAGATATTTATCGATTCATATTTATACAAGCTTTAATTGTAAGCTAAATTGTTGAAAGTATCTGCATTCTAAAGGTTGTTTGAATAAATTAAATCTGCATCATTTCGAATGCGTATTCATAACTGATAATCTTTTTTTCTTTCTCGTTATTTTTCCAGGCTTGTTCTAAATGACTCAACTGAATGATGTCACTGGAGCTGATTTTCTTAAAAGCATTGGCAACAATGGCCAATGTATTCAATTCATTTTCGGTAAAAATATCCGGATTAAACTTTCTGCCTTTTCTGGGTTTAAATTGTTCGCCTGCATAACCATTCGGAAATTCTGTAGTTAATACTTCTATATCGTTGTTATTGACCATGTATTCGAATATGCTTTGAAAATTATTGGGTACAGGCCCCATATCAATCGCTTTATAACGCACGCCACTAATTGAAAAACAGGTATGTTTAAACATTAAAAAATCGGCATAAAACAGGAGTTTGTTTAACTTGGTTTTGAATGGATTCAGATGTTCTGAAAAATAAACGACCATTTCGGTCAGCTTTTCAAAATTTGGATTTCTGTATCCTGAATAAATATCAGCTAAATGATTACCTAATAAATAGGATTTAAAATTCAATTTAAAAGCATTTCTATTCAACTCTTCAAGTAATAATTGTGCTTTTTGAATGTATTTCATTTTTACATATTCATCCAGACTACCACATAAATTTACCATATCCATAAATTTCCTCGGATCATCTGTCAGTTGTATCAATTTGGCATTTGCAACGCTGGGCATTTCACCGGCTTCGTACTGACGGTAACTGTTAACTCCAAAACCTAAAATCTCGGACATCTTGACTGCAGACAAGCCGTACTTTTCGCGTATTCTAAGAATTTCATCCGGAAAAGGTATGTTATATTTATCTCGGTATTGATTATAAACCTGATTTAAATTCACTTCATCTAACGGAGTATTGGTAAATTGCTCTCCACTATCCTCACATTTGTAATAATGAAATACTATTTCAAATGTTTCCTTTCTAAAATCCATAGCTCTGCGTTCTCGGATCAATTTCATTTCTTTTCCTGTAATTGGACTTTTCATATTCTATTATTTAAAAGGATAGTTCATTTTGTATTGTGCCAAGTGAAATGAGATGCAAATAACACCGCTACCCATCGTTCCCATTGTAATTTTGATGTACACGTCTTTCTTTTTTACAGCTTTTCCAAACACCCACATATCAGAACTACCATAAAGTTTTTCAACTAAAGGACCTTCACTGTAATCTTTAGCTTCAAGTGTTTGCAAAATTGCAATTCTTTCTATGGGTGTAATTTCTAATTCCAGTAAAGCTTGTATATTTTTACCTCTGTCGTCACGGAAAAGCACATCCCATAATTTCATTTTCTCTTTGAAGTCATTCAAAAATGCTTCAACATCCTCCTCATTAATCATGCCTCAACATTAGATGACAAAATTAGAACATTTCAAACAAAGAAACAACTTTTTAGTTGTTTTTTAATTATTTTTACCAATATTTAACAACTATATAGTTGCGTATTAAAAGATTAACTTTTGTTTATTAGAAGTCAATTAAAACCGTTTTATTCAGATTTATTGGGGCATAGTAAAAATAGACAAATCTCGAGTTTCGCTTTAAATATTTTGAAATAGCAGAAGTGTTCATTTATCCGGAATTGTCTCTTTTATAATTTCATTTTCTTCCGTCAAATTCCATTCTCTGGTCCTTGTGCATTCATTTGTCCAAAATGTATTGTTATTAATTGATCGCTTTTTGACTTGGCTATAGACTACAAGCTCATCATAAATTGTTGCATATACAATATATTTCCGGCCTATACTGAAGTCATAACCACAACTCCCTCCACCCATTGGTGTTAAAATAGTGATTGTATCGGTGGTCAGTTGCCCTTTATAGGTTTTGTCTAACTTAATTTTAATCACTGCTGTTGGAGAAATTATCCATTTAGGGTTAAAGTTGCTTGTGTCACCAATTATCAAATAACCAATGCTGTCCTGGTTAGTTTCATAGGAAACTGAAATAACTTGTCCGCTAAAAATAACGTCATAATATTTTACAGCAGCGCTAATAGTTTCTTCTGGTCCACAAGTGCAAGCAATTGAACTTTGAAGATTAACGAAAGTCAGAACAACTATCAGTACTAAATTTTTCATTGTTTTCAATAAGAATTAATTTCTATAATTTGTGTTTATTTCCCAAATACCACTGTACTCCGCCTCAATATCACAAACCTACTAATAATTAATAAAGTTATCGCTCGTAGGTTTTTGATACCGGAAAAAATCAATGATCAAATACACTGAAATCACAGACCATTTTGATATATATTAATTTGTTCACATTTTTAAATATCAACCGATAACTTTAAATGTCCGCCAAATCCCTCTCGAATAATCCGCATGAGAGTGGATAGTCTGATATCACTGGCATTGTTTTCAATTCGTGAAATATATGTTTTTGTTGTTCCACATTTCTCAGCAAGTTGTTCTTGAGTCATTCCTTGCTCTCTTCGCAATTCTTGAAGCATAACCCCGATTTTGAACGCTTCAAAGCCTTCTTCGTATTCTTCACGCTTATCAGTTCCTCTCTTTCCGTATTGCTTGTCAAGATGATCTGAGAAGGAGGTCAGATGTTTATTTACTTTTTTCATCGAAGTATTGTTTTTTCAGTTTTTCTGCCAAATTTATTTCACTTTTAGGGGTTTTCTGCGTCTTTTTTTGGAAACCATTAACCAGGATTACAATACTTCCCTAATCAAAGAAACTGAACACTCTGTATATATCAGACCCAACTTCAACTCTGATTTCGAAAAGTCCTGTCGAGCCTGAAATATGCTTGAAGTATTTTTCCGGAACATAATCTAATGTAGCAATGAGTTGCAAAGTCCAGTTAAATTTTCTCTTAACTTCTGGTTTCAGCTTGTTAAAAAATTCGAGGTAATATTTTTGTAGTATAATATTTCCCGAATTCTCTATCTCCCCCACCTTGCAAAGTTAGCTAATTAGATAACATTTTCCAAATTCAAAATATATTAATATTCAATATCTGTTATGAATAGTCAGAATTAGATAGGGTACGTGGCTGCTTTCTTCGACAGGTTGTAAATATAGTTCATAGTTTTGCTTTTGGTTTTAGGGAGTCTACATAATTAAAACTCTTCTAAAAATTAATATGTTTATAAGGAAAGCCATTCCTGCTTAATTGCAATTGAATATAATTTGCCGTTACGATTAAAGCTGAGTGAACAATCAAAATATAAGGTCTAATCAAATTGGAAACTCCTGCTATTGAACCACTTCCATACATAAGGTTCAAATCCGAAATAACGGTAATGGCGTTTCCTAAGCGCAGGTTTAATTTCTTTAAAGTTGAAATATTCAAATCGAGTCAATTGAAATTTAGTGCCATCTTTAATGTAAATAATAATCTGGGGCTCTCTGCTAAAATTATAATGTACATGTGAAGTGCTAAAACCCATAACGTCTGACTTATCTATTTTTCCCGATTTAAAACCAAAATAATCATTCACTATTATACATTCATCTTGAATAATATAAGATTTGGTATTTCTGAAAAGAGCTGAAAAAAACATATAAAACAACATTCCAAAAAACAAAATCAATAAAGATGAACCAATAGCTGATTCAAAGCCTTCCTTTTGATAGGTATCTGCCATAAAACCAAAAGACAAAACCAGGAATAATATTAAAACAAGAGAAAACAATGATCGGCCAATAGGAATAATTGGATTGAGTTTCGTTTTAAAAGTGCTCATGTTTAATAAATATTTATAAATCTAAATTGGTTTTACATTTAATCCAAGTACCATTCAAAAATAGTTGAAAACATCAAAACAAGAGCAATAAAATGTCCAATGCTGCTGACGATTACAGGCATCCAATCTATTTTATTCTTAATACTATAAAAGTAAAGAATCAGAACTACAAGCCAACCTAAAAATGTATAAATCCATAAACTAAAAGTTAAATGAATGTATGGTTCAAATTCGTGGTACGAACTGAGACTTACAGGATCAATCTGAGCATACAGTGGGGAATTGCCTAATTCAATTTCCGATTTCAAATAAAACAATATGATTGTTACAGCAAATGCCCAGGGAAAACATGCTAATGTATAAAATAATACTCTCCAGTTTGTAATATTTTTGGTCACAATAAAGAATAAATTAAAGTGTCCTCATGCATAAATGGCAATCTGAAATCAATAGCTATTTGTGAAATGTTTTTGTTAGTGGCAATTAATTTTTTCTAAGCATTTTATCCAAATATTTTATATAATTCTGCATTAGTGCTTCGTTTTGAACAGTTGAAATCCAAATACATAATAAGGGTCCACCAATAAGCCATAAACAAGATAAAAGTGTGTACAATATAGAGCCTATATCTAATGAATTATATAAATATACCAAGCTAGAAACTACAAATAAAATAAACGTTATATACAATCCAATGTATGGTTTAAGCTTCAAATTAATTTCTGTTTGCCCATTGCCAATCTCCTTTATGTAACCTGTCATTGAAGAATTTCCTATTAACCCAGTTTTAAATGCAGCAGATTTCATTCGAAATACAAAAGTTTCTTTATGTATAAATTCGCCCTCTAAGTTATTGCTGTCAAACAAATTCCACTTTCTATTAAAAACATCATTTAACTTTGAGACTATTAATTCCTTTGACAGATCATATTTGTAATAATATTGGTTTGGAAAGAAAAAAGTCCTTATATGAATAATCATTGCGTTGGTTTTTGATTTATAAGACAAAAGCAAATAATTTTATCAGGCTTTATTTAAGACTGTTTTACATTCAAATTTATCTTTTTTCTTACAATTGTCCGACTAAAATTTCTTAAAAAAATATAGAAAACAATGATCGGCCAACAGGAATAATTGGATTGTGTTTCGTTTTAAAAGTGCTCATGTTTAATAAATATTTATAAATCTAAATTAGTTTTATAAAATATTCCCAAATATTAAACCACTTCCGGTTATTTTTTGAAGGTGTTTAGATAACTTTCAGGATTCATGACGGGAATTAAAGCATTTTTAAAATCTTTTTGATTTCGGGTTATTATAATATCACAATTAGTTTCAAGAGCACTAAAATATTGCATTGAATCTTCGAAATCCTTGAAATCTGAATTTATAGCTTTTTCAATCACTTCATCATTCATAACTGAAATGCCACATAACAATTTAAACTTTCTGATTTTTTCGAGAACATTTTTTGAGTTCTCATGTCTTGATAAAATATAATAACAATTCGAAATTGAAGTTGGTGAGGTATAAACCTTGATTTTCTTTTTGTCTGCTAATGTTAAAATTTTTGCACTAAAATCATAAAAACCTTTTCTCTCTCCAAGAAAGTCAATCACTATATTGGTGTCAAGAAATACCTTCTGCATTTATTTGTATTTTTTATCCAAGTGATCTAAATATTCTCTTCTCAATTCTTTCCAATCTCTGTTGTCGGACAAACTTTTGCCGGTTGAGATACTTCTTACAAAGGGAGAAATCTCAAAATCAGTATTTTTATCATCGAGTGTTATCGAATCTAAATAACTTTCAATTAGCCTTGAAAGACTAATCTTCTTGATTGAAGCGTATTTTTTAGCTCTTTCAATAACATTTTCGTCAAGCTTTAATGTTAATTTAGTATCCATATCGCAATCATTATACGTACAAATATATGTAATTTATACGTAAATAACAAAATTTTCTGAGTTAATTTTGTATTAGCAGATTCTGAATAGCGCTTTGTGTATTTAATTCAAGATTTAAATGTTGTTCCCCTGCACTGGTAAACACCTGAATTCCTTATTTTGGCAAAGCTTTGTTAATGGACATTTACTTCAGTCTAACAAATGTTTCACCTTCAGAAAATCCGTTGTTTTTTACAAACTCTTTAAACTGTTTTTTGCTTGCCGTAAATTTATAAGGAGGGATAGTGTCAGCAGGAGCTTCAGTAATTTCTTTTAGTTTGTCAATTTCAAGCTCTGTGGAAATACGGCTAACAAGCAGTTTACCTTTTGAAAATTCTAGCTTCTTCACTTCCCAGCTTTCTTTGTCATAACGTTTGTTTAAAAAATAATAACCTTTGTATTTCCTGACAACATTGTCGTAGTCCATTTGAAACAATGTGTCTATGTAATGAATACGAACTAATATGCTGTCACCATCACGTTTAACAAATTCTCTTGTTCCTGTTATTAGATTTATGACAGTGTCTCCAGATAGTTTTGAATTGCTATCCAATTGCAAAGAATGAATTTTTTGTTCAAAGTCGTAAATCCTCTGAATTAATTTGTCTCCAATTACCAAAACTGAACTGTCTGTAAGACTTAAGTATTGACCATGTAAGCGATCGGGGAACTTTAATAAATTTTCTGTGTCCGCTGGTTGTGGTTCAGTAAAAGTCACTGGCGGTTCACAAGCCAGCATACTTGTCATAATGACAATTGTGGTAAATAATTTTAGTTGTATCATTTTATAGAGTTATTGAGTTAAGTTTAACTATTAAAGCTAATGTGTTTTCTAAAGTACAAAAACGGATATTTGAATACATTTATTTTATGTAATGCCCAAAAGTTTGTAAAATGATGCACCTATTAAATATGGTACCAAATTATACTTGAAGCCCGCATTGACATAACCTTGCTCTCGTTTCAAGTCCTGGATTTAAAAATTATCCCAAAAAGGATATTTGTCAGTCACAGCTATCCACTCATTTTGGAATCCTATTCAAATTACCGGTAACAATTCTACTTTCAAGTTCTTTTTGTGCTCTCGACATTAAAAGTGACCGGCAAAAGTTTGCGAATTACTGAATGCTGGCTTTTGGACATTATAGTTCAAAACTTAATTTATGGGTTTATAAGTTGCAATCGATAGCTGCGACATTATAACTAATTTACTTTCGTTTCCAAACCTGTCCCCTGCAATCCATAAATTCAAGTATTCCTTTTCCTTTTTTAAATACAAAGTTATTAATACAATAGTCTTTGTTAATTATCGTAAATGAGTCACGTGCCATAGATCTGTCAAAAATTACGGAATCGGCCCCAAAGCAAGAATCGATTTTATCTTCGTAATAGCCTAGTTCTAAGAAATGCAGATAAGCACTCGTTTTATCACTGTAAGAATAATTGCTTACTCTGAAAAAAGCTTGTCTTCCATTTAACATTCCGGAATGATAACTGCCTGTTGTTAATTCGTACTCAACAGTTTTAGAACAGACCTCATAATTCCCGCGCTCTATCTGTCTGACTTTTTCAAAGTGCTCCATAAGCGGATGAAATATAAAAGTGTCTGAATTTCCCTCACAGGTAAATATGGCAACTTGTCGGGTAGTAAATAACGATAAAAATTCTTCATATGAAGGATCGAAAGTTCTTAGTTTCTTTTCGTTTGTACACGATGAACATACAATTGCTGCAATCAATAATATGAATCGAATTGACTTGAGTGTGTTTGACATTAAAAAGTAATACAATATAATTAATTTCTGTGACTATAGCAAACGGCAAGAGCTCAGTGCAATGTGCATAAATGGCAATCTGAAATCAGCAGCCGATTGTGAAGTGCTTTTGATTGTAGCTGTTTTTATTAAACTTATCACAACTATCCGAAACTTTTTTGAAAAAGTTTGAATAAGCCTTATTTTGGCAATGTACCACCAGAACCGCAATGGGCCTATTCAAACGAACCAAAAATAATAACAAACCAGTACTTCGCCAAATTTTAGATTTAATCC
>CAUJCT010000016.1 GCA_963169345.1 Bacteroidota bacterium
AACAAGGCTTGCAAAATGGTGTGAGAAGGTAGAGCAGTCAGGGTTCAAGACCTTTAATACAATATCCCGAACAATAAATTTACACTATAAAAACATCATCAATTACTTCGATAATGGGAGTACAAACGCATCTGCAGAAGCTTTTAACGCCAAAATTAAAGCCTTCAGAGCACATCATAGAGGCGTCAGGGATGTAAATTTATTCCTCTTTAGACTTGCCAAATTATATGCCTACCCCACACCTTTTTGACTTGATCCTTTTTGACTTGATCCCTCAAATCCGCACTCGAAAAAGTGTTTTCGGCGCGTCTTTTTGGGGCATAAAAAAAGCCGACATCGTCGGCTTCATTTCTTGTGATCCCGCTGGGACTCGAACCCAGGACCACTACATTAAAAGTGTAATGCTCTACCAGCTGAGCTACGGAATCATCCCTTTTGTTAAAGGTGGTGCAAAAGTAATCGTTTGTTACGTCTTTTCAAACACCTTATTAAAAAAAAATTAATTTTTTTATACGTTGAATCTAAAGTGCATGCAATCCCCATCCTTTACTACATACTCCTTGCCCTCTACACCCATCTTGCCTGCCTCTCTTATCGCTGCCTCAGTCTTGTATTTGACATAATCGTCAAACTTAATAACCTCTGCTCTGATAAACCCTTTCTCAAAATCACTGTGTATCACCCCGGCTGCCTGCGGTGCCTTCATGCCATTTGTTATTGTCCAGGCTCTCACTTCTTTTTCTCCAACAGTAAAATACGTGATGTAATTCAAAATCTTGTATGCTGCTTTTATCAATTTGGCAACGCCACTTTCCTTTAACCCTAAATCACTTAAAAACATCGCGCGCTCTTCTGCATCTTCCAACTCTGCTATCTCTGCCTCTGCCGCTGCACATATCACCATCACATCTGAATTTTCATTGGCTGCCATCTCTCTGATTTGCGCCACCCACTTGTTGCCTTCGCCTTCAGGTAAACTTTTCTCGTCTACATTGCAAACATACAATACCGGCTTGTCGGTCAGTAAATGCATATCGGCTGTCAATTCTTTCTGCTCTTCTGTTATATCCGGAATGGTGCGAATGTTCAATCCTTTTAATAAATGTGCCTTGTACTTCTCACAGGCATCCATCACCTTAGCAGCTTCCTTGTCTCCGGCCTTGGCTTGTTTCTGCACTTTTGACAAACGGTTCTCAACACTCTCCAAATCCTTTAACTGCAATTCTGTATCGATAATCTCTTTGTCTCTGATTGGATCTACCGAACCATCCACGTGTATGATGTTGTCATTTTCAAAACATCTCAACACATGCAAAATAGCATTGGTGCTGCGGATATTGCCTAAAAACTGATTGCCTAATCCTTCGCCTTTGCTGGCTCCTTTTACCAAACCTGCAATATCAACAATCTCTACAGTTGCCGGTACTATGTTCTGTGGTTTGGCTATCTCAGTTAAAGTGTGTAAACGTTCATCCGGAACTGTAATAACGCCAACATTGGGCTCTATGGTACAGAATGGAAAATTGGCTGCCTGGGCTTTGGCATTGCTCAGACAATTGAAGAGTGTTGATTTACCTACGTTTGGCAAACCTACTATTCCGCATTGTAATGACATATTCTTGTATGTTTAAAGATTATCGGTTCGCTATCTCTCCGATATCTTTGATGATTTTCATGGTAAGATTCCTGGCCGTTGTCTCCGATTTGCTCTCTGCATAAATACGAATGATGGGCTCAGTATTCGATTTTCTTAAATGTATCCACTCTTCATCAAAGTCGATACGAACACCGTCAACTGTGTTGATTGGAAACTTTTTATACTTCTCTTTTATCTTTTCCAATACCAAATCAGGATTGATGTCCTTGGTTAAGTCAACTTTGTTTTTTGATATAATGTAATTCGGAAAAGACATTCTCAATGCTGTGCAGGATTTGCCTGACTTTGCCAGTGATGTAAGGAATAAGGCTATACCAACCATGGCATCACGACCATAATGCAGTTCAGGATAAATAATACCTCCATTGCCTTCTCCTCCGATTACAGCTTTGGTTTCCTTCATCATAGTTACAACATTCACTTCTCCAACTGCACTGGCAGAATATTTACCACCTGCTTTTTCAGTGATGTCTTTTAATGCTCTGGTAGATGATAAATTGGAAACGGTATTGCCTTTCTTATGATGCTTCAATACATAATCTGCAACTGCTACAAGTGTGTATTCTTCTCCAAACATTGCACCATCTTCTCCAACCAGTGCCAAACGGTCAACATCCGGATCGACACATATACCTAAATGTGCTTTCTTGGATTTTACAGTCGATGATAATTCGGTTAAATGTTCCGGTAACGGCTCAGGATTATGCGCAAATTGTCCTGTTGGTTCACAGTTTAATTCTATGATTTCGGCTACTCCCAATGCTTTTAACAACATAGGTACAGCAAAACCTCCTGATGAATTAACTGCATCCACCACTATTTTAAACTTCTTCTCAGCAATGGCTTTAACATCTACCAATGGTAATTTCAATATAGCATCGATGTGCTTTTGGATATAAGTGTTGTCTTCCGAATATTTGCCAAGGGCATTGATTTCGGCATATTCGAATTGCTGTTTTTCGGCAATCTCCAAAACTTTTCCTGCTTCCTCAGCTGAAATAAACTCTCCTTTGCTGTTGAGCATTTTGAGAGCATTCCATTGTTTAGGATTGTGACTGGCAGTTAAAATGATACCGCCTGCCGCTTTCTCCATCATAACAGCCATTTCAACTGTAGGGGTGGTAGATAAGCCTAAATTCAATACATCCAGTCCCATACCAGTTAAGGTTGCTGAAACCAAATCCGAAACCATACGGCCCGATAGCCTGGCATCTCTGCCTATCACTATCAATTTGCCCTTGCCCTCACTGCGAATCCACTCGCCATACGCTGATGAAAATTTAACAACATCTATTGGTGTAAGATTCTCGTCAGGAACACCTCCAATAGTGCCTCTAAATCCCGATATTGATTTGATTAATGTCATGGGTTTAAATGGGCTGCAAAAGTAGTTAAAAACACCTAATTAAAAATAATAGATTACTAACATTTTAAATGTTGAAATTTGGACACTTATAAATAACTTAATATCTAATTAAACCGTTAATTCACGTACTTTGCAGTTCTGTATACAAGGATGAATAAATATATTGTTTTCATAGGGTTTAGCTTCTGTTTATCATTTACTTGTGGGGTAAAAAACCTAGATTCGGATACCCAATCGGTTTCTTGTGCCTTCTATAACCTGGACAATTTGTTTGATACCATAGACGACTCATCGCACAATGACGATGATTTTACACCCAATGGTAAATACAAGTGGACCAACGAACGCTATAAAATCAAACTAAAAAATATGAATAAGGTTATTACCGATATGGTTGACGGTAGTGCCCCTGATATTTTAGGTGTCTGCGAACTGGAAAGTCAATTGGCTTTCGCTGATCTTCTGCAAACAAAAGGTCTTAAAAATAATTTTAAAATTGTCCATTTCGATTCTGAAGATGAAAGGGGAATTGATGTGGCTTTGGCCTATAATCACAAAAAATTCACAGTCCTGGAAGCGCAAAATTTCAAGGTTGTGATGTCTCGGGATACTAGTGACAGAACTCGCGATATACTCTATGTTAAATTAAAATCGCAAATAAACAATGATACACTTGTTGCAATAGTCTGCCATTTCCCATCCAGAAGGGAAGGAAAGGCAGAAAGTGAACAAAACAGAATAGATGCAGGTCTGGTGGTTAAATCTATCCTGAATTCGAAATGTCATGCTATGAGCAGGGTCATCGTTATGGGCGATTTTAATGACCAACCCTGGGACAAAAGCATGACTCAGGGTATTGGTGCCTTATCTCGCAGCAAATGCGCTTCTTGCATGCTTCAAAATCTAATGTTCGAACTTAAGGATGGGGAAGGGTCCTATAGATTCAGAGGCCATTGGGAACGTCTCGACCAGATTATTCTGAGTAAAGCTTTGCTGGATGGCAAGGGTACCGACTATCAGGAACAGTCGCTGAGAATAAAAAAGGAAGCCTGGATGCTGCAGAAAGGCAAATACGAAGGCTATCCTTTGAGAACTTTTGGAGGCGAGGATTGGCTGAATGGCTACAGCGACCATCTGCCGGTGTATGTTAAGCTGAATATGAACTAATGGCAAAAAAGAAAAGATTAATTAACCGTGAATTGAGCTGGCTCTCCTTTAATGACAGGGTGCTGCAGGAAGCCTATGATACCAATGTGCCTTTGCTTGAAAGACTCAAGTTTTTAGGGATTTTCTCTTCTAACCTCGATGAGTTTTTTCGTGTCAGAGTGGCCACCAACAAGAGAATGTTGCAACTGAAAAGCTCTGTCAACCGCGATATCAATAAAAGAGAAATAAAAGAAACACTGCAGGATATATACAACAAAGTCGTTATCCAACAGGTTAAATTTAATAATATCTATAACCAATTGCTGGAAGAGTTTAAAGCTAAAAATGTCTACTTCGTAAATGAAAAACAGTTAAATATTCAGCAATCACTGGACGTTCGAAAATACTTTAGAGAGGAAATCATCAATACCATTTTCCCTCTGATTCTCGATGAAAGAAAACCATTTCCCTTTCTGAGAGATAATACAGTATATCTGGCTTGTAAGCTAAGTAACAGCATTACCAAGCAAAAGAAATATGCCTTAATTCCTTTGCCAACTAAAGTTAAAAAACGGTTTTTTCAATTACCAAAACAAGGCAATACCACTTACATGATGTTTATTGATGATGTTATCAGATGTAACCTCGATGTGGTATTCTCGAGTTTCGAGTACAATGTTTTCGAGGCATATACCATTAAGCTGACCCGTGATGCTGAGATTGATCTGGATAATGATATCTCTTCCAACCTCATGGATTCACTGCAGCGCTCTCTCAATCAAAGAAAAAGAGGTCAGCCTGTCCGTCTGATTTACGATCAGGAAATGCCCGATGACTTCATAAAGTTCATTTATCAGAAGCTCACTTTATCCAAGGATGAACTCATTCCTGGTCAGAGGTATCACAACTTCCGCGATTTCATTGGTTTTCCGGATATCAAGAAAACGGATTTGAAATACCAAAGTATGGAACCGCTCTATATTCCCGAACTGGATAAAGCAAAAACTATGTTCAATGCCATTCGCCAAAAGGATATTCTCATCTCTAATCCCTACCAGCCTTTTAGCTATATCATCAGAATGTTGCGTCAAGCAGCTATCGATCCGGATGTGCAAAGTATTAAAATGACCTTATACCGTGTAGCCGAAAATTCAAATGTCGTTAATGCGCTTATCAATGCTGTTAAAAACGGTAAAAAAGTCACTGTAATGATGGAACTTAAAGCGCGTTTTGATGAGGAACACAATATATACTGGAGTAACAAACTTAAAGAAGCCGGTGCAACTGTTCTGTTTACTATTCCAAGTATTAAGGTGCATTGTAAATTATGCCTTATTTCAAGAAAGGAAAAAAATGGTGTAAAATTATATGCTCATGTCGGTACAGGTAACTACAATGGCGATACAGCTAAAGTTTATTGCGACCATTCTGTTTTAACAAGCAATGCCAAAATCACAAATGAAATAAATAAGGTCTTCAAATTAATCGCCGACTTTAAGCCTGAAAATTATAAGTTCAACACACTTCTGGTGGCTCCAATTAATTTAAGGTCTTCCATTATCCGAATGATTGAAGCTGAAATTCGCAACAAGAAAGCAGGGAAGGAAGCCTATGTCATCATGAAAATGAATGCGCTTGTTGACCCTGAAATTATTGATAAATTATACGAAGCTTCAAGAGCAGGTGTTAAAATTCATCTTATAGTAAGAAGTATAATGTGTCTGGCTGCAGGAGTGAAAGGGATGAGCGAAAATATTAAAGCAATCAGCATAGTTGACAAATATCTTGAACATGCACGTATTTATATTTTTGCCAATGCAGGTAAAGAAAAAATGTACATGGGCTCAGCAGATATGATGACACGTAACCTGGATACAAGAGTTGAAGTTGTGTTCCCGGTTTTAAGTCCGCATGTTGCCGAAGAAATTCGCAAACTGATAGATATTCAGCTTTCAGATAACTGCAAAGCCAGAATCCTGGATGAGTTTCAAATTAATGAATATAAACCAAGCTCTATACCTAAAATTCGTTCTCAGGTAGAGTTTTATAATTACCTTAAAAATAAATACGGCAATATCAATCCTTATATACTTTAAATGAAGAAAATAATATTACTGTCTGCAATTTTGCTGTCTTCTGTCAGACTTTGGTCTCAGGAGCTTGGATACATGACAGGTGCCAGTCAGCTTGGTTATGAAGCACAGGGATTTCAGCCCTTATACGGATTTACAATAGGTAAAATGATACAGCATCATATACTGCTTGAATCTTCCTTGTTTTATTCTCAGAGAACTTATAAGTCCGATATTCAGGCCGATTACATGAGTTTCCTTCTTATGCCGCAGTTTGGATGGTTCGAAAAAAAATGGGGGGCTTATGCCGGACCAACTTTTGCCTTGAATCCTACATTGCACCACAGTTCTATTAAAAACCATACCTATGTTTCTGCCGGTGTTGCAGTAGGTGCGCGCTTCATGATTTTGAAAAAAGTCTGGTTAGATGGAAAGGTGATGTATGATAAAGGCTTAACCGGTGCCTACTTTGATAATGGGTCATATCAAAATTATGATGGCATCCAAATTCATCTTGGGATGAAGTTCGATTTATCCTGTAAATAAAAAAAACCGTCTTGGAATTTTCCAAGACGGCTTTTAGCATTGTATAATGTGAGTATCAATATCAGTGTCCTGTATAGACAGGTTTTCTCTTTTCTATAAAGGCTTTGATGCCCTCTTTCTGATCTTCTGTAGAGAAAGTCAGATAGTAATTCTTACGTTCAAAAGTCAATCCATCAGATAATGTTGAATTGAATGCTTTGTTAACGGATTCTTTGGCAAGTCTTACAGCCAATGGAGGCAATTCAGTGATTTTACGAGCAATTTTTAAAGCGCCTTCCAGGAATTGTTCTACAGGATAAACTCTGTTAATCAAACCCATTTGAAGTGCTTCTGAAGCGTCGACATAATCACCGGTCAAAATAATTTCCATTGCTTTGGCTTTACCAACTGCTCTTGGCATACGCTGAGTTCCGCCTGCACCCGAACCAATACCTCTGCGAATTTCAGGTTGACCGAATTTAGAGGTTTCTGATGCTACTACCATATCACACAACATAGCCAGCTCACATCCGCCACCTACTACCCAACCGGATACAGCGGCAATCAATGGCTTTTTAAATCTGCCCATCTCGTCCCAGATACTAAACTGGTCAATTATTAATAAATCTGTAGTGCTGCTGGTCGCTACTTCTTTTAAATCGGCTCCAACTGAAAAAGCTTTCTCGTTTCCGGTAATGATAACAACTTTTACGCTGCTGTCTTTGTCTAATGCTACCAAAGAATCACCTAATTCTTCCATAAGTGATAATGATAATGCATTGTGACACTCCGGACGATTAAGGGTAACTAATGCTACACCCTCTTCGTAATTTGGGTCTACCTTGATAAACTGGTACTGTTTGTACTTAATTGTTTTGGCAACGCTTGCCTTTACTAATCCTGTCATTGTGAATTGTGTTTTGTGTTTTTAAATGGTTAATTGTCTGTTTGTATTATCCTCGGATTTTTAGCAATCGTTTATTCTAATTCTATACAACAAACCCTAAGGAATCATTTTCCCTTAAGCTAAATGAAGACGGCTTGATTACTTGAATCTGGCGTGTGTCCATCGTGTGTTGTTTTAATTTTTAGCTCCAGAAAGACTGTGTTTTCATTTCTGACCATCACTTAGTATTAAATACTTAATTTTGGTAACGCAATATTAGGATATTAACAGTTATTAAACAAGTGTTTTAAGGTTAAAATTTTAACAGAGAACACTACTTTAATTGTTAAATAAATGAAATTCAATCAAATAAATCTTGTTATTTAATTTTATTCCAAATGAAAAACTATTTAAAATGCTGGCTTATCTATTTTTCTGGACGAAATTTAAGTAAAAACACCCAAATCACTTGGTTCTCAGATGTTTTGAGAAAAATGGCAGTACATTCTTATAAATGCGGCCTTCGAATCCTCCTACTTTTTCGTAATGATTCCCGTGATAAGTCGAATAATCATGCACTTGTCCAAAGACACTCAATATGCTGTCCAACTCTGTGCAACTTATTGGAATATGCTTAAATTCATCTTCAAGCCCGCAATCAAATCCTATGGCAATTTTTAATGGCCCTCTGCTCAAAGCTTCCTTATACTGTAAGGTCACCATTTCACTGTTCCATAATGCCATTGTTGCTGAATCAATTCTCCAGGAACTGTCAAACCTCACAGGCATTTTACATTGAAATGGCTGAACTTTATTGTCTGCACTATAAACTCTGCCCATAGCAACCAATACTCTCGAATAAAAGTCGTTTTGAATATCCTCACGACTTTTGGCACTCTGTATGATTCTGAATGAAGGATTTTGAAGGTTAAATTCGCCCGACCAGTTGATGACACTTGGACTCAGAGCGTAAACAGAACCAAAAACATCCTGGTTTTGTAAAGCAATTTTCAATGCACCGTTGCCACCCATTGAATGCCCAAACAAACATCTGAATTTAGATTCGGCAAGGGTTCTGAATCTGCGGTCAACTACATGTACCAAATCTTTGGCTATGTAATCGGCCCATTTTCCTCCTATTTCTGAATTGGTGTAAAAACTGCCCTCATATTTGGTGGAGCTGTTGGGTACAACAAGGATGCAAGGCTCTATGACACCATTCGCAATTGCCGCATCCATCAGCTGCGCAAACTTTAAATGATTGTATTCCTCATGGTCGCTGGTAAATCCATGCAGATAATACAAACAGGGATATCGCTTTGTAGATGTATCATATCCCGGAGGTAAATACACATACGCAATTCTTGAACTGTCTTCTCCTAAGAGATTACCACTGAGGGATGGCGCAATAAATTGTATAGTTGTGTATTGGTTGCTTGTTGATTTGCCCAGCACTTTAAAGATAATCCACGAAGCAATCAATAAAAGCAATATGGCTCTGAGCAAAGATTTCATTTGCGGTTTCTTATTAAAGAAATTAAATGCTTAGGATCGAGCACAGGCCTGAATGTACGACTGACTATGTCAAGTGATAAAGCATAGGTGATCAATAAAGACGAAATGCCTGAAATTAAAAGTGAACTGAACGGAGAATAGGAGAGACCATATCGGATGATTGCCCAGACTATGAACATGTGAAATACATATACATAAAGTGTTTTGGTGCCCATTCTGGTAAAGAACGTTGTTTTGTGTGGCACTAAAAATAAAAATAAAAATCCGCAGCCAAATCCACTTATCATAGCTGCAATTCTCAATAGCATATTATCTGATTCCCCGTAATAGCCATACATCGGAGCGTAGGCATATAGCAACTTCTCTGCTTTTTCCATATCAAAATAAGAGACGTAAAATATGAGAAAAGTAAATGCCAGCAGAAAAAATAAAGCCGTAAACTTGACAACTAAGCTGACTTTAGTATATTGACTGATATCCTGGGCGTAATAGCCAAAAGCAAAGACCGGAAAAAAGTACAAACTTCTGTATGCCGCTGCAAAATCTGTTAACTGAGGTAGCCAACCTGCTCCAATTGATAAAGTAAAGATTAGAGCTAAGGCCAGATTTTTATTCATTTTATTGAAGAAAGGTATTAGCATTCTCCAGTAAAACAAGGATAATAAATACCAGTTATGGTAAGTTGGAGTCAGCAAGGATTTGTTGCCATAACCCAAATGCGTGAATTTTGTAAATCCCCAATGAACAATTTCAAGTAACAAATATGGAATCAGCAATTGGATGACATCTGCCCATCTCTGCACTTTTATGTTTCTTGAAAAATAACCTGATACAAAGATGAAAACAGGCATGTGAAAAGTATAGATAGCATTGCAAATAGCAATCATTAACTTTTCGTTTCTGTATTCAAAGGCAAAATGACCAAAGACGACAAAAATCATTAATATGAATTTGAGATTATCGTAAAAAGCCTGCCTTTCTTTCATGCTATTCTTTTAAATTGATGCCGTTTTCTTCTAAAAATAATTTTGTAAAAAATTCTGCACCCTTTTCATTCAGATGATCAACATCTCTGTACATGTCCTTTTTAAATCTGTCGTCTTCAAAGTAGTTTTTGTAACGGACATTGGGATATAAACTTGTGATGGAATCAGTGAGCGCATACGAACGTTTAAGAAAACCTTTGTTGATGTTTTCTCTATAGGTATGATAAGCCGGAGCCGTGTAAAGATAAACAGTGATGTTGTTCTTTTTACAAAGATCAAGCACACCCCTTAAAGCCTCAATATTCCCCTCAACGTTCTCATATTTGCAAGCCGAATTATGTCGAAGGGCGACCATTTTACCCGTCAGTTCCATATTGGTTTGTGGGTCTCTCGAAAACTTGATTCCGAAACCATTTTCTGAACAATTGATCTGATTTTTTCCCTTTAAGTAATAATCCATCACTGCCTGAAGTTGTGCCGGTGTACTTCCATTGGTAACTTCCAGTCTGTAAGCTAGAGGATTGCCAGCCCTGTAACCCATGTACATTTTGTAATCTTTTATTCTCCATTTGTCTTTGCTGTCACTAAGGTCAACAAAGAATGAACCATACGAAACCGGTAAAATGACGCTCTTTAAATTAGGTAAATTACGGATGTATTTTTCCAGAATAAAATAATCAAACTTTAATGTCTGATTGAGATTGGCACTGTTAAAAGTTTTTTGCTCAAAGTACATAGGTCTTAAGAAACTTAAACTATGCGAACTACCCAAAATCAGAATTTCAATGCTGTCTCCTTTTTTCTCAAGATATTGTGCTTTGTATTTGAAATCATTTGGAATTTCTCTTAAAGCAAATTCAAGAAAAGTAAAAAAGGCCAGTAAAGGAAGAAGAAACAAGCTTATAAGTTTTAAGTATCTCTTCATATTAAAATTGAAAATAAATAAAGTCTTGTTGTGAACCACCCATAAATAAAATGATTGCTACTATCGCATAATAGATTGTCCATCTTAAAGCACGGGGTATGTTAAACCCATCAAACTCTAAGGCATGTTGCCTGCTTCTCTGAAGCCACTCTGCAACAATCATGATGCCTATAAGTGCAAACATCTTTTCTGGTAATACATCCGGTACCTCGAACAAACTGCTTGAAAAAATAGAACCTAAATAAACCAGGCCATCATGTAAAGTGGCAACTCTGAAAAATATGGTAACAAGAACAACCTGTAAAAATGTCAAACTCATTTGACCTAATTCCTTTAAACTCGGAAACAACTTGCCCTCTGCTGCGACTTTTGTCATGTTGATTTTTCTTGGAAATAGTAAATACGGCAACAGATAGACTGCAAACATGAGTCCCCAGATTATATAGGTGTAATTAGCCCCATGCCACAATCCGCTGATGAAAAACAAGATAAAAGTATTTCTTACTCTAAACCAGGTATTGCCCCTGCTGCCTCCAAGTGGAAAAAATACATAATCCTGAAACCAGGTGGTTAATGATATATGCCAACGCTTCCAAAGCTCAGGCATGTTTCTCGAAAAGAACGGATAAGCAAAGTTTTGCATGAGATTAAATCCAAATAATCTTGCCGAACCTATTGCAATATCTGAATATCCCGAAAAGTCTCCATAGATCTGTATGGTAAACAATATAGCACCTATTAAATGTGCACTGCCATTATATTCTAAATTGTGATTGAATATATCACTAACATAAACAGCACAATTGTCTGCAATAACTATCTTCTTAAACAATCCCCAAAGTATTTGCCTCGAACCGTCAATGGCCTTGTGATAATCGAAATGTCGCTTGACGTAAAACTGAGGCAATAAATTACTCGCTCTTTCTATCGGACCTGCAACCAGCTGAGGAAAGAAACTGACAAAACTGAAGAAAGCAATTACATCTTCCGTTGCATCCATTTTGCGACGGTAAATATCAATGGCGTAACTCATGGTTTGGAAGGTATAGAAGCTTATACCTACTGGCAGAATGATGTTTAATGTGTCTACATTAAGTTCTTTTCCAAATAATCTGAATGCTCCAACAAAACTATCTACGAAGAAGTTGTAGTACTTAAAGAATCCCAGTAAACCTAAATTGAGTACAACACTGGTGTATAATAATAGTTTCCGTCGTTTTTCATCATCTGTTCGCTTCAAACCTATTCCTACCCAATAATCAATAATGGTTGTAAACGCCATCATAAACAGAAAGCGCCAGTCCCACCAACCATAAAACAAGTAACTGACGACTACCAGAAAGAAATTCTGTAATCTTAAATTTCGATTGAATACAAACCAATATAAAATGAAGACCACCGGCAAAAAGACGGCGAACTCAATAGAATTAAATAACATGTGTTTTCAATTGCAAATATCCGTTAATGAGAAGATTTATGCAAATTAATATGAAAATTGCTCTTACTGATGTAGCGTAATGCCTCTGCCAGTCAGGGTTCTAATGCATTTAAACTTGATAATATTCGTTGTTTAGACTAAGCAATTTTGTTGAATATAATATAAACAAAAGTGCATATAGAAAATAGAATAAGATGATTCAACATAACTGCATTTAATTGTCATACAAGCAGTATGTATACTTGAAATCTACTGCTTCCTGGCATAAATGACATAATGCTTGTAGAAAAATTGCTTTAATCCAAACATCTGTTTCAGTACATGCTTAGGCATTTTAGTCTTCATTGTTTTTACATGAATGTATTGTAATGGCGCAACTAAAATTACAAATGGCAAGTACAACATGTCTTTCCAGTAAAATGATGTGTATTCAACTTTGTCAATCTCCATACCATTGCTTCTTAATAATCGGATTAATTCCTGTATAGGTATGTTTTGGGTAATGCCCCAATCATCTTCGTATACCAATGGAAATTGTCTGTGCCTGCCTAAAGTTATAAAGGCCATCCTGTCTATAATAGTTGAAGAATTATCATTGGTTAGCACAAATAATCCTCCGGGTTTTATTCGCTCAACACAGTTTCGGATAAAATTCAAAGTATTGCCAAACATCATCACTCCCGATATGGAAGTTACTAAATCAAATTTTTCTTCTTCCGGTAAATGAAACTCTCTGGTCAGATCCATTGGATAATACTTGATTCCAAAAGATAAATTTTGCTGGATGATATCCGCTCCATGCAATTCTGCATTTGGGAATAATGCCTTTAAGTATTTTAAAAATAAGCCCTTGCCGCAAGGTAAATCTATCGACTTGAAATTTTGACCAGGCTCGAATCGTTTGATGAGTTCTTTTAAAACTGTTGTATTGACATCTTTTTGTGTCTCACCGCGCTCTATCACCATGTCCTGTGGGATAGAAGTGTTGAATGTGTTTCTGTTTATATTTATTTCGTTTTCTGCTACGTGCATAATAATTAATTTGTCCAGTTACCTGGTGTTAATTAAATAATAGTTTAGTGAGTTCCGGCTTTGTATTTAAACATTGGGCGGTGGTGTCTCCGGTTGAGAGTACTCACTTTCTAATTGCGTATTGTAGTAGTCGAAATGTATAAATGTATTGTAAATCGAATTATTAAATTCTTCCTCACCAGATTCTATAAAATACCCCATTAATCCCGGATATTCTGAATCTGTACTTGTCTCACTCTCTTCCTGCTCCATTACCATCATGGATACTTCTTCCTGTCCTCTCATATAGGGAAGCGTAATCACCGTCATGTAACTGAAGTGAATAAAAAAGAACAATGTTGTGTATAGTTTACGTTTCAAAAGCGCACAAAAATACTTACTAACGTCAAGCTTTCACCAATTTTTATCTAAAAAAGTCTTAAAAAGATGTGTCAAAATAATTTGACAAGCTTTTAATTGCTTCAATGTTAGAAATTTAAATTTTATCTTATCTAAATCTGAATTTCACAAAACAATTAACTTGTAATGCATAATCTGGGTCTTTCCAGTAAATTTCAGAAAATAAATCCCCCTGTTTAAAGACTCTATTTCAAAATCACCCGACTCAATCATCCTCTGATATAATAACATCGAATTGTCTGTATATATCTGCATCAGACAATTTTCCGAAATATGCAGATGTATAGGTGATGTGTATTGAGCCGGATTGGGATATACATTCAATTGAATCAATACCGGCGCATCTGTGCTTAATTCATCAATAAAAATACTGGTGCTGTCCTCGCACTCTGATGCCGTTTCTATCATCAGACTATACCTGCCTTTCTCTTTTAATGTAATCGTTTTTTTTTCTGAAATAAACTGATTGTTTAAATACCATTTTTGTGATTTAACTTCCGCTGGTATCGATAATATATCACCATTTCTCACTATTTGTGCTTTTGTGTTGTCTAATACAATATGGACAGTATCGCTTCTGTAATTGCATGTGTTGTTGCCTGGAAACTTTAAATAGTATTGCCCTGTCTGTTCTGCAATAATCGGATTCAATTCAAAATTGTTGCTCCACTTATAGGACAACAATTTGTCAGCCTGTAACAAACTGCTCTCTCCTAAACATATAGTATCCCTGCCCCAATTCATGATTTTGATTTCTGAATTGCCTTCTAACTTCAAATCTGCCAGACTGATTTCTCTGATACCATCATCAGTATGCGGTTCAAAAGCTATTTCTATTGTCCCCGCGTTTTGCCAGTCTGCCGTGAGATCCTTATATGGAACAGTCATAGGAATCAATGAGCCAAACTCAAATTGAACTCCCTCACCGGTTAACCCAATTTTGAAGGGATGGGTCTGACTCAAATAATAGCTGATATTGTTGTATGGGGCATTAATTATGGATTCTCCATTACAGGTTAAACTGGTCGGATATTGGTATTCAGGTAATAGCTTAACTTCATAACGTATGCTTACCAGAATTTTACCGCTGCTGTCCTTGATTAAAAGTGACAGCCCTCCGTTTTGACTTTCAGGCTGGCATTTTCCAAAATTAATCAAACCTGATATCGACCAATAGTCATGACACAATGCAACGTCTTTTAAATTTCTTTTTACACTGAATGAATTGTTTTTATCTGCACTGCTTAAATAAAGATCAAATTTATCGCCAATTTGTATGTTTCTGCCATTGTATGCAGTGAATTTTGCATTTGAATTATCAGGTGTATAAGTCCATCCAAATTGATTGTTCTGCAATGGATATCCCTCCTGAAGGCCATACATCAGATTAATTCCTGTTCTCCCATTACTGATATCAGGGGACAGTTGAGATGAAGGTACAGGTGTAGTTCCGGATTGTCTCACCCAACTCAGCTCGTTTTGGATATCACTGCTTTCTATGCGTATGGTGTAATACTGTCCTTGTTCTAATGTATACTTAAAACTGCTTGTGCCATTTACATTGATGTCAACTATCAGGCTATCCATCAACCATAAGCGGGTTAAACCAGTACTTTTCCATTTAAATTCAACTAAACCACTGGTATCACTGAGCAGGTAGCCGGTGTGTAATATCTTGTAATCAGTTGAATTGATGAGTTTTTTTGGTAAACTAAGTTGATGAAAGTTCGCATCAATTCTCTCTGAAACTAATTGAAGCGGATCTAATTGATTGCCTCTGAAATAAGCACCCTTTAAACCTTTTTTAATAATCTTAATATGATTGAATCGAATTGTCTGAACATCTATTGTAGACATCCCATCTATTCGCCATCTATGCACGCCGCCATGTACCGATTCGTCGTTGTGGTAGATGTAGAGGTTGGTTCCCACTTTGACCAGCGTTGAAGAAAACACATTCCCGGCTCCCATTGGAAACGCTTCTTTGCTGATTCTCTCTCCATCTGGTGTTGTAATACCAAATTGAGCAAGCATCAACCCACACTCGTGATAATGATGCCAGATATTGGTTTGTGAATTTTTCCAGAATTCACCGTGGTAATTCCAGAACAGCGAAGTATCTATAGCATAAACACCTCCTCCTGCGTATTCTACATTGTTGCCAATATCAAACCTGCCATCTTTAGGCATGTCACCGGTATAGGTTCTGTATGTAGAAGGAGAACTCAGCCAATTGAAAGTTGTGTCGCCTGTTTTAATGCCTCCTAAATGAAAACCTTTGTGGTCTTTGGATGGATTGAACAGAATAGTAAAATTTTTGCTAACAGCCGGAGCAGCTAATCCTAAATATGCCGGGGAATGGCTGTCTATTAATGGTATTTTGGACAGTGTATCGTCTGTGCCCCAGACCGGTTTACCCGCACTGTATCCCATGAATCGCTTTTGAATGATATAACCGATATCACCTTTGTTATATGAGCTTGAATAACGTCTAAGATGTCCTTCTTTTTCAATGATATCATTGCCAAATGCTTGCAAAATCTGACCATGATAAAGCATTACACCATTTTCCGGTAATTCTACTAATACAGGATATCGTGTACCATTGACTATGCTGTCTAAAAAAGCAAATGTTCTGTTTCCTGTAAGTGTGGTCATTTGTCTGAATACTCTCAACTCATCGCTTTGAAAATATGGTGCTTTAATAAAAGCTCTCCAGTTGCGTTTGAGTCGCCAGGAACCATTGTCAGGTTTCAGTGGCTTTGAATAATCAACTTCAAATTCTAAATAATTACACATTACCCGAGAAGGATTGTTTTGATCAACCACAGTAGAGTAGGAGTGGGGTAAACACATGATTCTATCTTCAAAAATCCCAAGATGATTGTATTTCTGCACCCTTTCATTGCCAACATCTCCAACCCAAAACGAACTGTCAGGTTCAAATGCGATAAATGGTTTAGTCAGTTGTGTGACCGAATCACTGAAATAAAATTTATAGTCATTTACTTCGCTGGATAAAGTATAACCACCTGGTGTTCCCAGTGTAGTCAGCAACTTCCCGCTGTAATTGGAAAATGCCTTTATTTGCTGACTTGTGCCGCCTTCAATCACCATAAGCTTGTAATTATTTGGAGAAACAGCCAAAGCCATAGGTGAGTTCAATTGCGGTATTGTCAGTAAGGGAACACTTAAAGTGCCGCTTGATAAAATCTCATATTTTATTACATCCGATTGTCCGGATATCACCCACAAATATTCGGAAGTATCAAAGCAAATCTCTCTGGGTTTCGATATCTGAATTGAAAAAAGAGAATCTCCGGTTACTTTATCGTAAAATATCAATAAATCTATATTAGAGTGAGCTACAACTAAGTATTTTCCTCTTTTTTGAACGGCTAAACCGCTGGGATGGCTTGATATTCCTTGAGTTCTTATATTTAGAACACTTTTGTAATTTCTACCGTAAAAGGTAGATGAAGCTATGCCTCTGTTAAATATGTATTCGCTATCATTGCTGCATTTGGTGGCAAAAACAAATGATTTTAAAGGATTAAATGGATCGTATCCTGTCCAGTAAACAAGTTGTCCGTCGGTACACACATAGTTGCATTGCAAATCAGTGTTATTCTGATGTTCGTCTAATATATTGATCTTATTTCTTGGATGTTTTAGATTGAACTTATAGGAGGAAGGTATGCCCTCAGAATAGCCAATTGAATAATAGGCAAATTCTCCGGCAATCGCCATAGAATTGAATCGGTTGAATGCTCTGATTTTAGAGCTGCCTGTTAAGGAATCGGAGTTGTTTCCAATAACACCTTCCCAGGTGTATTTCAAATTATTGCTGATGACTCTAACAAAGTAATTGGTATCTCTTACTAATCGGCCGTAATCATCTTTCCTGTCCCATTGTTCTGTATATATACCTGCTTTCATAGCCCTGTTGCTCCAAAGTGTTCTGATAAGCTGACCATTGTTTTTAAATACACCGGCGCTGGTTGTGCAGTTCGACTTTAAATTAAATGTGAAAGTACTATAAAAATTTTGTGTTAATGCAGTGGAGCAATAATGAATTACAATCAACAAGAGGGCCCATTTGTGGAGCCTGAAAGACCTGTTGTGATTGTGTTTCATGTATGTTTTGTTAAAGGATAAATACAAAAATAGGACTTTTTTATTTAAAGCCGGTCTCAGAATTTACCGTAAGTCAAAACCTGAGTTTTCTAAAATAGAATGACACTTCATTTTTTTTATATTGATACATCCTTATTTTTCAATTTAGAACCAACTCTATAAAGACTTTCGAAATGCGTCTGCTTATAAAAAAAAAGCCCCCGAAATTCGGGGGCCTTTCTAACCAGATCTCATCTGGAATTAATCATTGCGTGTATTTGTGTTATTCAACAATGACCTTTTGGATATAATGACCGTTTTCGGTCGTAACTCTGAGCGTGTAGATGCCCTTGGCAAAATGACTGATATCAATCTGATGATTGTTTTCAGTACTGTAAATGTTTTCTCCCAATAATGTGTAAACTTCTACTTTAAAATGTTCTACTCCATTGACGGTGAAAACACCATTGCTCGGATTTGGATATACTTGCAAATGAAGGGTGTTGCTTGTATAAATTCCAACTTGTGTCAAGGTATGTGTAAAGGGCTCTGAAGTGCCGTTGCAAGTATTGGCATCTGTCACGCTTACTGTATATACGCCACTTTCTTTTGCTTCATAAGTTGCATTTGTGGCACCATCTATTTTTATTCCATTTAAATACCATTGAATTCCACTGCTGTAGTTAGTGCTGAGTAAATTGCCATTGGCTGTTATTACCGGCTGAGGAAGGGTATTAACTGTTACATTGGTTGCTTCTGAGGTGGCCGAACATCCTGTTCCATCTCCACCATTCACTGTATAGGCTCCGGTATTAGTTACTTTGATACTCTGACTATTGGCACCATTGCTCCATAAGTAAACTGTTGCAGGTGAAGAGGTCAGTATAACTGAATCTCCATTACAGAATGTAGTAGCTCCACTGGCATTTATACTTGGTGCAGGATAAGTGCTGACATTAACTGTTGTGGCCGCTGAAGTACCTTTACATCCTTTATTATCTGTAATAGTAACACTGTAATTGCCACTTGCAGTAGCTACGATGCTCTGTGTTGTCGCACCTGTACTCCATTTATAGGCTGAAGCACTGTTAGCTGTTAATGTCACATTTTTACCCTGACAGAAACTCAAAGGTCCACCGGCACTTACGGTAGCACCTGGTAAAGCATTGACAGTAACAGTCACATTTCCTGAATTACCTGAACAACCATTGTTATCGGTCACTTTTAGGTTAAATGTGCCATTGTTTTTAATGCTTACACTTTTTGTCTTGGCGCCGTTGTTCCATAAATAGGTATTAAATGTGCCTGCACTTAATACTGCTGAATCGCCCTGACAAATATTGACTGCAGGACCAGGAGTGATAACAGGTGTTGGTAAGGCAAATACAGTTACATTCATCGGATTTGAAATAGACTGACATCCGCTGCCATCAATTGCAGTTACTGTATAACTTCCACTGTTTTTTACTGTAATCGACTGTGTTTTTGCACCGGTACTCCAGTTGTAATTGTTGGAGCTGCTTGAAGTCAATGTCACTGAGTCGCCCTGACAAAAACTTGGTGTTTTGCTTGTAGTAATGGTAGGGACTGTTGATGAAATAGCTAAAAATTTGAAATCCTGTATGCCAATAGCTTTGTCATAATCTCCTCCTGTGAAACTGAAACGAATGGTCTTTGGCTTGTTCCAGTTCGCAGTATTGTCGTATATAGCTGCCGAAACTGCTGTGTAATTGGCATATTTAAATGTTATTCCACTGCTGTTGACGTTCAACTCAAATCCATTCAATGAATTTAAAGTCGAATACAAATATTTTGAATTGACATTGACAATAGATTTACCGTTTATTTTTATCTGAGTTGGTTTGTTATTGTCGCTTATATAAGTCATTTCATGTGTAATCCTGGCTATGATTTTACCCTGATCGTCGAGAATGTCAAAATAACCTGCACCACTGTTGTCCCAATTAGGAAAGTTGTTTTCAAAATTGAGTTTACCTGTCAGTTTCCATGATGTCTGGCAACTAGCCGATACACCTAAATCGCGACTCACAGTTCCAGGGGTATTGTAGTCTCTGAAACGCATGTAAATATCAGCGCAATTCTTGTCAAAAGTCTTTCTGTTGGTGTACACATTCCAGTAGTTATCGAAGCTGGTGTTCCTGTCAGTTGCACTGGTTCTTGACCAGCCATATAAACCGTTCTCAAGTACACTCTTATAACACAGTCCTTCCATTAAATCTATTCCTTTGGTGTAATCAGGGGCATCTGCAGGGAACAGTGCTGTTGAAGGGATAATCTGCTTGGTCTGACTATTGCTCGACCATGAAAGTGCTGCAGTACCTCCATTAATTTCCATTCTAACTTCGTACATTTTTCCGGCAACCATGCTAACTGCGGTGCTGGTAAATTCAGTACTGCTTGCATTGGTCCATTTATCAATAATCAATTTGCCATTGATCCACAATCTTACACCTTTGCTAACATTGGTATAGAATGAATAATTTTGAGTATAAACTGCTTTCACAAAACCAACCCATCTGGCAGAGTAACTTGAAGTATTGGTAATTTGACTTGGAGGTGTGCTCAGGTTGATGGTCGACTGTATTTCACTTGTTTTAAGATTCACATTGTTCAGATCAGTTCCGTCAAAGAAGCTACCCATCAAACCACCTGAATTACCTGTGTTGAATTGCAAATTGATATTCTGTTCAACAATGGTATTCAAGCCTGAAATTTTCCATCTGTGTATAGCACCCTGAACACACTCGTCGTTGTGATAAATGAAATATTCATTACCAACTTTTACAAGAGTAGAGGAAAATACATTTCCAGCACCCATAGCAAATGATTCTTTGTGTAAGGCTTCTCCTTCAAGTGATGTGATACCAAATTGTCCAACCATTAAACCGTTGTCATAAAAGTGATTCCAGATATTGGTCTGTGAGTTTTTCCAGAATTCTCCATGATAATTCCAAAAGATATTTCTGTCCATTGCATAAACATGACCGCCAGGATACTCAACATTGTTGCCTATATCAAATACGCCATTCTTTGGCATTGGACCAGTGTAATCACTTGGTGTGGTTGGACTGGTTTTCCATAAATACTCTCTAGTGCCTGCCTTTACTGCAGCCAAATGGTAACCGGTGTTTTCTTTTCTGTTGTTAAATACAAGATTAATACCGGTAGACGTAACTGCCGGCCAGGAAATATTGCCGTTCGCAGGGTCATTGCTTTTTATTTTTGGCAAGTAGGCTACTTTAGTCGCTTTTGCCCATACCGGATTATTGTTGCTGAAACCAGTCAGCTGTTGTACTTCCCAATATCCGCTATCGCCAACATTGGTGCTTGTAACCAATCTTCTGAGTGAACCATCCTGTCCTAATATATCATTGGCAAATGGTTCGAGTAGAATTCCGGTGAATCGCAGATTACCACTTGATGGCATCTCTACTAACTCAGGTGTGCGGATATCATCGCCTACCTTTTCAACAAAAGTGTAAGTTTTGCCATTGCTCAATGTCACTACTTGTCTGAAAATATTGAACATGTTTTCCTGGAAATATTCAGCAGGTATGCTGTGTCTCCAGTTTTTAACCAATGTCCATGAACCGTTGTTAGGTGACAATGGTTTCGAATAATCTACCTGAAATTCGAGATACTCATTGAATACTCTGTTGGGATTGTTTTTATCAACGGAAGTACTGTAAGAGTGAGGAAGTATCATAAGTCTGTCAATGAAAGTTTTATTGGCAGAATAATGCTGTGAGCGTTCATTTCCAACATCTCCAACCCAGAAAGAACTATCAGCCTGAAATGCCAGATAAGTTTTGGTCAGTTGAGTAACGTTATCATTAAAATAAAATTTGTTATTGTTAACACTAGGGTCATTGGCATAACCACCTGAAGCTCCCAGTGTCCATACACTTGCTCCGCTGTTGTTGTCAAAAGCCTTTACTTGCTGACTGCTTCCGCCATCTGCAATTAATAATTTACTGTTATTTGGTGAAACAGCCATTGCCAATGGCTCTTGTAATCCTGTTATACTCAGGACAGGAGAGGAGAGTGTACCATTGGTGTTGATGGAATATTTGGCTACAGTATTTGTGCCTGATATCATCCAAAGGTTGTCATTCATATCCATCGCCAGTTCTCTTGGTTTGGTAACTGAAATGGTTTGAACCAGTGCACCGGTAGTTTTATTTAGAACATGCAATTCATTTAAACCTTCGTGTGCTACAAAAAGATAATTTCCTGAACGCATTACAGCCAAACCACTCGGGTGAGCAGTTCTGTCGTTGTCGTAAAGATCAATGGCCGATTTGTATGTGCGACCAAAAGTCATTGCTGCCTGAGAACCACTGCTGAAAGTGACTTCAGCATCATTGGATACCTTGGTTGCATAAACAAATGACATATCCATATTAAACGCATCGAAACCTGTCCAGTACACATAATTGCCATCGGTAGCAATGAAATGGGTTTCGGCGTCTACACTGGCATAATCAACTGACAGGATATTGATTTTTTGCTGAGGGTTGTTAAGGTTGAACTTGTAACAGGAAGGAGTTCCTTCGCTGTATCCAATTGCAAAATACATGTAATTGCCATAAGATGCCATGGCATGGATGCGCTCAAAAGCTTTAATTCTTGTTTCTCCGTTTACCGAGTCGGAAGTATTGCCAATAGTTCCATCCCAGTTATAAGTAACATTATTACTGATAACTTTTACGATGTACCCGGTATCGGTTAAAAGATTGCCATCGTCATCGCGACGATCCCAGGTAGATGAAAATGTTCCTGCAGGATATTTAACATTGTTCCATAAGGTGCGGACCAGTGTACCATTGCGTTTAAAAACACCGGCACTGGTAGTACCAGCAGTGTTAATAGTAAATGAAAACGGAACTCTGGCGTTTGGACTCTGCGCTGATGCAGTTTGCAAACTGGCCAAAAAGAGAAGGGCAATTAGAGTAATTAAATAAGTCGTCTCTTTCACAATGATGCTCGCGACAAAATTGCCGGACATCTTTTCGATGGTAGAATTTTTTTGGCTCATGATATTTTGTGTTCTTTGTGTATGTCATTCTGTTAAGCGTTTATGTACAGATACTTAAGTCGGTATAAATACTTAGTATGTATTTCTACTTAATTTTCAGCACTTTCGCTTCTTTAAGGTTTGAGTTTCGTCTCAAAAATCAAAAAAAAACTTTCACAAAGAACGTAATCATCACAAAATCAGAGAGAAAAAATTAATTCAACTTTGCCATAGAATAAAAAAAAACGGGAATCCCTATCAAAATTCCCGTTTGCTACCATTTAAAAAACTACGAAAAGCTAAATTAGATTTAATATACCTTTTTGTTGATGTATTATTAAGATTTCAATTGATGTGCCTATTTTTTACATTATTGATAATCAGTGTTTTAAAGTTTAAAAGAAAGGATTCTCTTTTGCAATTTGAGAATCCTTTTCTCAAAAAACCAGCTAAGTGCGCTTATGTGCCGGTTTTTTAATCAAAACACCTGTATCATGTCAATTTCTTCATTTTCTTTTTTATTGTGAAACTGATTCGAGGATTCTGTTTTCTTAAAAATTAAGTAACAGAATCCCTACCAGCCTCTTTTTGTGTGTAAATTGAGCGAAAGGGTTTTTTGTTCCCAATCTAAACCGCTTGTATTAATGTGTTAACCGAATGCTTGTATGGTAAACCTGAAAATTTCTATTCAAGGCAATTGCCGTTTTTGTAAGATTTTGAAAATGAGTAAGTAAGAATTTTACAACTGGTATTTTTTTTCTCAAATTGAAAAAACGAATCTCAAATACCTCTCAATTTTTAGTCTTTGATTGTACTTTTTCTTTGTCAGATTTAGGTAAAAATAAATCAGAAGCGTACTTTTTAATCCCTAAATCGCGTCTTATGAATGCTGAGTTAATTAAAACTGCGTCATTTTTACAGTATTTAAGCTGTATTGTTATTATTTTGGTTAATGGGGTTGTCTGAAAATGACAACCTTTTTTTTAGGCTTTACTTTTTCGACTTCTTAGTCTTAACTTCACCCTTGATACCAAATTCAATGCCTTTATCTACCCAGAATTTTAATACCTTGTCTTGCTCCAATACTTCTGGTTCTATATACAAAAAGCCTTTTAAACTCCTGCCGGTAAAATCCATCTCCCCGGCTCCATTCTCTTCCAATAAATCTAAATAATGTTCATCTAAAACGCGTAACATCATTTTTTCCTTCGCTAATCCAATACACATTTTGTCCTGTATCATGAAGGCCAATCCTCCAAACATTTTCTTTTCATAGAAATCTATTTGCTCCTGAGTTAATATATCTGCTATGCGTTCCGCAAGATTTTCATTGTATGCCATAATTGGTCTATAGATACAATAATAAAAAAAAGTCCGGAATAGACCGGACTTTTCTAAATAGGTTTTTTTTAAAATTATTGCTTGATAATATGACGGCCAATCTGACCATTGGCTGTAATCAATTGATAATAGTAATTGCCCGGAGGTAATTGCGCTCCGTTTAAAACATAACTGTGTTTGCCTTTAGCTTTTTGCTCTTTTACCAAAACGCTTAACAGCCTGCCTTGATTGTCATATAACCTCAGTTCTACCATGCCTCCCGGTGAAATGAAATCTATGGTTGTCATTTCTGTAAAAGGATTTGGGTAATTCTGCATCAAAGATTGATTGTCTACCTGGTACTTATTGACAGATGTACTTGTCTTAAATATTGGCAATGTGTCAAAATGCTTGAGCAGTATATCATTGTCTGCAGATGTTGCTGGAGTATCAAACCAATCAACCAATATACTGGCGTAAATCTGCCTGAAATCGTATTGCATCGGCATATTGTCATCAACATTCACCGAACTTGGAATCGTTGGATTGGAACCTATAATTGTTGGATTGACTTTCGTTCCAAAAACAATTAACGGCGCAGCTGCTCCGTGGTCTGTTCCTCTGCTGTCATTGCTCTTTATGCGTCGTCCAAATTCACTATAGGTCATACCTGCCACTCTGTCTGCAATACCCAATTGTTCGAGGTCGCTCTGAAAAGCAGCAATCGCATCAGACACTTTTTTCAATAAATTTGCATGAGCACCAGTTTCATTTCCACCGCTGGCACTTACCTGAGCTGAGTGGGTGTCAAAACCGCCAAGACTAACCGTATAAATGGAAGTTTTTAATCCACCGGCAATCAGGTTGGCAACAATTTTTAACTGATCGGCCAACTCATTGTTGCTTGGATAAGTTGCTTTATTGCTGACTGATTGAGCTGCAGCCTTCACTGTGGTGTTGTACTCCTGAGTCTGTTGTAAAACCAGTCTCACATAAGTTAATTCGTGACCCATTGGTGTATTGGGAGCAGGATCTACAGTGCCGGTAACCAATTGGTAAAATGAAACCGGATCTGTGATAGCCATTCCGGTATTGGCAGTAGGACCCATTAATGTAGTAGATACACTGAATCCAATTGAAATCGCTAATGGATCAGGTTCATTGGTATTGGGATACCCTGTTGGAAATCCCGGATAAATAGTCTCCAGATATCTGCCAGCCCATCCTGAATTTATAAAGGCATTGCTGTCGCTGGACGAGTGCCAGATGTCTGTTGCTCTGAAATGCGAAAAGTTTGGATTAGGATAGCCAACGGATTGAACAATATTGACTTTTCCATCGTTGAACATATTGCGCAAACCTGTCATCGCAGGATGCATTCCGGTACCTGAAAAACCATTCAGTGTTAATACCTTGCTGTCTTGTATCAGAACATTGTTTCGGGCATTCGCTAAATTGGTGTATTGGTCGAGGGGTATAATTGTGTTCAAACCATCATTACCTCCACTGAGTTGAATCAATACGAACACTTTACCATTCTTTGCAGATGCCTCTGCTATTGCTTTTAGCATAGGCGTTGAACCATAGGCCTGAAATCTCATGCCATTGATAAAGAATGGCAACATGCCTGCCTTTAAGGATTTTTCTAAGAAGTCTTTTCTTTTCATGTGTTGAGGATTTTAATTATGCCAATTGGTTTTCTGCTAAGTCGAGTAAATATTTATACATATAAAGCAAGCCTGTCAGTACAAGGTTTTTCTTGCTTGCATCGTTAGGATTAGCCAGGTAATCATTCCAGGCATCTGTCCAGTAATGGTCGGATGTCTGACCAAACAACAAAGTACTTTGTTTCAAACTCTGTTTTTTAGCACTGGATATATCCATGGCATACATCAAATCAATTGATTCCTGTATGAGTGTATTAGGATTGGATGGGTCTGAGAATTGTTTTGCTACTTCAATAATATCTGAAACCAGTGTATTGGTACCTTTATACTGAAATCCTACCATAAGCAAAACTGTATACATGATGCGTTTTGGCAATGTATCGGAGTTTAACCACAACTGATAAAACTGTGGGGTCTGATAATACGCAGGCCAACCTGATACATTGGGTGGATTGCCCCAGTTTAATCCTGTTACAGCTGCTCCATAATGCAAAGTCAGATAGGCAGAAAACACATCTTCAACCGGTGATGTAGGCATCGTTACTTTAAACTGTTTTACAAAAGTGCTGAACACATCCAGAGAATTTTTTATGTAACAGCCCATATTGTTGCTGTCATAGAAATGTTCACTTTTTAACAGGGCCGTTACCAATGGCTTGATCTCCCAGTTTTGTTTGAAATCGTTGGCTAATGGTATTATAACATTGTTCTCAATATTGCTGTCAATGACATAATATACAAAGTACTTATAGAGTTTTCTTACAATATATCTGGCAACCACATCGTCCTTAGCAAAAATCATATTCAGCAAATCATCAGTCTCTGTTGCTCCGGCTGAACCTGTTTTGCCACTTATAACGGTGTTATTAAAGAAGGCTGAAAAAGTTTTATTACCTGTATCGTGAACAACATCCGAAAAGAAAGATGTATAGTTGTTTACATTGATTCGCCATCCTGTCAATACTCTGGCAGCTGCTTTTACATCGTCTTCAGTATACTGACTCTCACTTGATTTTCCTAAAGTAAACAACTCCATTAATTCGCGGGCATAGTTTTCATCAGGTGCTGTCTTCGTATTTAAATAACCATTCAGATAAATCAGCATGGCTACATCCAAAGTGACCGTTTTTACAAGGTCTTTGAAATTACCAAGACAATTTTCTCTCAGCATTTTATGGTGATTGTAAACCACTATTGGCCAACCGACAGTCTCTGCTTCCGTTGCAAAATGGTTATGAAAAAAGAAAGTCATTTTCTCCCTGATATGTCTTTGAGGAGCCAAAATCTGCTCCATATTCCAGGCATACAATGAGTTTCGCCTTTGTCCGTGATAGTTGATATTATCTGGTCCGTTGACCCAGGTTTGACCAGCACTGATATCCGGATCAATATCTGTTGATGTATTGTAACCGTTTACAGGTGGATTTGGCTGGGTGGTCGGAATATTCATGATATAATCCACTGCATCACTCATACTCATAGTCTTGAAAAAATCGACGTCTGCTTTTGTAAATCCAAACAGGGTGCGTCTTAACAGGTGCTTGACTTGTGCTTCTCCCCAGGTTCCGGTGTAATTGGCTATTCCTCCCTGTCCAAGCTGTAAGTCGGTGGGAAGTGCTTTGTTCTGGAACTGTTCTGCGGGAAGTGCCTTTGGTGGCTCTTTGTCTGCAATGAGGTTGCTGATAAATGCTCTTCTCTGCATAATTGTTTATTTAGGTTAATAGTATGTTTGACTTAAAAATAAAGTGTCGGTTGCTTGACCTTTTTTCAAATTTAAAGAAAATTGAAGGCATGCCATGACAAGTAAACTGTGGATATCGCAGTTAATATCATGCCAAAGTTTAAATTTATAAGTTAAAAGATAGGCTTTCAGGGTTTTGATAATTTCCATTATTTTAAACTTATGTATGAAATCTCTCAAATTAAGAGGACTTCTTAAATGAGTCGGAAATTACTTCAATAAGGTTACAGTACCTGAGCGAATATATAGCTGACCATCTGTGCCTCTTGCACTTATTCTGTAGAAATATACATTTTGTTCGGCCGATTCTCCCTTGTATGTCCCATCCCAGGTTCCCATACAATCATCGGTCTCATAAATTCGCTCACCCCATGAATTGTATATTTCCAGATGGTAATCGTAAAGATATTGTCCGCGTCCTCCAAAAGACTCATTTAAATTGTTGCCATTAGGCGTAAATGCATTCGGAACAAATAATGTTGAGGCTGGTTTTATTCTTAAATAATTCGAAATACTGATGGTCTCATTTGTGCCATTCAATTCTGCAATCACCCGATATACATATTGCTTCATGCAACTGTTCTGTGTGCCTTCATCAATAAAGAAGGTGTCTGTTGTAAATGCTATGGTTGTAAATGAACCATCAGGCATTTGCCTCTGAACCCGGTATTGTTTCACACCCTGTGGCCATTTTGTGTAACTGTTCCATTTAATGCCTGGTTGGTCGAGCGGATTAATCAAATGATTTCTAACCCGGATATTACCTGCAATATTGGATAATGAGCCGGTGTCTCCACAATCATCCGTTTGCCTTAAAAAATATGTGTACTGATTTAAATCTACATGCAGCCTTTTGTCGTGATAACTCAAGCTGTCTTTATTAATTCCAATGGCAAACAAACCATTGTCATCATATCTGTATAAAATGTATGAGGTAATATTGCTTCTGTTGTAATTGATACTTTTATTCCAATATAAACGTATAGAAGTATCTTCAACTACTGTGGCATATAAGTAGGATGGGGCAGGCAATTTGTTTTCCCAGTTGGCTTTACTCATACTGGTATCACTGTACGAAAAACTGAGTCCTTTAGCATAAATTCTGTATGCATGCACACGTTTACAAATAACAAAACTATCTGTATAGGATAGCACCTGAGGACCTACTGTGGCAATTGTTACAAAGATACCATTGTCATCTTCTCTTTGTATTTCATACATATCTACCGGCCAGCCTGAATACGAATTCCAGGTAAGCAGATTGCTGTTGACCGACTCACTGGCTTCAAGGTGTATACTGCAATGTTCTCCAAGTAATGGTGATTCAGCCTGACAATAATTGGTTTGACTGACCAGGTAACATTTGGATTGTTTTTGACCAGTGATATTAAATTCAAATCTGTCAAGTGATTTGTCTTTGCTTTGGTCGATTGGAATCCAGGTATTATTGCTAAAACCATATAAAGTATATTGTTCAAAATCCTCATCATTGCTGCTCTTAAAAACAAGTTCAATTTTTCGGTCTTCCAGATGACTTACTCTGTCAATCTGTAAAATCTGAGGAGGAGCAGTGTCTCCAACATGTATCTCGTTGGGATGCTCAAAAGTGTCTTTACAATTAAATGTATCTGTTAGATAAAGCTTTAATTTATGATTGCCTTTAAGTGGATAAATCGGCAAACTCTTTATTTCATTGTTCAAACTCCATTCTTTCTTCAAAAAACCATTGATAGATTTACTTTCATCTGTTATTTGCAGTGAATCACTCAGGCAGATTTTCGTTGATTTAAAACTAAATCGACTATCAGGTTTGGAAATGCTTATTTTTTGGTTCAAGGTGTCAAAACATTTGGCTGAATTTTCTACAATTAATTGTATTTGGAATTGGCCAATTGACTTAAATTGATGTTTGAAATTGAAAGATGAAACGGTATCACTGCTCAAAATCCATTTTGTAGTTGTGAGATTTTGGCCAGATATCTGACTTAATGATGTATTGTTGAAGAGTATACTGTCATCTAAACACTGGCTGTTATAATTGAATCCGGCTACAGGGTTTGGTTTAACCACTATCGAATCATCTGGCACAATTACGACAGCGCAACCACCCTGATCCCTGAGAAGCAGCTTTGGAAAATATGTGCCGGGCTTTTCATATTGATAACTTGTATTATTGCCTGTCTTTGTGTGACCATCACCAAAATCCCATTCTACAGTTGTCGCAGGACTTGGGGTCGA
>CAUJCT010000017.1 GCA_963169345.1 Bacteroidota bacterium
TGTCAGAGGATCCTTAAATATGTACTCCCGCCATGGTTGAAGGTTATGTGGATGCCCTCCTGCTATTAAATCTACACCACAGGTTTCGAATATTTTCTGAAACAATTCAATTGTACAGGCAGATGGATAAGGTTGATAAGCGTTTCCACAATGCATAGAACAAATGATGAACTCCGCTCCTGCTTCCCTGCAAGATTTTACCTGATCAAGAATCAATTGAATGTCGACGTCTTGTCTGTTTAAAGGCAGAAGATTAACTTTCCATTCCAATCCTTGCGGCGGTAGCATCTGATTCAAAGAATAGGTATATGCAACTATGCCCACTTTTATACCCTTGATATCCTTGATAACAAAATCCTTTTCAGCTTTTTCTATTTTCGCCCCTACATAGTCAACTGACTTGTCTTTCAAAAATCTCATTGTGGCATCCAGACCTTCTGTACCCATATCCAAACTATGGTTATTCGCCACACTCAGCACATCAAACCCTTTGTATTTACCATCACCACTAAAGATTTTGAAAGTGCGCATATCGGTATTAAAATGCATATCATTGAGCATTACTTCCGGAACAAAACTACTTGGTTGTGCAACATCCAAAGGGGTTTCAAGATTTGCAAACACGAGGTCACTGCCAAAAAAATCAGTACCAATCTCATCCCATAAACCCGAGGTATGCTCAGGCTTAATCATTTCATAAGGCATCAAATCTCCGCCTATGCTAATAGTTGATGCGCTTTCAGGATATAAAGTTGCTGTATATTTCTCTTTAAAATGATGATCATACTCCGGAAGAGAAGGCAATACAGGTGATCGATAGTAATATTTATAGGCAAAATGAATTATATCCTTAAAGCTCATGGTTCTTGGATTTTCTTCAAACTCCACTGCACGTTTCCATTTTTCTCCTTTAAATAAATGAACAGGAAAAAGCAGCAACTTTAAAAGTGCGCAAAGTAATTTACCTTTAATAGTATATGGTCTAACGATTTTCAGAAATGCAAATATCAGGCACCTAACAACAATCTACCAAGTGTAAAATATACACCAAGACCGATGACATCATTGGTAGTAGTAATAAAAGGACCGGTTGCCAGTGCTGGATCCACTTTAAAGCGTTCAAGAATCAGTGGAGTAATGGTACCAAGCAAAGAGGCAAAAATGATAACAGTAATCAAAGCAATGCTGACTACCATACTTAAATCATAGCCATGACCAACCAGTACATTAAACATGAGTAACAGAGCCGAACAAACTAAACCGTTGATCAGAGATACTGTGAATTCTTTACCTAACTTAGGTAATATATTCTTACTTTTAAGAGTATTGTTAGCGAGACCCTGAACAATAATAGCAGAAGATTGTACACCGGCATTACCTCCCATAGCAGCTACTACAGGCATAAAGAAAGCCATTTGAGGTAAACCTTTAATGTCCATTTCGAAATTGGAAACCAGCATAGAGCTTCCCAAACCACCTATTAAACCAACCATTAACCAGGGCAAACGCGCGCGGGACAGAATGAGCACTTTATCTTCACTTTCAACACTTTCACTCAAACCTGCTTGTAATTGGAAGTCTTTGTCGGCCTCTTCTTTAATAAAATCAACAACGTCGTCGATTGTAATCCGACCAATTAATCGATTCATGCTATCGATAACAGGAATTGTAATCAGGTCGTATTTATTCATCAGACGAGCTACTTCTTCACCTGTTGCATACGCATTTACCGCTATAAATTCAGTATTGGTTATTTCGATAACTGAAGTATGAGCTTTGGCTAAGACAATATCTTTAAGAGATACTACGCCTTTCAACACATTTTTCTCATCAGTCACATACACTGCGTGGACCGAATCTACCTCTTCTGCCTGTTGTCTTATTTCTTCAATACACTGACTAACTGTCCAGTTGTGCTTAACCTGAACCAACTCCTTAGCCATCAAACCACCGGCAATATCATCGTCGTAATGCAGCATTGCCGCCAGGTTTTTAGCGTAATCCTGATCATCAATATACGACAGAACATCCTCAGCTTTGCGTGTGGGCAACAGATTGAGAATGTCTACCGAGTCGTCTGAGTCCAGATAAGAGACAACATCTTCAGCAATTTCACGGGGTTCATAACCTTTAAACAGTCTTTCCTGAAGATCAGGGTCAAGAGAACGGATAATTTCAACTGCTTTAAGTTTATCGAGGATCTTAATCAGAAATTTGGCTTCATCCAATTCGATGTCCCAAAAAATTTCCGCTATATCTTCAGGGCGATATTCTTCCAATATTTCCAGTGCTGCGTCAGCATCAGAAATCTCCAACAAAGGTTTTAACCTTAGCAACAGTTCTTTTTCTGAAATCTGTGTGCTCATTGTTCGTTCTGGATGAATTGAGTAAGTTTAATAAAGTCTTCAACGCTTAGTTGTTCGGCCCGCAATTTAGCAAATTCATGAGTATCTTTAAGATTAAATTTATGTAATGCGTTTCTCAATGTCTTTCTTCTTTGATTAAAGCCAGCTTTGACTACTTCAAAGAACAATTTCTTATCACAAGGCAAAACAAAACCTTCTTTTCTGAGGCATCTGATAACACCTGATTTTACCTTAGGAGGCGGGTTAAAAACGTGAGGTTCAATGGTAAATTCATAGGTACAATCATAATATGCATTTAAAAAAACGCTGAGAATACCATAAGTTTTTGAACCCTTTTTTGCCACCAACCTTTCTGCTACTTCCTTTTGAAACATACCTCCAAAACCTTTAACGGAGGGTACGGCTTCGAGTACTTTAAAAACAATCTGAGAGCTGATATTGTAAGGAAAATTGCCCACTACAAACAATTGTTTTCCTTTTGCAAGTTCGTTAACATCCATGCGTAAAAAATCGCCTTCAGTAAGAATAAGACCCTGTTTTACCAGTGATTCTTTGAGATATGCGACAGATTCCCGGTCAATTTCAATAGCGTGAACAGATGGATAATCTTCCATCAAAAACTGGGTGAGTACCCCCATCCCCGGACCAATCTCAAGAACCTGATCATCGCCAACTTCATCAATAAACAATCGGGCAACCTTTTGGGCAATCCCAATGTCTTTAAGAAAATGCTGACCGAGGTGTTTTTTAGGTTTAACGCTATTTGACACGATTTTTTTAACGTTTCAAAGCTACTACCAAATTTTTGAATTATGTTTGCCTTGGTCTGTAAAAGATTAACATTGGTACAGTTTTTGAACTTTAAGCAAAAAGCAAACGTCATTATATGAAAAAAATCATACTCTGCACACTAGGCCTTGTTGCCTTATTCAGTGCATCGGCACAAACTCCGATTATTACACCAGGTCAGGAACCGGCTACTCCGGCTCAGGTAGCACACCCTGAGTTTATTCAATTCAAAGAAACGGTTCACGATTTTGGCAACATCAGACAAGGTACTCCTGTAACTTTTATTTTTGAATTCAAAAACGTAGGTGACAGAGATATCAATCTAATTAATGTACAGGCTTCTTGCGGTTGTACAACTCCAAACTGGAAGGGCGGCATGTACAAACCAGGTGAAACAGTTCAAATTACTGCCACTTATAATGCAGCCAGTGAAGGCCAGTTTAACAAATCAATTACAGTAACTACATCTGAAGGTGTAAGTGTTCTGACCATTATGGGAACAGTATTAAGCCAATCAGCTTATGATGAGTGGAAAGCTAAAAAAGACGCTGAGGAAGCTGCTAAGAAACCAGCTGAAACTCCTGCTAAATCGAAATCTAAAAAATCATCCGGCAAAGCTTCTAAATCAAAAACCAATGAAGCTGCTCCTGCTGATAAAACCAAGCCTGTAAAGGAAACACCAAAAAAATCTAGTTAAGCAATCAAATACATTTAATATCATGAAGAAACTAGCAATTTATAGCCTCTCTGCCCTTTTAGTTATAGGACTGGCGGCTTTTCAAACACCTGCAAAACCAAAAAAACCTACTAAAAAAGTAGTTAAAAAAGAAAGTACTGCTCCTGCTGCAACTGCTGCAAAACCTGCAACTACTCCTGCTAAAGTAACAACAAGCGACAAAGCCTATGATGTAAAATTTGATAAGACTTTTCACGACTTCGGCAAAGTTGCTGAAGGAGAACAAGTATCAACTATTTATGTCATTACCAATATAGGAAAAGAGCCTGTATTAATCAGTTCTCATGAAGTTGAGTGCGGATGTACTACTCCTACCTATACTCAAGAACCGATTATGCCGGGAAAAAGCACCAATATCGCAGTAGGTTTCAACACCAACGGCAAAGTAGGTGTTAACAACAAAACTGTTAAAATCCACACTAATGGTGGCATTCACGAATTAAAATTCAAATGTGAAGTTACAGCCAAAGCGCCTGTTGATCCAATGGACCAGGGCAATCCGGTTAAATTAAAAACAAACCCTAACTAATACCAACTTCCAATAATTAAAAGCGTTGCAGGCTCATACCTTCAACGCTTTTTTTATAACCAGATTATGAACGCTGTCATCTATATGCTCGCATTAACTTCAATGGCTTTTCTGAGCCCACAGAAGTCTATTGTATGGAATAAAACCAGTCATGATTTCGGAAAGGTTTGGCAAGGAGATACTTTGATAACAGAGTTTAAATTCTACAACAAAAGTGATACAATATTTCAGATTGAAAATGTTGTGAGTTCTTGTGGTTGTACTACAGGTAAATGGTCTAATACACCGGTTCAATCAGGCGACTCAGGCATCATTGAAGTCCGCTTCTTAACTGAGGGAAAAAGAAGAAAACATGAAAAGGTCATTGCCGTCTACACCTCTCATGGCTTATACGAGTTAGGCATACTCGCAGATATACAAAAAAGATAATATTTCGGCACGGTATTTGTTTTTAATTCATCAAATCGAACTTATACATGATTTCAGTATTTACATATTTATTAGCCATTATGACCTGTGCACCAAGTGCCCAGACTACCAATGACATTCTGGACGAACCAAAAGAAATTGAATGGAAAAAAACCACTCATGATTTTGGTGAAATCATAGAAGGCACAAAAGCCAAGTATACATTTACCTTTGTTAATAAAGGTTCAACAGCTGTTATCATTAATACTGCAACAGCTTCTTGCGGCTGCACAGTGCCAAGTTTTAGCAAAGAGCCAGTGCCTCCCGGAGGAACAGGTTCTGTAACTGCTATTTTCGATTCAACCGGAAAATTAGGTAATTTCACAAAATCAATAACCGTAATTACCAGCCTGGGACAATCTTTCCTGCACATTAAAGGTAATGTTGTTAAAGAACAAAGCAAACCTAAATCCCCGGTGCAAATAGGCGATTAAGCGATACAAGCGATTATTCATATATAATTTAAGTTTAAACCTTACAATGACCTTGTAAGGTTTTTTTTTGCATCTTTGCATACAATTTAATCCGGATTTGAATAATCTCGAATACCATAAAGCCAAAATTGAAGCAATAAAAATTCATAATCCTACCGTAAAAAGTTTCTTTATACGCTATGATGTAGATATGCCTTACCAAAGTGGCCAATTTGTGATTATAGATTTTGGTCAGCTTCCTCATCAGTTCTCTACAAGAAGCTACTCAATTGCCGATGTACATACTGGTTCACTCATTGAATTATGTGTAGTATTAAAACTGGGTGGTGCTGCTACTCCTATTTTATTTGATCAAAATATTGGCGAAGAACTCACTATCAGCAATCCGCAAGGCAGATTTATACTTCCTGAAACAATAGAAGACAAAATATATGGCTTCATCTGCACAGGTACAGGTGTTGCACCTTTCAGAGCCATGATTAAAGACTTGCTTCTTATAAAAAAATGTACCTCTCCTGTTTATCTGTACTTTGGTTGTCGTACCGAAGCAGATATTTTATACAGGGATGAGTTCGAATCACTCTCCAGACAATTTCCAAACTTTAAATATATACCTGTACTGAGTCGACAAAACTGGGAAGGCGCTACAGGTTATGTTCATGAACACTATAAAAATGTATTCGAACAAAAACCAAATGCTTTGATATACCTTTGCGGATGGACAGAAATGATCAAGCAAACCAGAGATAATTTAAAAGGATACGGCTATTCGCGAACTGAAATAAAAGTGGAATTCTACGACTAGCTTGAACCGAAATCTCAAGGATATTGCCAATTTACTCAGCAAAAGCTGCACCCCTTCCCGAGCGTTTAATGCCATTAAGGTGCTAAGTTCCTATTATGTTTCAAAATGGGTATCGAAACCAATTCATTGGGGCTTACCTATTTCATTCTCTATTGAACCAACAACCTCCTGCAATTTAAGATGCCCACAATGCCCAAGTGGTTTAAGAAGTTTCAGCCGACCAACCGGTATGCTGGATACAGATTTATTTAAAAAGGCGATTGACGAACTTTATAAACACAGCGCTTACGTTACTCTGTATTTTCAAGGTGAGCCCTATCTCAATACTTCTTTCCTCGAAATGGTCAAATATGCTGCTTCCAAAAGGTTGTATTCTTCTACCAGCACAAACGCACATTACCTGACTAAAGAAAATGCCGAAAAAACTATTTTAAGCGGCCTGGACAGACTTATTATTTCTATTGATGGCACAACACAGGAAACTTATGGAAAATACCGCAAAGGCGGCCAATTAAATAAAGTTCTTGAAGGCACCAGGCAACTTATAGAAGCGCGTAAAAAATTGGGCAAACGAGGCCCTCATATCATCTGGCAATTCATCGTCTTTTCGCACAATGAACACCAGTTAAAGGACATAAAAAAATTGGCAAGCGAATACGAAGTAGATGAACTTGCGATTAAATCGGCTCAGATATATGATTACGAAACAGGCAATGAAATGATTCCTGAAAATGAAACTTACAGTCGTTATAAAAAAGATGAGTCAGGTGTCAGTTTCAGAAACAAATTACTCAATCACTGCTGGAGATTATGGAACAGTTGTGTTATAACCTGGGATGGAAAAGTTGTACCCTGTTGCTTCGACAAAGATGGAATTTACAGACTGGGGTATCTTCAGGAATCCAGTTTCAAAACCATTTGGAAAGGGGATGCCTATCAAAAATTCCGGCAACAAATCATCAAAGGTCGCAAGTATATAGACATTTGTCGCAATTGCAGCGAAGGCACAGAAGTCTGGAAAAATTAATTAAGTCAGATTTCAGAGGCTCTTACCTCACGACATAGAATGTTCCCCGGTGTTCATACCATTTCTTATCCGTATCGAGATATACCAACTTATAGCAATAAATATCCTGTTGTACCGGCTGGCCATTGGAAGTACAATCCCAACCTGCATTCATGTCAGTTGTTTCCCATAACATCTCACCCCAACGGTTGTAAATTGTAAACTTATATTCTCTTGGTGTGAAGTTCCAAACCTTTACGAATAAATCATTCAATCTGTCGGCATTGGGACTAACAGCATTGGGGATAAAAATATAATGTGGACATGAGTCGAGAAATTCAATCTCATCTGTTGCCTGACAGCCAAAATTATTGGTTACGGTAACCGAATAAAGACCGGGTAATGTCACATTGATCGTTTGAGTAACTTCAGAATTTGGTTGCCACAAATAGGTATATCCTGCTCCGGCTCCGGCATCTAATGGGAAAACCTGACCCTGACACATATATTTATCCTGACCTAAGTATACATTTGGCGCAGGATGTTCCGTTATATTTACAACTTTGCGAAGAGAATCACATGGACCAAAATCAGAAGGTATAACCAAATCCACCCAATAAGAACCAGGACTGGAAAACGAAGCTGAAGAAGATTTAGAACCATTGCTCCAGTTATAAGTTAAACCATCTGCGGTCGTCGTATTAAGTGTGATAGACGCATTTGCTCCAATACAATAGCCAGTGTCATTGACCCAGGGAAAATTATGATCGAAGCCATCTCTTACTGCTATAATGATGGAATCGGTAGTATCTTTTCCTGTATCAAATGTAGTTTTTATAGTTGTAAGAAAATAACCTGCGGTCGGATAACAAATGCCTGCAGGGTTTTGCTGATTACTTCCTGTCTGAGAAGCACCCTGAAACACCCATTCCCACGCGACTGCCGTACCAATTGTTGTATTGCTTGTGTAATTGATACAATCGTTCTTACAAATAAACATTGTATCGCGATCGAATGCATACGACTCCAGTGTCAATAAAGACAAAGTAAAAAATAAGGTGAATTTGTATTTGTGTGTCATTTGTTCTGAAGGCTCAGATACTCGGTTTTCAGCATACTGCAAATTCTATACCTTTCATCATGGGTGTCATCGTAAAGCGCTGACAATGTTTCATATACATTTTTTAACCCGACTTTATCACACCATTCAAACGGACCTAAAGGATAAGCTGTACCTAGTTTCATACCCTGATCGATATCGTTTCTGCTGGCAGTCCCTTCCTGAAGCGTATAATAAGCTTCATTAATGATCATAAACACCACTCTTGGAGATACCATCCCCACACGTGAAGCAGTTTTGTTGGCATCCATCCAACCAATTGAACTGAACACTGAGGCATCAAATGAATCACTTAAGGTGCAATATTCAATTGACTTGCGACCTAAAAATCCTGGAAGTGCATTAATAAAGACAACTTTTTGCCAGAGTTGCCGAGGAACAGCAGATTCAATTTGCATTTTCACGCCAGAGAGCAGAAAATAAGTTTTAGAACCGGAAGCTTTCAGATAATCAGAAAGAGAATGAGGATCATCATCAAAATTCAAATCAAAAACCAGGTCGTATTCATGTGAATCGATATTTTTTGTACTTTCGAGGCCAATATAATTCAAGCCTGCAGATGAGAGTATCAAACCTAGTTCTGCCAATCTTTCTGGTGAGCCTTTTGCTGCAATCTTCATGCAAGCGCAAAAATACAACAATCATGGATAAAAAAATCATACTCAGTGCAGAAGCTCCTGCCCCAATCGGACCTTATTCACAAGCTGTCCTCATCGGTAACACTTTATATTGCAGCGGGCAAATCGCATTAGATGGGAATGGCCAGATGCACAATGACAGCATAGAAACGGAAACCGAGCAGGTTATGAAAAATGTTGGTGAAGTTTTAAAAGCCGCTGGACTGGATTATAGTCACATTGTCAAAACCAGTATTTTTATTACTGACATGAACGATTTCGCTAAAATAAACGGAATTTATGCCCGTTTCTTTAAAACTGATTTCCCTGCACGCGAAACAGTTCAGGTGAGCGCATTACCAAAAGGTGCTAATGTTGAAATCAGCGTTATTGCAGTTAAACCTCAATAAAAAAAACCGGCCTGGACCGGTTTTTTAATTGTTTAGAACACTGTCCCCGATACTACTCAAATGTCAAAATAGTACGGGCAATTTATGTTCAAATAAAAGGGTGAGACTTAAGATTTTTCAGCAGGACAGGTCCTCATACCAAATATGGTATACAAAGGACAAAAACTGATGAGACTTGTTAGTGTAAAAACCACTGCTAATACCAATAAAACGATACCTGTTGTACCGGTAACAGTTCCATTAAAGTAAAGAAAGGCGAAAATTGCCGCAATAATCACTCTGATTATTCTGTCGGCTGTACCCATGTTTTTTTTCATAACGAATGTATTTAATCTATAAATATTTTAAATGCCGAAACGCCAATGGTAATAATGGAGATACATAAAAGACAAACTAAAAACATCTTCATTATTTTCATTTTCGTTTCAGAATTCATGATACAAATTGAAAGATTATACAAGCCTTGTGCAGTGACCAAAGTCACTACTATTAAAAATAAATTAACTTCTTGATTGAATTCAACTTAAGCATTCGAAACTTAAAATTAAGAAGCTTTCAGAGTACTTAAACTAGACTATTTCTATACTTTCTGCGTACTGTTTCAGCTTTCCTTCTCTCTCCAGCTTTTTCACAATCCTGCTGACAACTTCTCTGGCTGTTCCAAGTTCATTTGCAATTTCTCTATGAGACATTTTCACAGGATTTTTTCCGGTAACTTCTACCCTCTCCTTCAGAAAATCGAGTATGCGTTTATCGAGTTTATCAAATAACAATTGATTGATTGTTCCTATCATTTCTGAATAACGCAAATCAAATTGCTGGTAATAGAGCAGATTTAATTTAGGATATTCATGAATCCAAAGACTGATTTTATCTGAAGGTAGTAAAACAAGTGTACTATCTTCGGCTGTTAATGCAAATACTTTACTTTTCTCCTGATTAAGCCCAGCAATAAATGACATGACACAACTCTCGAAAGGTTGAATATAATACAATAGCAGTTCCTTATCTTCCTGTCTTGTATAAACTTTTAATAGCCCTTCAATCAGTATTGGTACATAATTGACGAACTGACCTTCATGCAGAATTTCTGTATTTGCAGGTATCGACTTAATTGTTGAGTTCTGAATAAGCTCATCAATTAAATCCTTGCCCAGAAAGGACATTCTTTGACGAATAATATCTGTATCTGACATAAGCGCTTTGTATTTTACAAATATATACCTGAAATTAATTTTCCGGTTGTATGCTCCAAAATAGGCTATCGATAACATTCAAGGACAAGGGGTGCCAAACGCTTCAGCACCCCATTGAACAACACAAATATAACTAAACTTAGATAGTTCTAATGACGAACAATGACAGGCCTCCATTCAATATGATCATCTCTTCTGATCTGGAGAAAATACAAGCCTGTAGCCAAATCAGAAACTTCCAGATCAATTCTTCCATTTGATGCAATTACCTCTGAAATTATAATCCTACCATCTAAAGTCAATAAACTTAACTTCAATACAACTGAATCTTCTGATTGGATATGCAATACCTCTGTAGCAGGTTGCGGAAAAGTTAATATCCTGTTACCTGCTTCTTCAAATGTGTAAATGATATTATCACCACTATCCTCAGCAATATTGCAGGGATTACATCCTCCTTCTTCGTAACACAATGTATTTAATTCATTTAAAACATCCCCTTGAATGTATTGCACTTGCCTGCTGCCTCCGGGATCATCAAACACCAAAGAATACAGACTTGAACTCGACTGTTCCAATCCATTCTTAGGTACAGGATACCAATAATTATCTGAACCCAGCAATTTATAAGGCGCCTGACCTTCATGAGTATCTATCGAATAAACGACTTGCCCCTTTATTAAATTCATCTGTTTTGATTTTCCCTTATAGATAAAATTATTAAATCCACCTTCAATCATTAGATTACAAAGATTAAGACTTAAAGCCGGGCCGTTGAACTGAATGAATGTATTATTTCCTCCGGACGATTTAATTCCATATCCCTGAAGTTCGTGGAGCTCTGATAAATTGATTTCCGACTGAACAGCATTTATGCCAATTTCATTTCCAATAAATCGGGAACATTTCATTACTGCTTTCACTTGCCTTAAATCACAGGCTATTCGGTTACCCTCCCAATTCACATCCTCTACAAATAAAAGCAATGGATCATCAACACCTTCCAATCTTAATCCTATTGAATTTCGAGAAAATTGACATGTACTAATTTCCAATTGTTTTAAACTCTTCTGACCATAAATTGCATTTTCATAATGCCTATCAAAAACACAATTGACCAGCTTGACATTGGCTATATCTGCGAATATTCCGTTATTACAGCCTGTAAACTTTGTATTTCTTATCTCAGCAAGCGACTGCTGATGACTGCTTGCAAATGTTACAGCTATGTTAAAATTACTGTAAACCGAATTGACTATTTTACATTCATCAAAATTGCCAATTTTCATACAATTATTTAGTTTTAAAGAAGCCCATGAAAGATGTTTAAAATCAACCTGCTCAATATATGTATTCCCATTGACAATCAAGGAAGAATTGTCTCCATAGGTAATGGCACCTTTCTTGAGTTGAAACTCTGACAAAGGCTGTTGTATTCCAAAAGTAATTACTCCCTCTATTTGCATTAGCGTGTATTGACTACCGCTACCTTCTAATTTAATTTTCGTATTAGACCCTTCGACTATTACAGAACTGGCTCCATAACCACCTCCAATATTTCTGAAATGCAGGAATCCTTTAACAAAACCAGATGATGCAACTATTGCCAGAATCGAATTTTCCTTTAATCTCAGACGCCCGTCGATTCTAATTTTTGCATTAGCACCATTTAGCATCAACTGAACATTTTCATGTAAAATCAATTCACCACCTTCTTCTATAATCAATTCTGAAAAATCGTGAATTATCAGTGTAGAACCAGGAAGAAACTCTATAACACTCCCTTTTCTAACATGAAATCGTCCTATGTTTCCACCATCATTTTCAGATGCCCCAATTTCGACTTTGCCCCCATTCCAGATGCGAATAAAAGGTCCGCAATCTGATGAATATAAATCATACTCAGAACCATACTGATTAACCTGATCATAGCGGCCATTCCCAAACCCTGTTCTTCCTTTGCAATTGACGGCAAGTCGACCGCCATTTACAACGTTTATATCACTTACAATAGTTCTCTGACGTCTTCCAAAATTGTAATCTGTATTTAAATCCAGTTGCAATTCATTTTTATTGGATTCCAGTTGTTCCAAAATCCAGTCGATGTTACCGTCAGTTAGCATCATGTGTTCCTGAGCGCTTATCTCACCGTAATAAGCATCGAAAGGATGTTTACCCGGCAATGGTCGTTCTCTTGGAATTTGCCCTAAAAAATCAGTAAAAATTTCATTTTTATTCATACCCAGCGCACTGTAACTTGGAATAAAACAGGTAGCATCTTCTTTATTGATGACATTGAATAATCCATAAATAGCTCGCGTTTCTTCCAAATCGTATCTCAAAGCACCAGGAATATGATCAACTTGAGGAATATCGAAAGGCACATCTACCACTAATTTTTTCTTAAATGGAAACTGAGCAATTAGCACTACATTTCGTCCTTCAACCTGAGCATAGCTGGCATATACTTTACAGGACACCTCAAGAAAATCGAAGTTGAATTGCCCCAGATACGGATTCATCTCCAAAAGCTTATCTCCAGCGATAAAATCCTGTCCTTGCGCATTAATGCTACCATTGACCACTGCAATTTTTCGACAATTGACCGGAAATGCACCTGACAATCCCAAACCACCCAGTTTTGATACAAAATCAATTCTGTCTCCATGTTCTTTGTAACCATTCTCAGAGAGACAATGAAGCAATAGCATCTGACGTGAAGCAGCCCTGTCAAGTTTCCTGTCAAACTTATCTCGGATTCCCGGAAGTTTTTTTCTGTAATACTTCAGACAATGTTGCATTCCTAATGGAATATTCGCTCCATTTTGAGGTGCATCAAAAGACACAAACGTTCTGACACAATGCGGTATATTGTGTTTTTCCATATACATGAGTGCAAAACGAGTCACCAATCCACCCATGCTGGCACCAATTACCGAAATTTCTTCTTTTGAACATTTAATAAAATTGACTCTTTTTATCAATTCTACCAATAACATAGCATTATTTTCTATGTAATCAGCGCCATTATGAAAATCGAGATATATCAAATCATATCCGGCTTTCCGCAATTTATCTATTAACTGAGGAGCTTTTGCAATTGGCCCCCAGGACTCCATGATATCCTTAATCTTCGTCTCATAAGGATGATATATTTCCCCTCTTAATAAATCTCTTAAGCCCATACTACCGCATTTGCCTCCATAACATCCTGTTGGATGATCTTTGTATCCGAAGTCAATGCCCTCAACAAAAATCAACGGTTTTTTGATACAACTATGGGCCACTCCATTTTCAAAACCCGGTAAAACCTCAATATAAGCACCGAGGGGTTCCTGAGTTTCCGTAACTCTGTACGGTTCAGTGTAAATATTTCTAAATTCATCACCAATCAAAGGAGTCATTAATTGTTCATTGCCAAATGATGCATGCTTTTCGTAATACAACAGTCTTGATTTCGATTTAAAAATGATGCCATTTGACAAGGTAAACTGTACAGTCAGCACATTAAATCCAGCTTTTAAGGGAATGGAAACTTCTGAATTAAACATAGCTTCCTGAAATGTTTCATCATTTATTTTATAGGCAATTCGGGTAACATTCAGTCCAGTATTACTGAAGAAAAAAGAATCACTAAAGACAAATCTCTGAACTGGTTCAAAAAAATTCTGGACGAAAGGGGCTGCCATGAAGACATTTCTGTCTTCGAAGGCGTTAGCAGGATCAACAACAAAAATGTCCGGGTGAATTGAGTCGAGCAAAAGTCGTCCACTTTCAAAGGCATCCTTTCTAATACTGGCCCCTTCCGCCAGAAGTGCGGGCACTACTGTGACACCGCGTTTTAAATACACATTAAACCAACTTATTAAATTCGCTTTATTCGGAGGCATATATAATGAGTCCATCACCGAATTACTCCAATGCTCATATAAATCAGACCACTGTTCGAATGACGCTGTATCATCTTTGTCCGTGCCATGGTATCTTAATAAAAATGTATCGGTACAACCATACTCCCAAAGACACGAGTGCTTTATGGCCGATTGCAAGCGTACATTTGCGAACAAAGCATTCCAATCTCCACTAAAGTCAACCTGAGCGTTCATTCTATGCCCGCACAAAACCAAAACCAACATTAACACTATTCTTAACCTCATAAATATGTTTTAAATTTCGCAGAACCTTCATCCGGTGATGAACAATGCAAAGATGTTGCTTTACTTCGTTTGGGATAAAGAGCATTTTATATCCTGCCCTTTCTTTTTATAATTCGCCCAATTCAGCAATAAACTGACCAGAGCAAATTCCAAAACATTAGAAATATCCGTTCTATTTCCTAGGCTTCATTGGAAAGTGAACTCAAAGTGAAAATTATTGATTGCAATTCAGATGAACGGCAAAGTATCAAAAAGTCTACCAGTACAAGACATGTAAACTATAAGAAAAGATTGTTTGGTTTGAATCAGGATTTGGAATTCAATCCTGTGTCCTTTAATTCCCCAAATCTGTATCTGCTATCGTAACGCCTGTTGGGAGAAATTACATAAAGCAACAAAATACGGGAATATCTATAAGAAAAAGGGACCAACACGATGGCAGAAATAAGGATAGTCCAGACTATTTTATTCCATGACCAATCATTATTAATCGCGATAATACCAAAGATAATCATGAACGCAGTACTGAAGGCATAACTTACATACATGGCTCCCCAGAAAAAACCTGTTTCATGTTCGAATTTTAAACCACAATTTGGGCAAAAATCATTGGTTTTACTGAAACCTGTAATATCAAATACTGAATTTGGAAAAACTTTGCCTGTTCTGCATCTGGGACATTTGCAGGCCATCATGCTGCCCAGTTTCGAAGGGGCTTTGGAATCAACCTGCATACTCGCTCTGAGACCTCCTGAACTTTCTATACCAAAGAATTCCTACAGAAAAAAGAATAAGATAAACAGCCCCCATCAGCATTAAAATCCCCACATTCAAACCCATACCAACGCTTTTAACACCTCTTGACTGACTGCTTTCGACACTCGCCTTACACATAGGGCATTGAGCGTAAATGTCAACCACAAACAGAAGGAATACTAAAAGACTTAAGGCTATTCTTTTAATCATTTGACTGCAAATTTACTTCTTTTTATTAGAATTGTCAGTGACATTAATCACTGATAGAAAATTATCTTAAACACCGTAATAAGGTGATATCATAAAATAGACTACAACACCTGTTACTGATACATAAAACCAAACAGGCCATACCCATTTAGTCAGCTTTTTATGGCGATCATACTCCCCGGTTAAACCTCTGTAAACAGCAAAAAGTATAAATGGCAAAATAATACCGGCTAATCCTATATGAGTGAAAAGAATGATGTAATATAACGTTTTAACAAAGCCAGTACCACCGTATACTGTTTCAACTGTTGTGAAGTGATACATAACGTAGGTTAAAAGAAAAAGGATTGAACAAACTACTGCACCCAACATGACATTCTTATGTTGCTCAAATTTTTTCTGTTTGACATACCAAAGTCCTATTAACAATAGTATAGCAACAATAGAATTCAGGAAGGCACTAACAGCCGGGAAAACATGGGTATCAAATCCAAAGTCAATAGATAGCTTGACTCTTCTCATTAGAGTTACTAATGCAAATACGACAACTGATAAGGTGATGATAACGATATTTGCTAATTTATCGTTCTTGGCTATTACTTTCATTTTTTAACGTACTGTAGTTTAAGTGCTCTCACAGCGTCAATAGTTTTTGATTTTTCGTTCTGGTCTCCTGTTTCAAAAACACCTCTAACGTGTTTTTGTTTGTCGACAAGTACAATTTTACTGCTATGAAACAAACCCTGATGAACATCTTCGGCTCCAGGAATTTTAAAACTATTAGCAGCCAGGCTATAAATTTTAGATTTAGAACCAGTTAAAAACTGCCAGTTATTGCCTGCATTTAAAGATTTAGCATAATTGTACAACACTGTTGGTGAGTCATGCTCAGGGTCGACACTAAAGCTCAGAAAAACGATAGATGTATCTTTCCCAAATTCCTTATAGACGTGTTGGGCAATGTAATTATTCATTTGTGGGCAAACAGTTTCGCATGATGCAAAAAAGAAGCTCACTAAAAGAATCTTATTCTCATAAGTTTTGAGAGTAACACTATCGCCATTTTGATTGACCAATTTAAAGTCATCTATGGTGTGATAAATAGTATCTCCATTGGCTCCTACTTCCCTTTCGTAGTAGTATGGGAGAGGTTTTGAATAATGGATACCTGTTTTATTAATCAGGACCCAGATAATTGGCCCACCTATTAATAAAAACAAAATGCCCAAAACTTTCCATTTTGGGCTATTCTGAATATTTTGATTCATTTCCTTAGAAATACTTTGCTATACTGACGTAGTTACCTTCAAGTAACAACAACCAAACTAGGTAAGAAAGGAAAACGATTGCTGGCAGTATAATCATATAGCGCAGGAATTTAGCTTCATAATTTAAGTGCATGAAGATTCCAACGATAAATACAGCTTTAACAATTCCGAAAGCTACGAATACGATGTTTCTGAATAAACTTGCAGGAGCCACAAAATAGATGATAAAGTCTACAATTGTGATGGCCAATAAAAGCCAGAATGTTCTCCATAGGCTTTTAGTACCATGCGACTCAGCATGCGGAATATAGGTTTCCGGAATGTACTCGCCTTCTACGTGTGTATGATGATTGCTCATATAATTCTGCTTAAAATTTGTGTTAGTTTAGATTAGATAATAGAAAGTGAAAACGAAAACCCAAACAAGGTCAACGAAGTGCCAGTATAAACCAACTTTCTCTACCATTTCATAGTGACCTCTTCTTTCATAAGTACCTCTTACCACGTTGAGCCAGATGATGATGTTAATGACAACACCACTCAATACGTGAAAACCGTGGAAACCTGTTACGATAAAGAAAAGTGATGCAAAAGGAACCGGACCAGGAACTCTGTCGGCTGCTTCCCAATGCACATGGTCACCAAAACCAAGAGCATTTGCTTTAGCCAAAGCTTCAGAGGTTAATCCAAAGTTGTTGTGGCTCAAACGACCGCCCTCATGAATAAACTGTGTCCATTCCCAGGCTTGACAACCTAAGAAAGCCAATCCACCCAGGATGGTAAGAATCATATAATTTGAAACTTCTTTTTTAGAGTTTCTGTGGCCTGCTTCAACGGCTAAAACCATTGTAACAGAAGAAAAAATCAGAATGAAAGTCATCAAACTCACAAACAATAATGGCAAGTGCATGCCATGCATGAAAGGGAAATGATTGAAAACGTTTGCTGGTTCCGGCCATGGTGTTGAACTGCCTGCATAACTGAATCTGATTGCGCCGTAACCTACCAGTAGAGAAGAGAAGGTGAACGCATCAGACAATAGGAAAATCCACATCATGAGTTTACCGTAACTCACGTTAAAAGGGGAACGCCCTCCGGCCCAAATGCTTGATGATGATACTGTTGCTGAGTTTGACATTAGTATAAGTGTAGCTAATTTACTTTTTACCTTGCGAAATAAAGGAATAAAATCAAGAAAATCCAGACAATTCCTAAAAAGTGCCAATAAGTTTTACAAATATTTATAAACACGAGGTTTTTCTTGTGAACTTCTAGTCTCGAAGCCTTGACTATAGCCACGATCAAAAGTGTTAGACCTCCTAAAATATGTAGTAAATGGACACCTGAAATAACATAAACAAATGATGCTGAAATGCCTCCTGCTGTTGAATTTGAGAAAAACAATCCCATGTTTATCAGCGCTTTGTATGCCATTATCTGAGAAATACAAAAAGCTATGCCTAATAACAATGTCAAAGTAAGTAATGAAGGAACTTTGTAGACATCGTCACTTTTGGCTGAATTATAAGCCATCTGCATAAACAAACTTGAGACAACTACTATTGCCGTACTGATCCAGAATTGGATTGGTAAATCAAATTGTTGCCAGGCATTATTTTTTATACCATCCGACATGTGTACCCAATAGGCACTGCTGAAAGCTATGAATAACATGGAACTGGCAATAATGAATAGCCATACCATGAAGGTCTTTTCGTTGAACAGACTGTTTCTTTTTGACATGTTTACTTGCGTCATTTTTCTTTTGTTAAATCAGATAACTTAGCAACACAGCCGGCATGTAAATCAATGTAGAAAACATTAAACTGCGTGCACTCTCAATACTTAAATCTCTATGTAATCGTATAGCCCTGTATAGTAAATATGCGCCTGCCGGAATAATAACAAACAAGGCATACACCGACCCAAACTCAATCGTCAATGGGTACATGGAAATAACTATCAGCATGACTGAATACCAAACAATCTGCATGGCATTTCGTTTGGTTCTGCCTTCATAATTTGGCAGTAACGTATAATCTGCTTTTCTGTAATCATCTTCCAACATCCAGGCGATTGCCCAAAAATGAGGAAACTGCCAGAAAAATTGTATTACAAATAACAGAATTGCGATAAAATCAATGTTCCCAACAGCTGCTACCCAACCGATTGTTGGCGGTAAAGCCCCTGGAATTGCACCCACAAAAACAGCAAATGGACTTTTGCGTTTCATAGGTGTATATGCTAAAGTATAAATAAAAATTGAAACAAGACTCAGAAAAGCCGCTCGTCCATTTACCAGTAATACCAGAACAAACAAGCCGATGATTGCGCACACAAAACTAAAAACCAATGCATCGTTGACACTCATTCTTCCATCGGCTACAGGTCGCTTCATAGTTCTGGACATCAATTTGTCAGAATCTTTCTCATAAACCTGATTAAATCCGTTCGATGCCGCAACCACCATCATACCACCTAATGCCAAACCAAAAAATTTCAGCCATTCGATTGGCAGACCATTCATACTGCAACCCAAATAATAGGCAATTAAGGTTGTCCCCACTACGGAAACACTCAATCGGAACTTACTCAACATGAGATAGTCCTTGAACAATTCCTTACTAAGGGGTTCTGGACGATTATTGGGGCTGGTTTCTGTCAATTCAAGCAAGGGTTTTGGGAGATCTGAAAATTGCGATGCAAATATACAACGTAATACCGAATATTAGGCCAGCAAAAAATATATGTGAGACTTGAGCTACCAATGGGAATGCGTATCTCAAATTTAATACACCACTAAAATACTGTATGATAAGTGTAACCGGTATAGCCATTGACAATCGGAACCACTTTTTGCTGACTTTTTTACGGAGTTTAAAAGCTGGGATCAGACTAACACCAATTAAAAGTATTGCAATTACCCAGTGAATCTTAAATATTGAACCCAACATCTCAAAATTCACTCCATCTGTTTCAAACAATCTACCGGTATCAACTGCTCTGTCGGTCACTTCTCGCAACTGAGTTCCATAAACCACCTGAACAAGAGAAATAAGACTAAATAAAACAAAATACCATTTGAATTTTCTCATTTCGGAATTATCATCCAGAATGCGTTCCTGAACCAGACTGAACATAAAAAATGCAAGTACAGCATATGAGGCCAGATAATGTATGCTAATAATTATCGGGAAAAGGTTGGTTGCAACGACAATACTACCTAACCAGGCGTTAAATATCATTAAAACAAACCCTATCACTCCAGCCCAAAATCGCTTAACTGAAACAAATTTCCGGACTTTGAGTAGACTTAGGAAGAAAACCAATGAAAACAAACCAGACAGCACACCAATAATTCTGTTGATGTATTCAGTCCAGGCTTTGTAAATATTAAAGACTTCAGGTTCTCTCAACTTGGGTTCATTAAGCAATAGTTCAGCTTGTGAATTTAATCCCATACCCCTCAGAAGTCGGGCAAATCGCTCTGCTTTCTTGATGCGTTTTTCAACGTAAATTGACTGGTAATCTGCCGGTAATTCGCAGGCACAAGTTGGTGGTGCGTACTTGCCATAACATTTTGGCCAATCAGGGCAACCCATTCCACTGCCGGTGCTTCTTACAACACCTCCGGCTATCAATAATAAAAAAACCGAAGATATGGTAAGAAGTCCAAATCTTCGGTTTATTTTAAGATAGTTCATGTATCCTTACAGGATTAGAAACTTTTATTAAGCTCTTTTCAAAGCGAACAAGTGAGCAAATGATGAGAAGAATACTGTAGAAGCTTTCTCCTTTTTACCATCGTAACTTGTATCAGCTACAGTTACCGGGCCATGATAATGTTCAGGTTCGCCATTGCCTTTTTCGTACTGAGGGAAGTAATCCAACTCTCTGTCAGGACGGCTATACTCATGAGGACCGCGATAAACAGTTGGGATATCACCTTCCCAGTTACCGTGAATATGTTTCAAACCAGTGCTCCACTCCAATGTGTTAGACTCCCATGGGTTTGTAGAAGCAACAGGACCTTTGAATATGCTGTAGAAGAAGTTATAGATAAATAACAACTGAGCAACACCACCTAACCAGGCAGCAACAGTAATCAATACGTTAACGTCCATCCAGATTCCAAATTCAGGAATTAAAGAGAACTGGTAGTAACGTCTTGGTACGCCTGCCAAGCCCATGAAGTGCATTGGGAAGAATACCAGGTATGCTGAAATGAAAGTCAACCAGAAGTGAAGACTACCTAAAGTTTTATTCATCATTCTGCCGTACATCTTAGGGAACCAGTGATAGATACCTGCGAACATACCAAATATAGATGCGCTACCCATTACAAGGTGGAAGTGAGCAACAACGAAATAACTATCGTGCAACTGAATATCCAAAGCAGCGTTACCAAGGTAAATACCGGTAAGACCGCCAGAAATAAACAAGGAAACTAAACCAATAGCAAACAACATGGCAGGGGTAAAGCGAATGTTACCTTTCCATAAAGTTGCCAGGTAGTTAAAGGTTTTAACCGCCGAAGGCACCGCAATAATGAGTGTAACATACATGAACATGGTACCCAGGAATGGATTCATACCTGTGATGAACATGTGGTGACCCCAAACGATGAATGACAGGAATGATATACCCAACAATGAGATAATCATAGCTGTATAACCAAAGATTGGCTTTCTGGCGTTGGTTGAAATAACCTCAGAAGAAATACCCAAAGCTGGCATTAAAATGATGTATACCTCCGGGTGACCTAAGAACCAGAATAAGTGCTGGTAAAGAACCGGGCTACCACCGCTATTGGTAAGAGCACCAACACCGTTAAGGTGAATGTCACTTAAATAGAAAGAAGTTCCAAAACTTCTGTCAAAGATCAACAATAATCCTGCACCAAGTAAAACAGGGAAAGACAACAATCCCAATACTGCAGTCAGGAAGAAAGCCCAGATAGTCAATGGAAGTCTATTCATAGACATACCTTTAGTACGCATGTTAAGAACAGTTGTAATATAGTTGATACCACCAAGCAGAGCAGAAACAATGAACAATACAATAGCCATTAACCAAAGTGTAGTACCTACACCAGAACCAGGCATTGCTTTAGACAAAGCTGAAAGCGGAGGATAAACTGTCCATCCAGATGATGCAGGACCGGTCTCAACAAAGAATGAAGACATCAATACTACTGATGAAAGGAAGAAGAACCAGTAGGAAAGCATATTCATGAATGGACTGGCCATATCTCTGGCACCACACTGCAAAGGAATTAAGAGGTTACTAAAAGTACCGCTCAAACCGGCTGTCAATACGTAGAATACCATGATGGTACCGTGAATAGTCACAAGCGCCATATAGTAGTTAGGGTCTAGTTTACCACCTTTAGCCCATTTACCAAGCAAAGACTCGAGGAATGGGAAAGTTTCATCCGGCCATGCTAATTGTAATCTGAAAAGCAAGGACATACCCATACCAAGACAACCCATGATGATACCTGTAATCAGGTATTGTTTAGAGATCATCTTGTGGTCGGTACTAAAAATGTACTTGGTGATGAAGGTCTCTTTGTGATGGTGACCGTGGGCATCACCGTGATGACCTACTGCGTGAGAATCTATTGTTGCTGTACTCATTTCTATTGTTTACTGTTTGGTTGGGTGATTATCTTAGTGCTACACGTTTTAATGTATCGTTAGTCATTTGAGTTGAATCGCTCATGATAGCAGGGATTGGTGCTGCTTCAGGTTTTTTAGTGAAAGGTGTCTGTTGTGTTTTCAACCAGGCATCCACTTCAGCTTGAGATTCAACCACTACTTTAATTTTCATGTTAAAGTGTGATACACCGCAAATTTTATTGCAATACAAGTAATACTCAAACTCAGGGCCGAATTCTTTCTTAGCCTCTGCAGTTGTTTTAGTAGGACGGAAAGTGAATTTAGTTGGCATACCAGGTACTACGTTCATTTGAGCTCTGAAATGCGGCAACCAGGCACTGTGAATAATATCTTTAGAACGGAAGTTAAATGTTACCAGTGAATCTTTGGCAATGTGAATTTCCTGAGCAATGATATCATCCATTGAAGCCGGAGTGAATGTACTTACGAAAAGTTTTTTATCATTTTGAATAGCTAGTATTCTTTCTATCTGCTTTTGTTTGCGCTCGATAGATTCTTCAAGTTCATCCAGTCTGTCGCCATTCTTAACAGCGTCAATTTCTTTCTGGATAGACTCCATGCTTTTATAATCCTTAACCCCATCTGCTGCTGCATAATCTGCCATTAAACCATCCAATACAGTTGTATTCAGGTTTTTGATAGTTTTCTGATCATCGGCTATCTGTTCTTTTAACTCAATCAACAAAGCATCTACTTCAGACTTAACTGCAAGACCTAATTCGTTGGTACCTGAGATAAATTTATAATCTGCTACACCTAACATACCATCCTGACCTGCATATCTGGCTTTCCAGCCGAATTGATAAGCAAATACTTCAATGGTATTAATTTTTCCTTTGTGGTATTCTTCAGCATATACAACCGATTTCCAGGTCTGGTGACCTCTCAATACAAGAATAGTCAATACGACTGCCGGAATGAAAGTCCAGATAATTTCAAGACGGTTATTGTGAGCGTAGTATAATGCTTTGCGGTTTTTATCGTATGAATAAAGGAAAGAGAAGATGAACAACAGGAACTGAGTAATGAAAAATACGATACTGGTCAAAATCAAAGTGATTGAGAACATGCTATCGTAGGCAACTCCATGTTCACTGGAAGAATCATTCAGTAAAATTAATTTACCGTGATTGATGTACTCCCAAATAACACCAGCAAAACCTAAGATGAGGAACAAAAGAAAAACCCATTTGTTCACATTGTTTTGGTTGACAGTTTCTCTGCCGGTAATCTTGGCGGTGTATTTACTGATGTCCAGAGCATTAGCCAAAACCAAAATCATCAGGATGACAAAAATCAGGATTGTCCAGTTGATTTTGGAAGCCAAAGCTTTTTCAGGGGTGTCGGCCTGACCAGGGTCATAGGCATATTCATCTGCGCCAACCCATGGTTTTTCGGCCTTCAGGTGTACAGTGGACACATCTGAAATGTCAACAGAATCCGTCAAAAGTGTGGCTGCCGTAAAGATGACGACAAGCGCTAAAGCGAATTTGAGAGTTTTTTTGAAAATTGTATTCATCCGTTACTAATTGTACTTGCTAAGTGGTCCTTAAATTGCGGCAAATTTATTGTTATTTTCAAAATAATCTAAAAAAATTCTCAGGTTTTTTCAACCAAAAATTATTTAGAATCATTCAAAGAAACAATTGAGATGGACAGAATTTCAACGCAATCTGTCTGCAGAAGCCAAAAGTTCTATATCCTTCTTTATCCCCCTGAATGCTAAATAATTAAGAATATAAAAAATAAATATCACATAAGACAAAGGGTTTAAATCTGTCTTTTTCACTTCCCCCAGCTGGCTCATTATTTTACCCTGAGGGAAATATGTAAGGAAAGTAAATATTATCAATACAACAAAAATTAACCTGACAGCCGTCAGCTGATGCTGGAGGTTTTTATAACTTTTAATAGTTGCTGCAATCAGGAATGCGATAACATTAGATGCCACAAATAAATATGTATTCATGAATCTTTCACTCCCCGCATGGCAGTAAAAAAAATTGACACTGTATTCTTTTTCGACTCCGTCAATAATAGAAACACCAGTGAATATTGGCAAATTAGTCAACATAAGTGTCAAGTCGATAATCAGCATTAAAATGAGCAGATAGTTTTGCTTCCTTTGAATCATGCAGCAAAATTAGAAATAATTGCTCCATATTTTGGGAAAAAATTCTTAGGTTTGCAGCAGAAAAATATTTTACAATTGATATGTCAGAGAAAAAATCCAAAACCGGTTACTGGATGCTGTTCTTGGTCTCACTAACAGTCATCACATTATTGTTGATGTTCTTACCTGAAGCTTTTTGGCTTGCTCTACCAACAACAGTAGGTGGTCTTGCCATGGCTATGGACTGGATCTAATTCCGGCTTAAAACATATTTCTAAAGGAGCAATTACTTGCTCCTTTTTTTATGCCTTTTTTTTAATCAAGCATTTCAGGCTGACATCTGGTATTTTTCCCAATCCTCAATTTGTTAAAATTTCCTATTTTTCACATTTTTAACATCTTAGCCTATCACCCAAAAGGATGAAATTCATCACCCAAAAGGATGATT
>CAUJCT010000018.1 GCA_963169345.1 Bacteroidota bacterium
ACCATTTTGCAGGTTTCGTAAAAGAAAATCCGTAGTAATTAATTTTCTACCTTTGGTATTAGAACTGCTCTCCATATCATACTGATAGACTACTGGATCAACGCCACCGCTTATATATGCACGATAGAGAATTTTAGAATTGGGACTAAAGGCTGACCCCCAAGTGGAACCATTTAAAGCGGAGTCTCTAAACATGAAACTGGCTATTCCGTTACTTCTGTTGAATGAGAAAACTGTTCTTCCAATTGATAGTAGTTTTCCGTTGGGAGAAGGGTTGATTTGACACTGAGGGAATGTTTCGCCGCAAAGAAAATACCCGGTGCAATTCATCGAATAGGATGTCGAGGCAAGAAGTACGTATATGGTGTCCTGACGTCCTTTACATAACACCCAATAGTCCCTGTTATTGCAGTGACGGATGGCGGTGACGGATTCGCCCGGATTGATCATCATAGCATTGCAATCGTATATAATCCTATTGCGTCTAATAACACTATCCAAGTTACGATTTGCCGGATTGATTTTCACAATCGAATACTGATATCCGCTGGTTGAATCCGAGTCAACTACTGTTTTGGAACCTGTCGCATTGACAATGACATATTGATTAGGAATTCCTGGAGCAGGAAATCCTACGGCCTGTTGTAAGCCATCGCCGTGACCTTCTATGGGGCTTCCTGGAAGCTCTTGGTAATCATTCCCATAAACTATAAAGTCAGATGGCATCCCTAAATTTGTTGCACCGTAGAACATCAGGTTTCCTGCACTGTCATTCACCGTAATGCTGCTTTCTTCGGTGTCTATTTGAGGTGGGTTATTGTTATTATACGGCCCCAGATCCCTTGCGGTAAAATCATCCTCGTAAAACCCAAGTCCGGCATAAGTTCCAAAATACCAGTTGGCTCTATCACTTTGAAGCTTATTCCCGCAATTGAATACGATGACGGCCTTTCTCATCGTATCACTGATCGTTTCGTTGGAGTTACTTACATTAAGAATCACTGTATAATTACCCGGGGTAGAATTACTGATGTTCAACGTATAAGTGCTGCCTGTAATACTCGTAAGAGTATCGTTTCTCAGTACTTTCCATGTATATGTAGCTCCTGACTGGTTATAAGCCGTAAATGTTGCATTTTCTGTCACAAAAGGATTATAACAAATAAAATTCTTGTTTCTTGTGAATTTTGCGGATAGAACGCAATGGGTAGAAGTCATGGCATTGATGTGTGTAGGTTGCCATAGTCCCTGACGGAAGGTTTGCAGGGTGATTTGCATGATTGAGGTCTGGTCTGCGGTGAAGGTGTTCACGCATGAGGGTGGACTATAGTCCATGTAGTTCTGCTTTTGATCCAAAGGGTCGCTATTGTAAAGTTCCTCACAAGTATTGTATGTTCCGCAGTTAGGGTTCTGGTAGCCGACGGCAGGAACATCACAACACATATCACCCAACGAGTCGCAGTCGTTGGCATTTAGGCCTGAGCAGCCTCCTTTGTCAAATGGATGCCAGAGACCAAGGTAATGCCCTACTTCATGTGTCAGAAAATTTCCGGTTGAACTTGAGTTGAGCGGACTGCCAGAGTATATGGAATAATCACCGAACCAGTCGTAGGAGCATACCATTCCTTCGCTTCCGCTAAAATAACTTCCCGGTCTGGTGCTGTACGCCTTAACTCCTACATTTATGCCGGAAGTATCAAGTATTTGATTGACCACCCAGATATGCAGGTACTTGTCCATAGGAAGGTCGGCGATACCAAGTTGCATGAGCAAATCGGTTTCCTTGATTTTCCTATGGTTGCTCAATGAACTGTTATGTCGTGTAATCCCACTGATAGTGCTTCCATTGACATCTTTGGTCGCCAGTATGAACTGGATTCCTGTATTGACCGCCGGACTGCCCGTTCCAGCTTTGTTGCTGAAATGGTTATTCAGTGCCTCTATCTGGCTGTTGATCTGGGTATCGGAAATATTATTTGTTCCATTAGTGTAAACTACATGGACAACTACTGGAATAACGTACCTGGTCTTAGGGCAGGTCGGGCCTGTGTTGAGACAGATTTCGCAGGAATAGTTGGGAGGGCGGTTGGGAAGTGCAAAACCGCCGGAATTCTGCTTTCGGAAATAGCGAACGCTGCTTCTGAAATTGCGGTTGAATGCGTCATAGCGATTGCTGTCGCGCTGCCGGATGGCTAGTTCCACCGAATCATGGCCGCAGTAGTTGCCCTGTCCATGAAGTTCCAGACAGAATAACAAAATGCTTAGTGAGATAATTTTTATTGATTTCATGATATTTTAATTGTGGGGTGTAATATAAGTAAATTACGCCTATCCTCTATAGAGGATAATTTTTTCCTTTTTGAGAATCTCAATTTGTGAAATGAAAAATGAGGAAAAAATCAGATGGATAGGGGATAAAATCAAGAAGTTACGAAAAGAAAATAATTATACCAGTCATGAAAATTTCGCTATGGAGCAAGAAATAAGTGCAAGCTATTATTGGACAGTTGAAAATGCCCGGAATATGAGTTTGGATTATTTTCTAACCATTTTGGAAAAGTTGGGAACAAATCCTAAGGATTTCTTTGAAGATTGGGAATGAATGAGTAAATTTGTTCTCAATGGAGGATATAAAAAAACTATTTCTACTATTTTTAACCTTTATCCTATGTGAACCAGATAGTTACGGACAAAATAAGAAAGATTATTGGTTTTTCGGGGATAAGGTGTGTATCGTCTTTGACAATGATACCGTTTATGGTGACAATGTACTAAATAGTGTTCATTTTGACGAGGGTAACGGTCAATTAAATGATTCAGACGGCAATGTCATTTTGTTGTCTGATTATGGTAAAGTATATGATGGTCAAGGTAATACTATTGTTGATGGATTATTTGGTTTTAGTGGTTCTACACAATCATCTATAATTCTCAGGCATCCTGATAATGACAGTTTCATCTATATCTTCACAAATGATGTATTTGACGAAGGGGAGGGATTGAGAATGACCCAACTGATTAGGAGTAACAATAGTTATAAAGTAGTTGTAAAAAACAAAACGCTCATTAACAGGGGTACTGAAAAACTGAATGCAGTTAACCATCAAAATGGGAGAGATATTTGGGTGACATCACATTCTTTTGGTGACAACAACTTTCACAGCTTTTTGATTACAAAGAGCGGGCTTTTGCCTTGTCGTGTTATATCAAGCTCAGGCACAATAATAGCTAACTCAAGCAGTTGGTTTGGCGCTCAAGGCCAATTGAAATTTTCTCCTAATGGCACGATAATTTCAATGGTAAGTGGTAACATTAATAATAGTGCTTTACAATTATTTAGATTCGACAATAATACTGGTTTAATTCAAAGAATCTTTGAGAGCTATCATATTATTCCTTATGGGTGTGAATTTTCTAAATCAGGTGCGAAATTATATTTATCAGACTTTAAGGGGAAAAGAATATTTCAATATAATTTAAGTTCATTGGATTCTGCATCAATTGTAAATAGCCAACGAAAGATTATTGACATTCCCTTGGAAATATACCAGCAAATGCAATTAGGAATAGATGGACGGATATATGTTGCAATAAAGGATTCCTTTTATGTAGGTGCGATTGAAAACCCTGAGGATACAGGTATTAGCTGTAACTTTAACAGTAGAGCGGTATATATGGGCAAGGCTAATAAAAGTTTGGGACTTCCTAATTTCAATCAAAGCAGATACTATACTCCACCAATAGATTATAAATATGAGCAGAATTGCGTAAGCAACAATATTCAGTTTTGGGGTAAGGACACATTTCATGCTATAAGCCACACTTGGCAAATTAAGAAATCAGGAAAACCTGCTGAAGCGACATACACAACAAAAAACATTAATCATACATTTGCTGATACAGGAATGTATGATGTCAGATACATTGCCTCTAGCGGAAGCAGACAGGATACAATTACTAAAATTATCACCCTGTATCCTAAGATCAACAAACATTTTTTAGGCAAGGATACTGTGTATGCAAAAGGAGATGCAATCAGTAAAATGCTTAAAGCTCCTTTTGGTATGCACTGCCAGCTTTGGCAGGATAGCAGTTGTCTTAGTACATTTACGGCAGACACGGCAGGAGTATATTATTGTAAGGTTATCAACCAATCATTCTGTGAGGTTACGGATACAATCGTCATTTCAGAATGTATCAATAACCTTACCACTCCAAGCATATTCAGGAAAAAAGACACATTATTCACTTATCAGGCACTGGCAGACAGTTTTGTTTGGTACAGAAACAATGTCCAGTATAAGGTAACCAAGGAATCGTTTATCAAGCTCACCGATACCGGGCATTACAGGGTAGAAGCAGCAAAAAAAGGTCATTGCAACCGTAGCAGTAGCACAAATTGGGTGAACAAACTTGGTTTAAAGGGTATCACATTATCCGATCTCAATATTTGTTTGTACCCTAATCCTTCAGAAGGAGAAGTATTTATTCTGTCCGGTCAGGATTTCAAATTGCAGGTCTTTGATGTAACTGGAAAGTTGATTAGTAAAACCGGGAATATCAAAAATATATCACTTCCCAAAGGAGTATATTTCTTTTGTTTTGAAGCGGATGGATACAGAGTGACTGAAAAGGTAGTTGTACTGTAAAAATAATTTCTGCTTACATTGCAGGTATTGCTTAAGCTGTGAAGATATCGAACGGGAAATTCTATGTTTTCAATATCTTACTCATCTATTTCAAATGAATTTAGTTCTGCTCATCAAAATCATATAGAACATAAAATTCAAAAAAGGATTGCATGAGAATCATTAATCTAAATGTAATGCAAGTCTCTATCATCGTTTAATAATAACTCAGTCTTACCTAAAAACATTTTAAAATTTTAAACTTTCACCACTTTCCATTTGCCTCGCTTAAATGCCCATAAAGCCAGTAAAGCAATGAATGTCTCGGCAACCGGTATCGCTATGAATGCACCTGTTTCTTTTAAATTGAATTGGTAGGCTAAAACATAAGCCAATGGAATCTGAAAACACCAAAACCCTATGAAATTAATTAATGTCGGTGTTCTCGTATCTCCGGCTCCATTCAGTGCTTGTGTCATTACCATACCTATTCCATAAAAAATATAACCATATCCAATAATTCTTAATGACTCGGCTCCATAAGGAATTAGATTTGGGTCTTTTGTAAATATAGAAACAATTCCTTCTGCAAAGCCAATAAACAGTAACATTACAAAACCCATAAACAGTGCGTTGTATTTTGCCGTTAGCATAACACTTTTCTCTGCTCTGTCAATTTTACCAGCTCCTAAATTCTGACCAACCAGTGTAGCTGCTGCATTGCTTAATCCCCATGCCGGTAAAATGAAAAAGACTACATTTCGAATCGCTACCTGATAACCTGCGGATGCATCCGTACCTCCGGTTTCTGATACCAGTCGGGTCAATACAATCCATGAACCACTGGCTATAATAAATTGCATGGTGGCCGGCCATCCTAAATTGATAATGTTCTTAATCAACTTTAAATCGGGACGGAATTTTGTCAAACTGATTTTGAGTATTGATTTACCATTGAATAAATGGTAACACTGGTAAACAACTCCTGTTCCTCTTCCTATCACAGTTGCTATGGCGGCACCCTTTAAGCCCATCCAGTTGATGAATATCGGACATAATATTATATTGATGATACTGGCCAGCCACAAACTCTTCATTGCCATGGCTGCATTACCTGCTCCTCTGAAAATACCGTTAATGACAAAAATTAAAATGATAACAATACTGCCACCTAACATGATTCTCGTAAAGATAGCACCTTGCTCTATCACCTCTTTCTGTGCGCCCATTAACAGCAAAATGTCTTCTGCAAAAATAACACCCGGTATACTGAGAAGTATTGTAAAAATTAATGAGATAAATACAGATTGCGCTCCGGCTTTTGAGGCTTCCTCTGGTGACTTTTCTCCGATTCTCCTCGCAACAATGGCTGTAGCGGCCGTACTTAATCCCATTGCCACTGAATAAATGATTGTAATGACTGACTCAGTTAAACCAACTGTTGCAATGGCTGCTGGCCCTAACTTGCCTACAAAGTACATGTCCACTAAAGCAAATACACTTTCTAAACTTAATTCAAGTATCATTGGAACAGCAAGCAATAAGGCTGCCTTTTTCAAACTGCCACTCGTGTAATCGTGCTCCTTTCCTTCAAGTGATTCCTTTATAGTTTGTATATATTTATTGATTCGCATGTGTTTTTCTTATAGTTATTGTAGTTAAAAAAAAATAGCCTGCGAAACTAAGTTTTAGATTTCACTTTTTTAGTGGGGACTTGCGTCATTTTTACATCATAATTTTGATTGTAAATCAATTGTTTATTAACCTAAAAATAAAGAAAGGCTATCATTTTGATAGCCTTTCTTAAAAATTATTTTAACTGCTTTATTCGTCATCGGGAGTAGCATCACCAGGTGGCGGCGGCGGTGGCCCCTGCTTTTTATGCTCCTTGGCTCTTTGCATAACTTCCTTTTTAAACTCTCGCTCTACCAATGGTAACATAGCTACTTTCTTTACAGGGATGACCTTCTTGAACTTCTCTACATACTCCTTGTATAAAGCTGTCTGATCTTCTCTTAGCTTTATCGATGCATTTAAAAACTCTTCTGCTTTTTTGTCATCCATAAATACTACATCGTTCGGTTTGTACTTGGCATGAAAACTATCCCTCAGAGCTTTTTCTTTTTTCTTATACTCATCGTATAAAGGCCAAAATGCTTTTTGCTCTGTTTCCGTTAAAGCCAGTTTTTCATTGTAGAACTTCTTCCTCAACTCTTCAATTTTTTCTTTCTTTGGTTTGTCCTTTTTTCCTTTGCCTTGTTGGCCTGGACCTTGGGCTTTCAGACCAGTTAAACTGATCATTACCCCCAGAGCAAGTGCTAATAGCCCTTTACCCATTTTTCCGATTTTTACGTTCGCTAACATTTGTTTCTTGTAATTTGTGATTAAACTTATATTTCTATTTCATCATCCAGAATACTGTACTCTTCTTCCAGATCTTCCAGGTCTTCTTTGCTAATAAAATTATCGATATACTGTGATTGAATTTTTTCCGTATACAATGAATCAATTACTTCATCCTGTACATACGTTTCAAATTCTTCGTCATCAAACTCAACACTGTTTTCAAATTGTACAATATCCATTGAGTCTAAATCATTAAAACTGATTTCGTTTTCGTCTTTAGCACTTCTTATACTGAATATTGTTATCATGACGACGATTGCAACTGATGCAGCAATTGATACAATTTTACCCCAATAAACTACTTTTGCTTTGCCCGCACTTGACTCTTCTTTCAAACGATTTAAAACATTTGTTTCAAGTTGTTCAAAATAGCCTTCAGGTATTGTCCAGCCTTCTTGTTTGTATTTTGGATCTAATGATTCCATTGCTTTGTATATTTAAGACTATAGTTAAATTATTTGGTTTAATGGATGTCTAAAAAATGCTTAATTTTTTCAACTGCGTGATGAAAACTGGCTTTTAAAGCGCCTTCACTTGTTCCGGTAATTTCACTGATTTCTTTATACGGCATGTCTTCAAAGTATTTATAATTAAAAACCAGTCTTTGTTTTTCCGGTAACTCTAATAATGCCTCTTGCAACTTTCTGAATATTTTGTCTCCATTCATGCCGTCTCCCTGATGTATAAACTGTTTCATAATGCCTTCCTGATCCATAATGTCATCTAATGAGGTGAATTTTCTCTTCTTTTTTAATATGTTTAAACTCTCGTTATAGGCTATCCTGTAAATAAAACTGCTTAAAGCCGAATCAAATCTGAAATTGTCTGCAAATCTCCACAACCTGATAAATACATTTTGTACCACTTCATCGGTGTCCTCATGCACTATCACTATTCTTCGAACCTGCCAATACACCTTTTGTTTGTATCTGTTCATTATCTCCCTGAAATAAATTTCTTCTTTGCCTTTGTCAACAAAGTTTTTCATTAATTCGTGGTCGCTTAACTGTTTTATCGGACTCAAGTTGTAATTTTGACCTGGCGAATTTGAAAAAGTTTAATCACATTTATAAATTTATTTTATTTGTTTCATTTTTTTTGATTGCCTGCGTGCATCAACCATCTTCTGAAACAATAAATGGAACGGATGTCAACCTCTATTCTGGTCACAAAGTTTTGATCTTTGCAAATGCCGAATGTCCTATATGTAAAAAATATGCAGGTTCATTCAAATCTATGTTGCAAGAAGGAATTCCTCTTTATTTTGTCTTTCCGGGTGAACAAAGTATTGCCGGCATTCGCGAACTAACTGCTTATGATTCTATTCCTGATGCTAATGTGATAATAGATGAATCTTACGAAATCACCAGGTACCTCGATGCTAAAGTCACTCCTCAGGTGATTATTCTTGTGGATGGTGTTGAACGCTATTCGGGCAAAATTGACAACAGATTCGAAAATCTTGGTAGTTCTAAACCTAAAGCAACTATTGATTATATCAGGAATGCATTAAATTCGCTGAATAAAAATGAAATCCTTGAAGAACCATCCAATAAGCCGGTGGGCTGCCTTATTGAGCCTAGGTAGCTTTTTCTCTGCTTGTTCTTCTGACTCTCCTGATTTTGCTAAAGATATCGCACCTATCGTTTATCAGAATTGTAGTCCTTGCCATCGACCAAATGGTGGAGCTCCATTCAGCCTGCTTTCCTATAAAGATGTTGCTAAAAGAGCTAAAATGATTGCTCTAGTTACCAGAAAAAAATACATGCCCCCATGGCCGGCCGACAGAAATTACTCGCACTTTCTGAATGAAAGAACCCTTAGCGACCATCAAATTGATTTGTTTCAGAAATGGTACAAAAATGGCTGCTTGCCTGGTGATACTTCGAAACTTAAGCTACCAACAACTTTATTTACTTCTTCTGTTCTTGGTAAACCCGATTTGATAGTGCCTGTTGAACCGGTTAAAATTATAAATAATAATAAAGATAAATTTTATGTTCTGAAAATTCCCTGCAAAATCGATTCATGGAAACCTGTTAGAGCAGTTGAGTTTATTCCGGGTCAACCGGATTATGCGCATCACGTTAACGGTCACTACCTCTTAATGGATGATAAAACAGATCCTTTTGCCGGTAATCGTTTAGTCGATATTGAATCCCCTGATTACGATTCTCAGTTTAAATCGCTGCTGCTCGATAACAGCAATGGCTCTATGCCCGAACGTGTACACTCTGCATTTAATTATTTGCCGGGTGCCTTTGGTGTCAGATATCCTGAAGGTATTGGTGGTTTTATGATGAGTCCAAATGGTGTCTTTGTCGCTAATGATATTCATTATGGACCATCATTAAAGAACGTTATCGATAGTTCAAAACTCTATATCTACTTCGCAAAACAACCACTCAAAAGACCATGTTTCGAAGTGATGATGGGAACTAATGGTGTTGCACCAATTGTGCCTCCTCTTCAAATACCGGCAGGGAAAATCACAAAACATGTCTCTCAAATGACTATTTACAACGATATTTCTATCCTTACTGTCAATCCTCACATGCACTTAATTGGTAAAAGTTTTAAAGCTTTTGCAGTTAAACCAAATGGAGATACTGTTAACTTGATTCATATCCCTGTCTGGCAGTTTAGATGGCAATATTTCTATACATTTACGCATCCTGTCAGAGTGCCTAAAGGCTCCACCATCTTCGTGGAAGCTTTGTTTGATAATACTTCCAATAACCCCAATAACCCTTATGATCCTCCTCAGACAATTGGTGAAAGATTGGATAGGGAAGGAGCCAGTATGAGAACCACGGATGAAATGCTCCAGTTTATTATTACTTATATGCCTTATCAAAAAGGTGATGAATCTATAGACCTGTCTAAACCATGAAAAACCTGAGACCTCTTTTTGTTTTTTTTATAATTCTATTAACCCTAACCCTTACTCTGGTTTATGGTATGCCATACATCAGAGGCAAAAAAGGCCCGGTAAATCCTGAAGATCGCAAAATCGGAATAGACAAAGTTGAAGAAAATTATGGTAATGCAATAGATAGTGCTGCGGCTGTATTTAATATTAACCCAAAATTCCTGAAAGCTTTGTGCATGCTCGAATGCGGTGGAAGGAAAGTCTTCGATCAAAGATTCGAACCTCATGTCTACAGAAAATTAAAATCTGTAAAGTTCAATGTGCTTTCTAATTACGAACATGTTACACCTGATATGTTGCGCGATGCTAACGATGAAGCACTAAGAAATCTCGCCAGTAGCTGGGGACCATTTCAGTTGATGGGATACAAATGTTTGTTACTTGGAATTAAAGTCAGAGATATCAGAGGACCTCAATCTGTTTATTACGGCGTTAAATGGATTGACATGACCTATGGCGATTACCTTAAAAAAGGCTTGTACGAAGATGCCTTTCATATTCATAATACAGGTATGCCCTTGCCCGCCAATTCAGTTCCTAAAACCTACGATCCTGATTATATTAACCATGGATTGTCTTATATGAAAAAATTCTGAAACTAAACGTTCATCCTTTATTTGGATAATTTGAACTAATACAATTCTGCCTCTCTTTACTTATTTACAATTTTGCAGTGGTTTATAATGGCCAACTTCAGACCTTACATTAAGCGATCTATCAATCAACAATTCCCTTTCATTGCCACTTCGTTGATGACAATGATCGATGATGAATATTTGTTGGTCAAAAGAAATGTCGATTTTGCTCAGCATCCTGTCAACCCATTGGATAAAAGACTCGAACTGGCTGCATATCTCTTGTCTGTAATCATTGTTCTCGATCAACATGGTTGTTCTTACCAACAGATTAAATCCTTAATTCTGAATGTGGCTAACGAATACGTCAAACCTAAAAATGCACTGCATGCCTGGTGGAAAAAAGCAAAGGTCAACTTGCTCTCACAACCTTATATGCACTGGTTCCTCGATAAATTTGATACTAAAGTCTCCAGAAAAGGTCACCCGGATGGTTTTGTAGCTCACATCATTCAAAAAAGAAAAGCCGATAATGAATTTATTTTTGGATTCGACATCCTCGAATGTGGTATCTGCAAATTGTTTTCAAGATACAATTACGGGCACTTCGTTAATATCCTTTGTGAAGTCGATTTTATTACTTCTGAATTAGCCGGATTAACTCTGCATCGCACCGGTACTATCGCGGCTGGCGCTCATAAATGCGATTTCAGATTTGAAAAAAAATAGTGTAATGACAATATTTATCTTAACTGCTTTTTGTTTTTTTTTCATTACTTTTGTCTGAATGAGTGTTATTGTAATTATCTCTCTGTGTGTCTTATTACTGATTGCTTACATCTTTGACATCACTTCAAAATATACTAAACTGCCTTCTGTAATTTTATTAATGGCACTTGGTTTGGTGCTCGGTGTTGTTGTTCCGGGTACTGGTTTAAATTTGCCGGATTTAAATCCTATCCTTCCAATTTTGGGAAGTGTAGGTCTAATCCTGATTGTACTCGAAGGTGCTCTTGAACTTGAAGTTAGTAAATCCAAAAATGGTCTCATCCTTAAAAGTTTGTTAATGGCTCTTATCCCAATGTTAATTTTTGCATTTGCTCTCGCTTGGTTTTTCAGTATTCTTACTCTCGAACCTTATACAAAATGTCTTGTAAATGCAATGCCTTTAGCTGTTATAAGTTCTGCTATAGCTATACCAAGTGTCAGAGGTCTGGATTCTAAAAATAGAGAATTCGTAGTATATGAAAGTAGTTTTTCAGATATTCTTGGTGTGATGTTTTTTAATTTCTTTGTCGTCAATAAAACGGTCAACTTCTCCGCTGTTCTTAACTTCTCATGGGAGTTTTTACTGATGATTTTACTGACATTTATTTCGACAATCTTATTGACTATTCTCCTGAACAGAATCAAACATCATGTGAAATTTGTGCCTATAATTCTCCTCGTTATTCTAATCTATGAAGTCTCTAAAATTGTGCATCTGCCGGGTCTCATCTTTGTGTTGATTTTTGGATTGTTTCTGGGTAATATCAATCAACTCTCTCATATCAAATGGCTAACTTCTATTAACTTCGATAAACTGAAAAAGGAAATCCATAAGTTTCAGGAACTGGTGGTGGAATTTGCATTCTTGATTCGAACATCTTTCTTTATTTTATTCGGTTTCTTACTTAAACCTTCTGAATTATTTAATGGAGATACCATCCTTTTATCAATGCAAATATTCTTTGCTATTCTATTGATACGAGCTGTAATTCTGCTGATGCTTAGAATGCCTGTGTTCCCGCTTATCTTTATCGCTCCAAGAGGATTGATTACAATATTATTGTTTTTGTCTATACCTGCAATTCAGTTTATGCCAATAGTCAATAATTCCGTTATCATTCAGGTAATCATGCTCAGCGCTTTCTGGATGATGTTTGGATTAATGGGATATAAAAAACCAAATCAGGAAACTCAATTACACAGTGAGGCTAATGTAGAAACACCTGAATTGTAGAATGGAGTTATTTTATTTTGTAAACAAATCTGCCTGCACGTATTGTTGCAATTACTTTTGCTGTACCTGCTTCCTGTTCTTTGGCCTTTAATAAATTTGTATTTAAAATTGTTAAATCTGCATCGTAACCTACTTTAATCATACCTTTTCTATGGTCGAGCTTACAAGCATACGCAGCCCATTTTGTCATTCCTAATAAGGCTTCTAATGGTGATAAAGCTTCATTTATTAAAAAAGGCGCTCGCTCCGGATGTCGCATGTCTTTTCTATAAACCGCTGAATAAAAAGTGTACAATGGATTGATGTCTTCTACAGGAAAATCAGTTCCCAATGCCAGTATGCCACTTACCTTTAATAAGCTTTTATAAGGATAAGCAGATGACATGCGCTCTTGACCTAATCTCTCTTCTACCCACGGACCGTCACTCGTGGCATGAGTCGGTTGAACACTGGGAATGATGTTGAATTTTTTAAATAAATTCCAATCTGCCGCTTCAACTATCTGCGAATGCTCTATGCGATAACGTCTGTCATTCGAGCCTTTTAAATACTGGCCGTAAATGCTTAATACAAGTTTGTTGGCCGAATCTCCTATGCAATGTGTGTTCACCTGATATTGTGTGTTGTTTGTGGCTTCCTTTACAAATGAATCTATAAACTCAGGACTGTTCACACTTAAACCATGTGCATGCTGATGGTCGTGATAAACCTGTTTTAATAAAGCGCCTCTGCTGCCTAGTGCTCCGTCGGCATAAACCTTGAAACTGCCAATTCTTACTCTATCTGTTTCATATATGCCTTTGCTTTTAGCATAATCCATACTCTTCTTGTTTGGATTCAACATCAGATACATATAAATAGAAAGTAGGCCTTTGTTCTGCAAAGAATCTAAAAACAAACACTCTTCTTTTTCTAATCCCGCATCTGCAACACAAGTTAGACCTTTCGAATAACATTCGTTCTCCGTAGTTTTTAAGGATTCAATAAATTCTCCTGTCTCTGGTTTTGGAACTACTTTCTCAACTAAATCTACTGCATTGTCTATCAATACACCTTTAAATTCATTGTTGACAACTAACAATTCACCACCATCAATTCTGGGAATAATCTCTGAATTCCATCCTGGTACAACACCAAATGCCAGATCGGTATGTGCTAATGCATTTTTATTGCAAATAGCTGCATGCCCATCTACTCGTTTTAAAAATACAGGTCTGTTGGGAAATAATCTGTTGAGCTCATCATTTGTTGGATAGTCTTTAATTGCCCAATCATTTTGATCCCAACCCCGTCCCAATATCCAACCTGATGTGTCTTTTTTTGAATAGGCTACAACACGCTCTATCACTTCTTCCCAGCTCTTTGTGCCTGTTAAATCACATGTCATGTTGGTTTTGGCATATCCATAAAAATGACAATGTGCATCAATAAATCCTGGATATATATATTGACCTGCCATGTCTATCTTATTGCTGTCCGAACATTCGTATTGTTTTAGTAATTGTTCGCTTCCAACTGCTACAATTTTATCTCCTTTAATTACCAGTACGCTTGCTTCCGGCAAACTGTCGTTCATAGTAATAATATGTGTATTGTATAAAATCATGTCGGCGTGTTCCTGCTTGCCTTTGCATGAATTTAAACAGATAATAACTGCAATGGATAAGTAAGTGAACAAATGTTTTCTCATATCAATTAAATGTTGAATGCAATAATAAGTCCTCTTAATATTAATCTGATACACATTTACCTAAATTGTGGATTCTTAATTTTCATTAACCGGATTTACTTCATTCATTTCACTAATTTTGCCGAATGCATTTCCCAAGTCCAAACTTGTTTGAGGAACACTCCGTCTTGTTCAGAAAAATTGGCAATTTGGCCGATCAAAACAATTTGGAAGTCTACTTAATTGGTGGATTTGTAAGAGATATTTTCTTACAAAGGGAAAGCAAAGACATAGATATTGTCGTTATAGGAAAAGGTATCGAATTTGCCAAAATTGTAGCCAACGCTCTTCATGATGTCAAATTAAGTTATTTCGAAAATTTTGGAACAGCTCAGATTTTATATAAAGACTTAATCATTGAATTTGTTGGTGCCCGACGAGAAAGTTACAACCGCGATTCTCGCAAACCTCTGGTAGAAGATGGATCTCTTAAGGATGATCAGGAACGCAGAGATCTTACCATCAATGCCATGGGTATAGCACTTAATGCAAATAATTTCGGTACGCTTATCGACCCGTTTAATGGAACTGAAGATCTCGAAAATCAAATTATAAGAACACCTCTCGACCCTGATAAAACGTTTAGTGATGACCCTCTGAGAATGATGAGAGCCATACGCTTTGCATCTCAGCTTGGTTTTAAAATTCACGAAGCAACTTTCGAAGGAATCGAACGAAATAAAAACCGTATCGAAATAGTATCTCAGGAAAGAATAACAGATGAACTTAATAAAATTATTCTTTCTCCTGTTCCCAGTATTGGATTCGAATATCTGTTCGATACTGGTTTGCTGCAATTGATTTTTCCTGAAATGACCAAATTGTTTGGTGTCGAAACAATTAACGGATTGAGTCATAAAGATAATTTTTATCACACCTTACAAGTCCTCGATAATCTGGCGATGTTGACTGATGACCTCTGGTTGAGATGGGCTGCCATTCTGCACGATATCGCCAAACCTGCAACCAAACGTTTCGAACCCGGCACTGGCTGGACTTTCCACGGTCATGAAGACAGAGGCAGTAAAATGGTGAAGCCAATCTTCAAAAAACTTAAATTGCCTCTCAACGAAAAAATGAAATTCGTCGAGAAACTGGTCTTGCTGCATTTGCGTCCTATCGTTCTCTCTTCTGAAAAAGTAACCGATAGTGCTGTGCGAAGATTGATGATGGAAGTTGGTGAAGATATTGATGCACTCATGTTGTTGTGCAAAAGCGATATCACTAGTAAAAATGAAAAGAAAGTCGAACGCATCAAGAAGAATTTTGAATTGGTTGAAGAAAAAATCAAGTCTGTAGGAGAAAGAGATTATCTGAGAAATTGGCAACCTCCTGTATCCGGAATAGATATTCTCGACAATTTCGAAATTATAAACAAGCAAGATATCGGCACTTTAAAAGCCTCGGTAAAACAAGCTATTCTCGATGGTCAGGTAGAAGATAATTTTGATGCAGCCATGCACTATCTTCGCGGTTTAGCTTCAACTTTAGGAATAAGCGAAAAACCTGCTCAAACAACATAGTTGCATTACCTCTTGTCCCTCTTGCTTTTTCACATCGCCCTAATTACCTTTGCATAGTTATGATTTACCGTTTTAAAGTTTGGTTTGAGGAAGAAGAAGATATCAATCGCGTTATTGATATTCAACCATCCGCCACTTTCCTTGAGTTTCACAACACTGTCCTCGATTCTATCGGGTTTAAAAAGGACCTGCCTTCTTCTTTCTTCTGCTCTGATGATAATTGGAGAAAAGGTAAAGAAATCAGCCTGAATGAAAACGGTAAAATTAAAATGACAGATGCCAAATTAAAAGATTTTGTTAACGACCCTCATCAGAAATTTATTTATATCACCGATTTTAATGAAATGTGGACTTTGAACATCGAATTGCAAAGTATCCAAAATGATGTGAAAGGTATTTCTTATCCTTTTGTTTTCCGCTCAAATGGTAAAGCGCCTAAACAAAATGAAGGTGTAGGCAGATTTAAAACGGTTGATGAAACAGAATTTGATGAAATAGCCAACAAGCTGGTCAGTAAACACGCTCCAATGATCGATGAAGACTTTGATGAAGAAGGTTTTGGTGAAGAAGGAGAGGAGTCTGATGAAGATGAATTCGGAGAAACTTACGGTACCGAAGAGGAAGAGATTTAATGTCAATGAAGGTCACCTTTCTCGGAACCGGCACTTCTCAAGGTGTTCCCTTGATTGCTTGTCCATGTAAAGTTTGTAATAGCTCTGACCCTCACGATAAACGTCTGAGAAGTAGCGTTAAAATTGAAGTGGATGATATCACTTTAGTTATTGACAGTGGCCCCGATTTCAGACAACAAATGCTGAGGTCGGAAACAAAAAAACTGGATGGCCTCATTTTTACTCACGAACATAAGGATCATATCGCCGGTATGGATGATATTCGTGCGTTTAACTATGTCAACAAATTGCCTGTTGATGTGTATGCCAGTGCTCAGGTACAAATAGCTTTGCGCCGCGAATACCAATATATTTTTACTGATTTTAAATATCCGGGTATCCCCGAAATTAATTTGTTTGATATAGCAAATGACCAGCCTTTTGATGTGAAAGGTGTTAAGGTAATTCCAATTGAAGTCCTGCACTTTAAATTACCGGTTCTTGGTTTTCGTGTTAATGACTTTACCTATATAACCGATGCAAATTTCATTTCGGATAAGGAAAAAGAAAAAATTAAGGGCTCAAAAGTGCTTGTGCTGAATGCGCTCAGACACCAAAAACATATCTCTCATTTTACACTAAGCGAAGCCATCGAACTGGTAAAGGAACTGGAAATCCCTGAAGCGTATTTTACCCATATCTCTCATCAACTCGGATTTCATAAAGAAATTGATGCAACTTTACCTCAAGGTATGCATCTGGCTCATGATGGTCTTCAACTGGAACTCTGATCAATCTTTTGATTCAGTAATTTCAAGTAAAATTCCTTCCATTGTTTACTCACAGCCTCATTGCCAAAATGCATATTAACATAAGCCTGGCCTTTCTCTGCTATCTTGTCTCGTTCAATTCTGTTTTGTGCTAATCTTATTACAGCTTCTGCAAATGCATCTGCTGTATCTGCAATTAAACAATGAACTCCATGTTCTAATTCCAATCCATGTGCACCCTGTGATGTGGTCACTACCGCTTTTCCTGCCATCATGGCTTCTATCGTTTTTATCCGAATGCCACTGCCGCTTTTTAATGGTACTGCCAATATCGATTTGTCTGAAATAAATGCATCCAAATCTGCTACTTCTCCTACAACATGGAACTTGCCTTTTTCAAATGCTCTGAATGTCTCCGGCATGTGTTTACCCCCCATGTAAAATTTAATTTCTTTGTCTTGACTTTCAATTATTGGCCATATCGAATCATGAAACCATTTCATAGCCTCCTGATTTGGCAACCATTCCATCGAACCTATATGATAAACGCTCAAATAGTCAATTGGTGCATTGATTTGAGTACTTGTTGTAATTCCCGCTGGAATGCTTGCTGTGTGCCCTTTATATTTCAAATCATTAACTGTGTTTGCCTTGTCCTGTTCTGTGATACTGACCACTGCGTCAAACAACTGTGTAACTGACTTTTCGTATCTCTCTAATCTTCTTGAAAGTAAACCTGTATACCATCGTTTAAGTCCAATGGACAAACTATTGTATAAGGTTTCCCAAATTTTATACTCGATGTTATGCTGCCTGAGTATTGTAGGTGCCTGGGTTTTTAAACCTTTTACATAATCTGCAACAAACAGTCCTTCAAAATGAATTACATCATATTTGCTTTCATTGACTTTTGTTTGAATAAGTTGCCTGAACGCATCATTTATAAAGCGAGTGATGTTGTATGAACTGCTTTGAAAAAGATTGAGTAGGGCAGGGATGGGTTTAACACTTGTATCAATGTCGAAAGTAATCAGCTGATTTAAAAAACCAAATTGTTTTTCCAGGGTTTCCTTGTCTACAAAATGTTTTTTTGTATTAAGTGTAATATAATCAACTTCAATACCTGTTTCACTTAATCCTTTTAACAAATTATATGTAGCGATCGCCCCGCCATCTCTAAGCGGATATGGTACTCTGCTCCCTATTATAAGTACTTTCAAAACGCTTCAAAATTAAAGGATTTCAATCTGTAAAATAGTTTTTCCAAATAATATTTGTTTTTAAATATATATTTACTACCTTTGCAGTCCTAATTAAGAAATGGCAAACCATAAATCATCCATCAAGAGAATCAGACAGACTGAAGTAAAGAACGAGAGAAACCGTTACCAGCACAAAACCACTCGTAACTTGGTTAGAAAACTTCGTGAAACTACTGACAAAGCAGCAGCAGCTGTGTTGTACACCGAAACTGCTTCTATGTTAGACAAATTGGCTAAGAGGAACGTCATTCACAAAAACAAAGCCTCTAACTTGAAATCCAGCCTATCTGTTCACGTTAACAGTCTGAAATAAGATACTTCGTTTATAAGTGAGCCTCCGGAAACGGGGGCTTTTTTTATATATGTCATTTTTTTCCTTAATTTTGCAATAACTTTCGTATTATATACTCAATAAACTTATGTCAGATATTTTTGAAAAAGTAGTAAAGAATATGGGCCCTCTTGGTTCTCACATCAAAGAAGCCCATGGCTATTTCACTTTCCCTAAACTGGAAGGCGAAATCGGACCGAGAATGGTCTTTAACGGTAAAGAAAAACTCAACTGGAGTCTTAATAATTACCTGGGTCTGGCGAATCATCCAGAAGTTAGAAAAGCCGATGCTGAGGCTGCTGCCCAATACGGTCTTGCTTACCCTATGGGTGCTCGTATGATGAGCGGAAATTCCAACCCTCACGAACAACTCGAAAAAGAACTGGCCGAATTCGTTGGTAAAGAAGATTCAATCCTCCTTAATTATGGTTATCAGGGTGTCCTTTCTATCATTGACGCAATGGTAGACAGACACGATGTAATCGTTTATGACGCCGAATCTCATGCTTGTATCGTAGATGGTGTTCGCCTGCATCAGGGTCACCGTTTCATGTTCAAACACAATGACATGGAAAGCTGCGAAAAACAATTGCAAAGAGCCACTAAATTAACTGAAAAAAGTGGTGGTGGTATTTTCGTTATCACTGAAGGTGTTTTTGGAATGACCGGTAATCAAGGTAATCTTAAAGGTATTGTGGCGCTTAAGGATAAATATAACTTCCGCCTTTTTGTTGATGACGCTCATGGTTTCGGTACTATGGGTAAAAGAGGTAGCGGTACTCCCGAAGAACAAGGCGTAATTGATGGTGTGGATTTGCACTTCTCAACATTTGCTAAATCTATGGCAAGTATCGGTGCTTTTGTTGCTGGACCAAAACCTATTTTAAACTACCTGCGTTACAACCTGCGTTCTCAGATTTATGCTAAATCTCTTCCAATGCCTTTGGTTGTAGGTGCTCTAAAACGCCTCGATTTAATCAGAACTCAGCCTCAATTAAAAGATAAATTATGGACCATTGTCAATGCACTTCAAAATGGCCTTAGAGAAGCTGGTTTCAATATCGGCACTACCAGCACACCGGTAACACCTGTAGTGCTTAATGGTACTGTTGCTGAGTCTACTCACTTAACTTTCGACCTGCGCGAAAATTTCGATATTTTCTGCTCTATCGTCGTGTATCCTGTTGTACCTAAAGGTATGATCATCCTTAGATTGATTCCTACTGCGGCTCACTCTCTCGAAGATGTAACAAGAACAATCGAAGCGTTTAAGCAAATTAAAGCTAACCTGGAATCTGGTAAGTACAACCACGAAAAATTAATGAACGCAGCTTTGTAATTCTCATCTCCCTTGCATAGATTTGTATCGTGCAAGTGATATGTGGAGTTTCTATAGACAATTCAAAGATTATTTCAATATAACAAAAGGAGAAAGCGTTGCTATTCTCCTTTTGCTTTTTATAAGTATTATCATTGGTGTATGGCCTTACCGTTACCCTGTCGAACATCCTGAAAATTTCTCAGCATTACTGGCTCTTGTCGATAGTGCTAAAAATTTACAAACACAGGAATCTTCCAATATTCCAGTTAATTTTAATGGTCGTTTTAATCCAAACACTGTAGAGTTAAACCAACTCATCGCTTTGGGATTTGAAAAGAAAATTGCTTACAGAATCATTGGGTACAGAACTAAAATCAAGCCTTTCAAATACAAAGAAGATCTGTTCAAAATCTATGGAATAGATTCCAATCTTGTGCTTAAATTATTCAATCAAATCGAATTATCTCAGGCACCTCCTCAATCGAATCAGTTTCATAAAACTGAAATTGAACCTACCGGTCAAGCTCCTGTTCGATTAATTGAAATCAATTCAGCTGACTCTGCTCAACTTGAAAGTCTACCTTGCATTGGTGCCAAATTAGCCAGACGATTACTGATTTTTAGAAACAAATTGGGAGGTTTCCATCAAGTACAGCAATTAAAAGAAGTGTATGGTATTGATACAAACTGTCTGGATGATATTTATAAAAAAATCACGCTAAATGTTGATCTGATTCTTAAACTCAAAATTAACAAACTTGACGCTAGTCAACTGTCTGTGCATCCATATATCGGAAAATTCCTTGCCAGTGCCATTGTTGCTTACAGACAACAACACGGAAATTTCTCGGAAGCCAGAGACTTGCTAAAAATTAAAATTTTGGATGAACGTAAACTTCAGAAGCTTTTGCCATACCTCGACTTTCAATTTTAAATCTAACTTTATGAATCGGATTATTTTCAGTTTTAAGCTTTTTATTACCACAATTTAACGATAGTTTTATATAAGCTGCTTTTTTCTTGCCTAAATCTTTTTATTTTTGCAGCTTTATGGATTTTACTATAACTGAAAGCCAACAGATGATCAGGCAAATGTGTAAAGATTTTGCCGAAAAGAATATTCGACCTAATGTGATGGAATGGGACGAAGCTCAAAAATTTCCTGTAGACCTGTTTCATGAAATGGGTAAACTGGGTTTACTGGGTATACTGGTTCCCGAAGAATACGGAGGTTCTGGCTTAGGTTACTTCGAGTATGTTGATGCAATCGTTGAAGTAGCTAAAGTTTGTGGATCTATAGGTTTAAGTATGGCTGCTCATAATAGCCTTTGTACAGGTCATATCTTACAGTTTGGTAATGAAGAACAAAAGAAAAAATGGTTGCCTAAACTCGCAACCGGCGAATGGATTGGCGCATGGGGTTTAACCGAAGCCAATACCGGTAGTGACGCTCTTCGTATGAAAGTGACTGCAAGAAAAGATGGTGACCATTGGGTTTTAAATGGTGCAAAAAACTGGATCACTCATGGTATAACTGGCAATGTAGCCGTAGTTTTGGCGCGTACCGGCGACTTGCTGGATTCTCACGGAATTTCTGCTTTTGTAGTTGAAAGAGGAACACCTGGATTCAAAGCAGGAAAAAAAGAAAATAAACTTGGTATGAGAGCCAGTGAAACTGCTGAAATGATTTTTGAAGAATGCCGTATTCCGGAATCTAATGTATTGGGTAATATTGGTGATGGTTTTATTCAAGCTATGAAAGTGCTTGATGGTGGCAGAATCTCTATAGCTGCCTTATCTCTTGGTATTGCTAAAGGAGCCTATGAAGCTTCTTTGAAATATGCTCAGGAAAGAGAACAATTCGGTCAGCCTATTGCTAATTTCCAGGCCATTGGTTTCAAACTTGCTGATATGGCTACCCAGATAGAAGCAGCTGAACTGCTCATCAACGAAGCAAGTCATCTTAAAAATAATCACCAACCGGTTACAAAAGTGTCAGCAATGGCGAAATATTATGCCAGTGAAGTTTGTGTTAAAGTGGCTACTGAAGCTATTCAAATCTTCGGTGGCTATGGCTACACCAAAGACTTTCCGGTTGAAAAATTCTATAGAGATAGCAAGCTTTGCACAATAGGAGAGGGCACTTCCGAAATTCAAAAATTAGTAATTTCAAGAGCTATTTTGAAATAATTTGCATTTTAAATTTTCAATCATTATATTTGCATCCCAATTTTAAAGTTACAGAATGATTTATATCAACGTAAAAGACAACGAAAACCTCGACAAAGCCCTGAAAAAGTACAAGAAGAAGTACGAAAAAATCGGCATCATGAAGGAATTGAGAAGCAGACAGGCTTTTGAAAAACCGTCTGTGACCAGAAGAATGGAAATCAGAAGAGCTGCCTACAGATCTTTTGTTCAAAACCAGATTAACAACTAATAGTTAAATAATATTAAATTAGCATCCGATAATGAATTTATCGGACGCTTTTTTTTTGCAAAGGTTTCAAACCTATCTCGCCTCCGAGAAAAAAATGTCTAAACACACCGTGTTGGCATATATGGGGGATCTTCAGGATTTTATCCGGTTTACACATTTAACATACGAAATTCAATCCGCCGGTAATATCACCCATCTTACTATTAAGTCGTGGCTATCCAATATGATGGCCAATGGAATGGACCCGAGATCCGTCAATAGAAAAATATCCGCACTCAAATCTTATTTTAAATATTTACTTAAACATGGATGGATCAATACCGACCCTATGCTTAAAGTGTCGTCTCCTAAAACAAGTAAAAAATTGCCCGTCTTCATTGAAGAAAATAAAATGAATGAAATCGTTTCTCATTTAATCGATGAAAAAAGCGACGAAAAAAATGAAGAAAATGATGGAATTGCAAATGATATTTTGTTAACTTTGTACCACACGGGCATGAGGTTGAGCGAATTGATACATCTTCAAAAACACAATATTGACCTATCTGGAGGCACTCTGAAAGTCCTCGGTAAAAGAAATAAAGAAAGAATTATACCTATAACAGATGAATTGAAAACGGTTCTCAATCACCGTATGCAATTTCATCCGGCAAGTGCTTTTGTCTTCAATACTGCAAAAGGCAAACAACTTTATCCGAACTATGTTTACAGGCAAGTTAAACAACTGCTCACCGAACATACAACGCTTAAAAAGAAAAGCCCTCACGTACTGAGACACACATTTGCCACGCATCTGCTGAATAATGGCGGCGACTTAAATGCAATTAAGGAATTGCTGGGTCACGCTAATCTCTCTGCCACACAGGTGTATACCCACAACAGTGTGGAAAGGCTAAAGAAAATTCATCAACTTGCCCATCCTAAAAGCGGCAAGTAAAATCAACTCTTTAAAAATTTATGGAAATCCAATTTCAAAGTACAAATTTCAAGGCCGATAAAAAACTCCTTGATCTTATCACAATTAAACTTAAAAAACTCGAACACTACTACGACAAAATCATAGACGCCAACGTTTATCTCAAAGTTCAGAAGTCGGAAGACAAAGTAAATAAGATCCTCGAGATAAAAATGAACGTCTCAAACAGCACATTATTTGTAGAAGAACACGATCGAACATTCGAAAATGCAATTGATAAAGCAGAAGATGCTTTAAAAGCACAATTAATAAAATACAAACAGAAGGTGGCTAATGCTACGATGTAAACTAGCATCATCGCAAAAAGTCGATATAAAATTTCAGCGTACCAAGTCTGTTTTTTAAGACAATGAACAAAGCCCTCGGTAAAAACGGGGGCTTTTTCGTGAAATATTTTTATGTAAACGCTTTGAAATGTCAATTAAAAACACTTTTTTTGCAGTCCTTTTTACAGAAATCCTCTCGACAAAATCGAAGAAAACAGTAAAAAGGGCGTTCTTTAACAAGCCACTTTAGCTCAGCTGGTAGAGCAACTGATTTGTAATCAGTAGGTCGCTGGTTCGATCCCGGCAAGTGGCTCAGATAGGACATTGGGAAGTTTCCAGAGTGGCTAAATGGGACAGACTGTAAATCTGTTGCTTCGGCTTCGGTGGTTCGAATCCACCACTTCCCACTAAGTCGTCAGTTTCGGAATGAAGCTCATGCAAATTTCCTGAAATGCGGGAGTAGCTCAGTTGGTAGAGCGACAGCCTTCCAAGCTGTAGGTCGCGGGTTCGAGCCTCGTCTCCCGCTCTGATGCAACTGTCCGATGTGTGTGTATGACCCCTCACTCACCGTTTGCGGTCTTGCCATGCACGGCGACTGGTTTTTTAACTAGCCGTTGTAGCTCAGGGGTAGAGCACTTCCTTGGTAAGGAAGAGGTCAAGGGTTCAAATCCCTTCAATGGCTCTTAGAAGCAACAAATTATTTGAGATAATAAAACAATAACAATAAAAAAATAATTAATCATGGCAAAAGAAACATTTGACCGCTCCAAAGCCCACGTTAACATAGGTACTATTGGTCACGTTGACCACGGTAAAACTACTCTGACTGCGGCTATTACAACTGTATTGGCTTCTAAAGGTTTAGCTGAACAAAAGTCTTTCGACTCAATTGACTCTGCTCCTGAAGAAAAAGAAAGAGGTATCACAATCAATACCGCTCACGTAGAATATCAAACTGAAACCAGACACTACGCTCACGTTGACTGCCCAGGTCACGCTGACTACGTTAAAAACATGGTTACTGGTGCCGCTCAAATGGACGGTGCTATCCTTGTTGTAGCCGCTACCGACGGTCCAATGCCACAAACTCGTGAACACATCCTGCTTGCTCGTCAGGTTGGTGTGCCTCGCCTGGTTGTTTTCATGAACAAATGCGATATGGTTGACGATCCAGAATTATTAGACCTGGTTGAAATGGAAGTTCGTGAACTTTTAAGTTTCTATAGCTTCGACGGCGACAATACCCCTATCATCAGAGGCTCTGCTTTGGGTGGTTTGAATGGTGACGCTAAATGGGTTGAAAAAATCATGGAACTTATGAACGCCGTGGATACCTGGATTCCAATCCCTCCACGTCTGGTTGACCAGCCTTTCTTGATGCCTATCGAAGACGTATTCTCTATCACCGGTCGTGGTACCGTTGCTACTGGTCGTATCGAAAGAGGTATCGTTAACGTAGGTGAACCTGTTGATATCATCGGTCTTGGTGACGAAAAATTGTCTTCTACCATCACTGGTGTTGAAATGTTCCGTAAATTACTCGATAGAGGTGAAGCTGGTGACAACGCTGGTCTGCTTCTTCGTGGTATCGATAAAGACCAAATTAAAAGAGGTATGGTTATCTGCAAACCAGGTTCCGTTACCCCACACGCTAAATTTAAAGCTGAAGTTTACGTATTAAGTAAAGAAGAAGGTGGTCGTCATACCCCGTTCTTTAACAAATACCGCCCTCAGTTCTACTTCCGTACCACTGACATCACCGGTGAAGTTTCTCTTCCAGAAGGTGTTGAAATGTGTATGCCTGGCGATAACATCACCATCACTGTTCAATTGATCGCTCCTATCGCTATGGAGAAATCACTCCGCTTCGCTATCCGTGAAGGTGGTAGAACAATCGGTGCCGGTCAGGTTACTGAAATTTTAGACTAATATTGTAATACAATACCCAGCGTTAGTCACCCCCACTTTATTAAGGGTGACTAACGCATTTACGAGAGTAGTTCAAGGGTAGAATAGAGGTCTCCAAAACCTTTGATGGGAGTTCGAATCTCTCCTCTCGTGCAAAAAACATATTAAATGGAAAAATTAAGAAATATGTGGAATCAGTCTGTGGACGAGTTACTCAATAAAGTAACCTGGCCAACTTGGGATGAACTTCGTGAAAGCGCTATCATCGTCCTGGTTTCATCTGTTGTTTTCGCCGGTGTCGTGTGGATACTCGATTACGCACTCGGTAGTGGTTTGGACTTTTTTTATAGTTTGTTTAAATAATGACAATGGAAGCTAGTGACCTGCAATGGTATGTCGTAAGAGCTGTCTCCGGTCAAGAGAAAAAGGTGAAAGCCAATCTCGAAAGCGAACTTATTAAAGCCAAATTGACCGAATACGTGCCCCAAATCCTTATCCCTATGGAAAAGGTGTATACCATTAAAAACGGTAAAAAAATCGCCAAGGAAAGAAATTATTTCCCTGGCTATATACTCATTCAAGCCAAATTCCATGGTGAAGTGGCCGCTACTATCAAAGGTATCAATGGCGTTGTCGGTTTCCTGGGCTCTAAAGATAATCCTGTCCCTCTAAGACAGGCAGAAGTCAACAGAATCCTCGGTAATGCCGATGAAAACGGAACCATGGATGCCGATGTAACCGAACCATTCATCGTTGGTGAAGCTATTAAAGTGACCGATGGTCCTTTCTCTGGTTTCAGCGGTGTCATCGAAGAAGTGAATGAAGAAAAGAAAAAATTGAAAGTAATGGTGAAAATCTTCGGTAGAAGAACTCCACTCGAACTCAATTATAACCAAGTAGAAAAAGAATAATTAGCTATATTATGGCAAAAGAAATAACAGGATACGTAAAATTACAAGTAAAAGGCGGACAAGCAAATCCCGCACCTCCCATTGGACCTGCTCTGGGCTCAAAAGGTGTAAACATCATGGAGTTCTGCAAACAATTCAATGCACGTACGCAAGACAGAATGGGTAAAGTATTACCAGTAGTCTTGACCGTGTACTCTGATAAGTCTTTCGAATTCATCATCAAAACGCCTCCGGTGGCAACCCAGATTCTGGAAGCTACTAAAGCCGCTAAAGGTTCTGCTGAACCTAACAGAAAAAAAGTGGCTGAATTGACCTGGGATCAGGTTAGAAAAATTGCAGAAGACAAAATGCCTGACCTTAACTGCTTCAAAGTGGAATCCGCTATGAACATGGTCGCAGGTACCGCTCGAAGCATGGGTATCACAATCGCTGGAGATAAACCTTTTTAATCAATTGAAAAATGGCAAGTTTGACAAAAAATAGAAAAAAAGTAGCGGAGAAAATTGACTCTTCTAAAGTGTATTCACTCGATGAAGCATCTAAACTCCTTAAAGATATATCTTTCACTAAGTTTGATTCTTCAGTGGATATCGACGTTCGTCTCGGTGTTGACCCTAAACAGGCTAACCAAATGGTACGTGGCGTCGCAACTTTACCTCATGGTACCGGTAAAACCGTTCGCGTTTTAGTACTTTGCACGCCTGATAAAGAGGCTGAAGCTAAAGCCGCTGGTGCCGACCACGTAGGTCTTGATGATTATATTGAAAAAATTAGCAACGGCTGGCTGGATATTGATATCATTATCACTATGCCTGCTGTAATGGCTAAACTAGGTAAACTAGGTAAAATATTGGGTCCCCGCAACCTAATGCCAAATCCGAAATCAGGAACTGTTACTCCTGACGTAGCAAAAGCAGTGACCGAAGTAAAAGCTGGTAAAATCGACTTCAAAGTGGATAAAACCGGTATCATTCACACTTCTATTGGCAAAGTAAGCTTCCAACCTAATCAAATCGCGGAAAATGCCGTCGAAATCATGCAAACTCTAAGTAAATTGAAACCTTCCGCTTCCAAAGGAACCTATTTCAAAAGCGTTTACTTAAGTTCTACAATGAGCCCAGGCATTTGTATTGACATCAAATCAATTCCAGGTATTTAATCCAATTAAATGAACAGAGAACAAAAAAACGCAACAATCGCCGCTCTAACGGACAAACTCAAAGCTGCTAATTGTTTGTACATCGCCGATACATCTAGCATTGGCGCTATCGATACAAATAATTTCAGACGCGAACTGTTCAAAAATGGCATTGAAATGCTGGTAGCCAAAAATACATTGATATTAAAGGCTATGCGTGATTCCGGAAAAGATTTTAGTGAATTAGAAGTCGCTCTTAAAGGTACTTCAGCTTTGTTGTTCAGCGAAAATATCAAAGCACCCGCTCAAGCTATCCTGAAATTCAGGAAAAAAGGTACTAAACCTGCTCTGAAAGGTGCATATATTGATAGCGCTGTATTCATCGGTGATGACCAATTAAACAACCTGAGCAACCTCAAATCAAAACAAGATCTCATCGGAGATATCGTGGGATTACTTCAATCTCCAGCTCGCAATGTGGTGTCCGCATTGCAAAGTGGTGGTGGCAAAATTGCCGGCATCGTTAAAACATTATCAGAAAGAAACAATTAATTAAAAACAATTTAAATTAAGAAAAAATGGCAGACTTAAAAGCATTTGCTGAACAACTAGTTAATCTTACCGTTAAAGAGGTAAACGAATTAGCTCAAATTTTGAAAGACGAATATGGTATCGAACCAGCTGCTGCTGCTGCTGTAGTTGCCGCTCCTGCTGCTGCAGGTGCTGGTGAAGCTGCTGCTGTACAAACTGAGTTCACTGTTATCCTGAAAAATGCAGGACCTAACAAACTTAACGTCGTTAAAGTTGTTAAAGATCTTACCGGTCTCGGTTTGAAAGAAGCTAAAGACTTGGTTGACGGTGCTCCAAAAACTGTAAAGGAAAACATTGCTAAGGATGAAGCCGAAGCATTGAAAGCCAAACTTACAGAGACCGGAGCAGAAGTTGAAATCAAGTAATTTCATAACTTACTACTCGTTACTCCAATAGACCCACTAACCGATGGGTCTATTGGTGTTTTTGTTTTTTCCAAAAAAACGCACTCGGTTACCTCAAAATTTTTAAAAATTTTACAAAATTGGCAACAAAAGTAAAACAACCAAAAAGAATCAACTTCGCCTCCGTCGACAAGGTGATTGATTACCCGGACTTCCTTGATGTACAATTGCAGTCCTTCAAAGAGTTCTTCCAATTGGAAACTCACGTGGACAAACGCAAAGACGAAGGTCTGTTCAAGGTTTTCCAAGAAAACTTCCCAATTAACGATACCAGAAACATCTTTAACCTCGAATTCCTTGACTACTTCGTAGACCCACCAAGGTATTCAATTCAGGAGTGCATCGAAAGAGGACTCACTTACTCTGTCCCTCTTAAAGCTAAACTTAAACTCTCCTGTAATGACCCTGAACACGAAGATTTCGAAACTATCGTGCAGGACGTCTATCTGGGTACTATCCCTTATATGACCCCTAGCGGTACTTTCGTAATTAATGGCGCCGAACGTGTTATCGTCTCTCAGCTCCATAGATCTCCAGGTGTGTTCTTCGGTCAATCTTATCACACTAATGGAACTAAACTCTATTCAGCTCGTGTTATCCCTTTCAAAGGATCTTGGATAGAGTTCGCTACTGACGTTAACAACGTTATGTATGCTTATATCGACCGTAAAAAGAAGTTCCCTGTTACTACGCTACTCAGAGCTATAGGCTTTGAGTCTGATAAAGACATCCTCAACATCTTCGGCCTCGCTGAAGAAGTTAAAGTGTCTAAAACAGGTCTTAAAAAATATATCGGCCGTAAACTTTCTGCCAGAGTACTCCGTACCTGGGTGGAAGACTTCGTTGACGAAGATACCGGTGAAGTTGTATCTATCGAACGTAACGAAGTAATCATCGAACGTGATACCATTCTTGAACCGTATCATATCGATGAAATCGTTGAAGCTGGTGTTAAAACCATTATCCTTAACAAGGAAGAAGAAGGTAAAAACGATTTTACTATCATCTACAATACCCTCCAAAAGGATACTTCTAACAACGGTAAAGAGGCTGTAGAACATATCTACCGCCAGTTGCGTAATACTGATCCGCCCGACGAAGAAACTGCCCGTGGTATCATCGAACGTTTATTCTTCTCAGATAAACGTTATGACCTGGGTGAAGTTGGTCGTTACAGAATCAATAAAAAACTTAACCTGACAACCTCTATGGATGTTAAGGTTCTGACCAATGAAGATATCATCAAAATCATCACTTACCTTATAGAGTTGTCTAACAGCCGCTCTGAAGTGGATGATATTGACCACTTAAGTAACAGACGTGTCAGAACTGTTGGTGAACAATTATACGCTCAGTTCGGCGTTGGTCTTGCCCGTATGGCTCGTACCATTCGCGAAAAAATGAACATACGCGATAATGAAGTATTTACTCCAACTGATTTGATTAACGCGCGTTCTTTGTCTTCTGTTATCAACTCTTTCTTTGGTACCAATCAGCTTTCTCAGTTCATGGACCAAACCAATCCTCTCGCAGAAATTACTCACAAAAGAAGAATGTCTGCCCTTGGACCTGGTGGTTTGTCAAGAGAAAGAGCTGGTTTCGAGGTGCGTGACGTTCACTATACTCACTATGGTCGTCTTTGTACCATCGAAACTCCTGAAGGACCAAATATCGGTCTGATTTCTTCTCTTTGTGTACACGCCAAAATCAATGGTATGGGTTTCATTGAAACACCGTACAGACCAGTTGATGATGGTAAAGTAGATTTTACTAAACCTGTTGTCTACCTTAGTGCTGAAGAAGAAGATGGTAAAATCATCGCTCAGTGTAATGTCGATGTTACTGAAAAAGGTGAGTTTAAATCAGGTAGCGTAAAAGCGCGTTTTGAAGGTGACTTCCCGCTGGTTGAGCCTCAAAAACTCGATTATATGGACGTTGCTCCTAACCAAATCGTGTCTATCGCCGCTTCTCTTATCCCTTTCCTCGAACACGATGACGCGAACAGAGCCCTGATGGGATCTAACATGCAACGTCAGGCTGTACCTCTGCTTCGCCCTGAAGCTCCAATCGTAGGTACCGGTCTTGAAGAGCGTGTTGCACGCGACTCTCGTGCGCTTATCATGGCTGAAGGCGATGGCGTCGTTGATTACGTTGACGCTAACGAAATTAAAATACGTTATGACTTCACTGCTGATGATGAACTTGTAAGTTTCACCAGCAACGTCAAAGCCTATAGATTAACTAAATTCTTAAGAACTAACCAAAGTACTTGTATCAACCTGAAACCTATCGTTAAGAAAGGTCAACGCGTAAGCAAAGGTGAAGTACTGTGCGAAGGTTATGCTACTCAGGATGGTGAATTGGCAATCGGAAGAAACCTTAAAGTGGCTTTCATGCCTTGGCAAGGTTATAACTTCGAGGACGCTATCGTTATCTCTGAAAAAGTAGTAAGCGATGACTGGTATACTTCTATACATGTCGATGAATTCGAACTTGAAGTGAGAGACACCAAACGCGGTGAAGAAGAATTAACCAATGATATTCCTAACGTAAGTGAAGAAGCTACCAAAAATCTGGATGAAAATGGTTTGATCCGTATTGGTGCTGAACTTAAAGAAGGTGATATCATCATCGGTAAAATTACCCCTAAAGGTGAAACTGAACCTTCTCCTGAAGAAAAACTCCTTAGAGCTATCTTCGGTGATAAAGCTGGTGACGTGAAAGATGCCTCCCTTAAAGCGCCTCCATCAACTGAAGGTGTTGTCATCGATAAAAAGCTCTTTACCAAAACCAAAAAGGAAAAAGGTGCTAAAACCGATGAAAAGGCTAAGTTGGCTAAAAACGAAACCGAATTTAAAAAGAACAAAGAAAAAGTAACTGAAATTCTTGTTCAGAAACTTTTCAAAGTGTTGAATGGCAAAACTTCCGCAGGAGTGAAAGCTGTTTATGGTGATGATATGATTCCTAAAGGAACTAAATTCACTCTTAAGAACCTTTCAGCGGTTGATTACGATAATGTAAGCTTTGCTAACTGGACTTCCGACGCTGATAAAAATATCGTCGTTAATACCATCCTCAAAAATTATAAATCGCAGATCACCGAAATCTACGCTGCTTTCAGAAGAGAGTATTATGCTATCACAGTTGGTGATGAATTGCCAACCGGTATCCTGAAAATGGCTAAAGTATACGTAGCTCAAAAACGTAAACTGAAAGTGGGTGATAAGATGGCTGGTCGTCACGGTAACAAAGGTATCGTTGCTCGTATCGTTCGTGCCGAAGATATGCCGTTCCTCGAAGATGGAACTCCGGTTGATATCGTTCTGAATCCACTGGGTGTACCTTCAAGGATGAACTTGGGTCAGATTTATGAAACTGTTCTTGGATGGGCAGGTAAAGAACTCGGACTCAAATTCGCTACGCCTATTTTTGATGGTGCTTCACCTGACGAAATTAACTCTTACACTGAAAAAGCCAATATACCTATCAACGGTCAAGTGTATCTTTACGATGGATTGACAGGGGAGAGGTTCCACCAACCAACAACTGTAGGTATTATCTACATGCTGAAATTGGGTCACATGGTTGATGATAAGATGCACGCGCGTTCTATCGGACCATACTCAATGATTACTCAGCAGCCTCTTGGTGGTAAAGCTCAGTTTGGTGGTCAGCGTTTTGGTGAGATGGAGGTTTGGGCACTCGAAGCATTCGGTGCTGCTAACATCCTCAGAGAAATCCTCACCATTAAGTCAGATGATATCATGGGCCGTGCCAAAACTTATGAAGCTATCGTTAAAGGCGATAACATCACTCAAGTTGGTATACCTGAATCATTCAACGTATTGATCCACGAATTAAGAGGTCTCGGTATCGAAATGACTTTCGAAGAGTAAGCTTCTATTCATTCACTTAAACAGTAAAAACAAGAAATGTCAACGATTAAAAAGAATCAAAAAATAAAAAGCAACTTCACCAAGATCCGAATTGGTCTTGCTTCTCCTGAAAGTATCCTGCAAAGGTCTTATGGTGAAGTTATAAAGCCTGAAACTATCAACTACCGTAGCTATAAGCCGGAAATGGGTGGTCTTTTCTGCGAGAGGATTTTTGGTCCTATCAAAGATTATGAATGTCATTGCGGTAAATACAAACGCATCCGTTACAAAGGTATCGTCTGCGACCGTTGCGGTGTTGAAGTAACTGAAAAGAAAGTAAGACGCGAAAGAATGGGTCACATCAACCTGGTTGTGCCTGTTGCTCACATCTGGTATTTCCGCTCTCTTCCTAATAAAATTGGTTACTTACTGGGCTTAAGCAGTAAAAAACTCGACCTGGTAATCTACTACGAAAGATACATCGTTATTCAAAGTGGTGATTACGAAGGCGTCAACAAACTTGATCTTCTTTCTGAAGAAGAATACCTCGATATCCTCGACAAATTGCCAAAGGAAAATCAGTATCTGGATGATACCGACCCTAAGAAATTTGTTGCTAAAATGGGTGCCGAAGCTCTTTGGGAATTATTGTCAACTATCGACCTGGATGGCTTAAGCTACAGCTTGAGAAACCAGGCCGCTACCGAAACTTCACAACAACGTAAAGCTGAAGCGCTGAAAAGACTTAAAGTTATTGAAAGCTTCCGCTCTGCTAACAGAGAAGGTAACATCAACCGCCCTGAATGGATGGTGATGAAAATGCTTCCTGTTATCCCACCAGAATTGCGTCCGCTTGTGCCTTTGGAAGGTGGCCGTTTCGCTACTTCCGATTTGAACGACTTGTACAGAAGGGTTATTATCCGTAACAACCGTCTGAAACGTCTTATGGAAATTAAAGCTCCTGAAGTTATCCTCCGTAACGAGAAAAGAATGCTTCAGGAATCGGTCGACTCTCTATTGGATAATACAAGAAGATCCAGCGCAGTAAAATCAGATGGTAACAGACCTCTTAAATCTCTCAGTGATATGCTGAAAGGTAAACAAGGTCGTTTCCGTTTAAACTTGCTCGGTAAACGTGTCGACTACTCTGGTCGTTCTGTTATCGTGGTTGGACCAAAACTTAAATTGAATGAGTGCGGTCTTCCTAAAGCAATGGCTGCTGAATTGTTTAAACCATTCATCATCCGTAAACTGATTGAAAGAGGCGTTGTTAAAACAGTTAAATCTGCTAAGAAAATTGTAGATAAAAAGGAACCAATCATCTGGGAAATTCTTGAAAATATTCTAAAAGGTCACCCGGTTCTCCTAAACAGGGCTCCAACACTCCACAGATTAGGTATTCAAGCTTTCCAGCCTAAATTGATTGAAGGTAAAGCTATTCAGCTGCACCCTTTAACCTGTACTGGTTTTAACGCTGACTTTGACGGTGACCAGATGGCTGTGCACGTACCTCTAGGTAACGCAGCAATCCTGGAAGCTCAGTTGCTGATGCTTGCTCCGCACAATATCCTAAACCCTGCTAATGGTTCACCAATCACAGTTCCTTCACAGGACATGGTGCTTGGCTTGTACTATATCACCAAAGGCAGAAAAACAACTGAAAAGAAAATTGTAAAAGGTGAAGGTATCACTTTCTACTCTCCTGAAGAAGTTATCATTGCTTATAACGAAGGTAGAGCTGACCTGCACGCCTGGATCAAATGCCGTCTGAAAGACAGAGATGAAAATGGCAATATCGTCACTAAACTGATTGAAACAACTGTAGGTAGAGTAATCTTCAACCAGGTTGTTCCTGAAAGTATGGGTTACATCAACCAGTTGTTGACTAAAAAATCATTGCGTGATATCATCTCTAATTTCGTTAAAGAAGTTGGTGTTGCCCGCACTTCCAAATTCCTGGATGATATTAAAGACCTTGGTTTCCACTTCGCTTTCAAAGGTGGTCTGTCGTTCAACCTGAACTACGTACAAATTCCTGATGCGAAAGAAAAACTAATTGAAAAAGCCAGAAAAGAAGTTGATGAAATTAAATTCAACTACGAAAACGGTTTTATCACTAACAACGAACGTTATAACCAGGTAATCGATATCTGGACTAGAATCAACTCTCAGGTAGGTGAAATCCTGCTAAAAGAACTGGCTGAAAATGATCAGGGCTTCAACCCAATCTATATGATGCTTGACTCTGGAGCAAGGGGTTCTAAAGAACAGATTCGTCAGTTAGGTGGTATGAGAGGTCTGATGGCTAAACCTCAAAAGAACATCGGTGGCGGTGTTGGTGAGATCATCGAAAACCCAATCCTTTCCAACTTTAAAGAAGGTTTGTCGGTTCTCGAGTACTTCATCTCTACGCACGGTGCTCGTAAAGGTCTTGCCGATACAGCTTTGAAAACTGCTGACGCGGGTTACCTGACCAGAAGATTACACGACGTAGCTCAGGACGTTATTATTACTGAATCAGATTGCGGTACCTTAAGAGGTTTATCTCTGTCTGCTCTGAAAGATAATGATGATGTGGTTGAAAGCTTATATGAACGTATCCTTGGTAGAACCGGTCTGTACGATACCTACAATCCTGAAACTGGTGAGTTGATCGTCAATGCAGGTGCCGAAATTACCGAAGAAATTGCAAGAGCTATTGAAGCCGCAGGTATCGAAGAGATGGAAATTCGTTCAGTATTGACTTGCGAAACCAGAAGCGGTGTTTGTGCTAAATGCTATGGTAGAAACCTGACCAATGGCAGAATGGTTCAAATGGGAGAGGCTGTAGGTGTTATCGCCGCGCAGTCTATCGGTGAACCTGGTACTCAGCTGACTCTTCGTACCTTCCACGTGGGTGGTACTGCAAGTAGTATCGCTGCCGAATCTCAAATCGTTTCTAAATACGAAGGTATTGTAAGCTTCGATGAACTGAAAACAGTTACTACTGAAAAGGTAGATGAAGGTACTGGCGAAACTAATAAAGTTGACCTCAACTTAAGCCGTAGCGCTGAAGTTCGTATCCTCGACCCTAAAAATAAAAATATCCTCATCACTTTCGTAGTGCCTTATGGTTCATTCGTGTTCCTTAAAGAAGGTGCTGCAGTGAAAAAAGGTGATGTGATTTGTTCATGGGACCCATACAACGCAGTAATCCTTTCTGATATCGCCGGTAAAATCGTATATGAAAATATCATCGATGGCGTTACTTTCAGAGAAGAAAATGACGAAGTAACTGGTTATGGTGAAAAGGTTATTATCGAAACTAAAGATAAAACCAAAACACCTTCCATTAAAATTATGGGTAAGGATAAAACAATCCTTAAAGAAATCTCTCTCCCTGTTGGTGCACACATCGCAGTCGAAGATGGTAAAACCATTCTCGCAGGTGATATCATCGCTAAAATTCCAAGATCTGCTCGTGGAACCCGAGATATCACAGGTGGTCTGCCTCGTGTAACTGAGCTGTTCGAAGCACGTAACCCTTCAAACCCTGCTACCGTGTCTGAAATTGATGGTGTAGTAACTTATGGCGGTATCAAACGTGGTAATCGTGAAATAACTGTTACAAGTAAGGATGGCGAACAAAAACATTACATGATTCCATTGTCTAAACACATCTTTGTACAGGACAATGATTATGTAAAAGCTGGATCTCCGCTTTCTGATGGTGCTATTACTCCTCAGGATATCCTGAGAATTCAAGGACCTACTGCTGTACAACGTTATATCCTTAACGGTATCCAGGAAGTTTATCGCTTACAAGGTGTTAAAATCAATGATAAACATATCGAAATCATCGTAAGACAGATGATGCAGAAAATGGTCATCGAACAACCTGGAGATACTCAGTTCCTTGAAGGTGAAATCGTTGAGAAATGGGAATTGTTTGAAGAGAATGACTGGATTTTTGATAAAAAAGTTGTTCTTGATAACGGCGATTCTGATAAATTAAAAGTTGGCCAAATCGTTTCTCTGCGTGAGCTGAGAGAAGAAAACAGCTCTTTGAAACGTCAGGATAAACAACAAGTTTTAGTGAGAGATGCAGTAACTGCAACTGCTGATGCGGTTCTTCAAGGTATCACCAGGGCTTCCCTGGCAACCAGAAGCTTCATGAGTGCTGCATCGTTCCAGGAAACTACTAAAGTGCTCAATGAGGCTGCTATCGCAGGTAAAGTCGACTACATGCGCGGTCTCAAAGAAAACGTTATCGTTGGTCACTTAATCCCTGCTGGTACAGGTATGAGACAATACGATAATATAGTGGTTGGTAGCAAAGAGGAGTTTGAAAAATTAATGGCCTCTAAAGAAGAAGGTGAAACCGCTTCTGCTAACTAATCAGGTATTTACTTTTGCCAATATTAAATCCCCAACTTTTGTTGGGGATTTTTTTTGTTTTATGTTTTTTGTATTTTGATAATGTAGAATCAAAATTCTTACACATTAAACAAAAAAAATAGTATTTTTGGAAGCAAATTGAAAAAAACTGTTCCTGATTTAATTTATTATCTACACAAATATGATGTTTAATAATGATGTAGTGGAGGCCATGTATAAATTGGACCACAACACAATTGTTGTCAGCTTTAGAGAAACTGTTATCGACCTGGATCACATAAAAGAAACTTATGCGATGCTCTATCAATTAGCCGAAGATAAGCCTCATAAAAAACTTATCCTTACCGGAAAAAAAACGGCAATCACAAAAGAAGCACGCTATTATGGAATGCAGGAAGCTAAAAGAATTGGAGGAAATGTCCTGGCAGAAGCTGTCATCGTGCATTCTCTGTACCAAAAAATGGTCATCAATTTCTATAGCAAATTTATTGATTCTACGTACCCAACCCGTTTCTTTACCGATATTGAAAAAGCTAAAGAATGGTTGGCTAACTTCTAATTTTATACCTGATTTTATGGTATATTTTATAAAGTAACAATTATGGTTAAATAAATGTAATAATATGTACCGAATGTGCATTAATTATTCATTTTATCATATAACTAAAATATACGATATAGTAAATTGAATATTTGGTATAAACGGAGATTTTAAATTTAATTGGTATAAATTTAAATTAATAATTGCCAACTCAATTATTTTCATTTAATACGCTGTCGAATATTTAAATATTCTCTGGAAAATCTCCCGGTATTTATCCGGCTTTCTGTCCAAAAAATATTCAACACAAACTTATATTTGCCCAATGAATAAATGGCTGGTTAAAATGATTAAAACTGGCAGGCAATCCCTGACAACCAAACAAACATTTTTCCATTACTTTTTTGCTCTTGCTTTCCCGCTGTCTTGTATGGGATTATGCTTCATTCTTCTTGAATTATTTGATGTGTCAGCTCATCAAAAATCATATATTCAGTCGAAGGTTAATACCTATTCATTATATATCGGACTGGCTTATTTTGTAAGACAATACATGAGTTTATCTATGTCATTTGCACCTATCCTAATCGATCATTCCGGTTTTGAATCTGTCGTCAATAAAATGGTGCAGGACAACAACTGGGTAATTGAATCTAAAGGAGATGGTTTCATCGTTTGTACAATTCCGTTTAAATGGAATAACTGGGGCACTCTGATGACATTCGTTAAAACTGATGATGGTGTTTTATACAATAGTATTTGCGACTTGTATAACCGTCCATCAACTACTTCATTTGGTCAAAATGCCAGAAACATGAAAATCATTCAGAAAGCACTCGATGATGCCTCCCGGAAAGATGGTTGATATTTGATGCGTTAATCCCTTGTTTAAGTAGTCGATTCACTATAATTTCGCATCATTATATTATGGCAACAGCATCCGATCTTTCAGTAGGACAATTCATTCGCCACAATGGTGAATTGGTTCAAATCGTTGAGTACATCCACAGAACTCCAGGTAACCTCAGAGCTTTCTATCAGGGAAAAATGAAAAACGCTAAAACCGGTAAATCGGTAGAATATCGTTTTAACCCAGGTGAAAAAGTTGAAATAGTTAGAGTAGAAGTTCGTGAACTTTCATATCTGTACAAAGAAAGCGACGCTCTGGTTTGTATGGATAATGAATCCTTTGAACAATACAACATTCCTGAACATTTCTTTGGTGAAGCTGCTCCCTTCATGATTGAAGGTATGACAGTGCTGGTTTCTTTCGAAGAAGGGGATACCCCAATAGGTGCGCAACCTCCAACTCATGTCGAACTTGAAGTGACTTATACCGAACCAGGCATTAAAGGCGATACAGCAACTAATACATTAAAACCAGCTACTGTGTCAACTGGTGCTAGTTTAATGGTGCCTCTTTTTGTCAATATCGGTGATAAAATTAAAATCGATCTTAGAACCATCGAATACGTAGAAAGAGTAAAATAAACCTTTCTTTGTCTATATTATTGTAATCGCAATCTCTTAATCAAGGTTGCGATTCACTTTTTTTAAAATAAATTAAAATGACCTCAGCTTTAGCAACAGAAAATAACTTTTTAGGTATCACAGAACCTGAATTGCATAATTACGAATCCAGTAAGGTGGTTATCCAGTCTGCTCCTTACGAATATACTTCCTCATACCTGCAAGGTAGTGCACAAGGCCCAAAAGCCATTATCGAAGCTTCTCACTACGTCGAATTTTACGATGAAGAAACTGATCAGGAAGCTTATAAAAAAACAGGAATTGCAACTCTTGAAGAAATGGACTTTAATGGCAAAGTCAATAAAGAAGCTGTTGATCTGATTGAAGCAGAAACTCTGAATCATCTTAAAAATAACAAATTCGTTGTTTCTCTGGGTGCCGAACATACCGTGTCTCTCGGATTTGTAAAAGCATTTAAACAAGTGCATGGTGAGTTTTCTGTTCTTCAAATTGACGCTCACAGTGATTTGCGTTCTGCTTATCACGACAATCCGTATTCACATGCCAGTGTTTTGGCTCGTATACACGATTTAGGATTGCCCATCTGCCAGGTTGGTATCAGAGCCCAATGCAAAGAAGAAGCGGATTTGATTAAATCTTCGCCTTTGATTAATACCTGGTATGCTCATCAAATTCAGGAGAACGATTTGTGGATGGATGAACTTATTTCTAAATTAAACGATAAAGTATACATCACAATTGATGCAGATGGTTTTGATCCTTCTGTTATGCCTGCTGTCGGTACCGCTGAGCCGGGCGGACTGGGTTGGCATCAAGGTCTGAAGTTGATGAAAAAAGTAGCTGAAAGAAAAACCATTATTGGATTTGATATCGTTGAATGTGCACCAAAAGAAGGTGAAATTCTTACTCAGTTTAATTTAGCTAAATTGCTTTACAAAATTATTGGTTATTGTTGTCATTTTAATAAACTCTAAATGAAAATCTATTTTGATAATGCCGCTACAACTCCTCTTGATACTGAGGTATTCGAAGCAATGGTGCCTGTCTTGAGAGACGATTTTGGTAACCCTTCGTCTTCTCACGCATTTGGTAGGAAAGTTAAAGCGCATATTGAAGTGAGCAGAAGAAATATAGCAAAATTGTTAAACGTTTCACCTGCCGAAATTACCTTTACTTCAGGAGGTACCGAAGCTGATAATATGGCGATAAGAGGAAGTGTTCATCATCTGGGAGTTAAAACCATCATCACTTCTCCAATCGAACACCATGCTGTTTTGCATACAGTTGAAGAACTCTCAGATAAAGGCTTAATCAAATTGATTTTTGTTAAACTTCATAGCAATGGTCATGTTGACCTCTCAGATCTTGAAGCAAATCTGAAAGCTAATTCAAATGTTCTGGTTTCTCTCATGCATGGTAATAACGAAGTTGGTAACCTGCTCGATATTGAAAAAGTCTCTAAACTTTGCAGAGAAAACAATGCTTTGTTCCATTGCGATACTGTGCAAACAATGGCGCATTATAAATTCGACCTTCAACAATTGGATTTGGATTTCGCCGTTGGTGCTGCTCATAAATTCAATGGTCCTAAAGGTGTTGGTTTCCTTTATCACAATAAACGCAATCGCATTAAACCTCTCATTACCGGCGGCTCTCAGGAAAGGGAATTAAGAGCTGGTACAGAAAACGTTTATGGTATTGTTGGATTGGCAAAAGCGCTTGAAGTAGCATACAGAGATATGGAAAAGAAAAGCGCACATATCAAATCAATTAAACAGTTTTTCATAGAACAGGTAAAGAAAAGATTCCCTTCAATCAGATTCAATGGTGATGCCGAAGGTAATAGTCTTTATACCGTTTTAAGTCTGGCTTTTCCTCCTGAATTGTCCAACGATATTTTATTGTTTAGTTTCGATTTACACGGTATAGCAGTGTCCGGTGGAAGCGCTTGTACTTCAGGAAGCAATACCGGCTCTCATGTCATCAGAGGTATTGGTCAAAACCTGGATCACGCACCGGTTCGCTTTTCATTTGGTAAATACAATACAATTGAAGAGGTAGATTACGCCTTAAATTATATCGCCTCATTATTTCAGCCTGCTAAATCCAGTTAATTGCCTCGTAAAATCAACATAGCAATTGACGGCTATTCAAGCTGTGGAAAGGGTACTTTAGCCAAACAACTTGCTAAAGCTCTCAATTACCTGTTTATTGATACTGGTGCTATGTACAGAGCAGTGACTTACGCTTTGCTTGAAAACAGAATTGAAATCAGCGATCAAATTAGTATTGAAAAACTACTTCCTCAACTAGAGATAAATTTCATATACCGTCCGGATGAAAACTACAATCATACTATTTTAAATGGTGTGGATATTGAGGACGAAATACGTTCAATGGAAGTCAGCAACCTGGTTAGTCCTGTAAGTAAAATTGATATTGTTCGCTCATTTTTGGTCAGACAACAAAGGAAAATAGGAGAGAACAAAGGTGTAGTCATGGATGGCAGAGATATTGGTACTGTCGTTTTTCCTGATGCTGAATTGAAAATTTTCATGACGGCAAAACCCGAAATCAGAGCTAGAAGACGTTTCGAAGAATTAAGAAGAAATGGGGATGAACTGGTGACTTTTGACGAAGTGCTGGAAAACCTTAATAGCCGTGATTTACAGGATTCGAGTCGAGCCAACAGCCCTTTAAAACCTGCTTCGGATGCCAAAGTGCTGGATAATTCTTTTATAACAAGAGATGAACAATTTCACATCTCTTTGGAATGGGCTCTTGAAAAAATCAATTAACGTTTAACGTTCCAGCGTTTCAGATAATAAAACTTACCATTGTTTTCCTGGCGTGCTATTAACCCAATATTCTTGGCGTAATATATCTCTTTGTACCTTTGATTTTGATATGGTTTTATTCTGACTACATCATTAAATACCTGACCATTTATTGTGTATGTAGGGTGTTGTTTGATGCTGTCATAACTATTGACACCACTTGAAAATACGCCTCCAACATTGAATGCAACTGGGCCAATAACCGTTGTGTCATTGAAACGTGTAATCAAGGCAACCCTGTCTTTAAACTGGGCACCGCCTGATTCACATCGAATGGTCATAGTGGCTTGTCCAGGACTTACAATATCGTAGGTCAGAATCTCATTGTTTTCAATATCTGGATTTGATTGTGTGTTAATATAACCTTGTGTAGTATAAACGATAGTGGTATTAGTATCACTTACTTCGGTATAAACATAAACAGAACCATCTTTATAGTCGAAATATTCCTTTGTGATAGCATCCAGCTTCTGTGGCGTTTGCTTATCTTCTGAACAAGATGCTACTGAGAGGCTGATGGCAATTAATGGAATAAAATTCTTGGCGGCTTTCATTTAAAAGTGCAAATTTGAGGAATTTTTAGCACTGATTCAAATTTAGAATTCGCATTATACAATGGAAAACCGTATTAAAGAGCTGGCCAATACTATAAAAAGTGAGATAATTGAGATTAGACACCTTATCCACAGCCATCCTGAACTGTCTTTTCAAGAGGAAAATACGGCTCAGCTAGTGGAGAAATATTTGAAAAACATTGGCTTGGAACCAAAAAGAATTGGAAAAACCGGAGTTTGGGCTATGATTAACGGCAATGGCAATTCTAATAAAACCGTTGCTCTCAGAGCCGACCTCGATGCGCTTCCAATTCAGGAAAAAAGCAATCAGCCATACGCATCCCAAAATCCGGGTGTCATGCACGCCTGTGGTCACGACGTACACGCTTCTTCTTTATTGGGCGCAGCGAAAATATTATCGAATATTAAAGAACATCTGAATGGTAATGTTAAATTGATTTTTCAACCGGGTGAAGAAAAATTACCAGGTGGTGCCAGCATACTAATTAAGGAAGGTGTACTCGAAAATCCTAAGGTGGATGCAATCATTGGTCAGCATGTCATGCCTTTCATTCACACAGGAAACGTTGGTTTTAGAAAAGGTTTGTATATGGCAAGCACAGATGAAATATATATCACCATACATGGTAAGGGTGGACATGGTGCAATGCCTCATCTTTGCGTTGATCCTGTCGCCATTTCAGCTCAGGTTATTGTTGCGCTTCAGCAAGTGGTAAGCAGAAAAGCCAAACCTATAGTGCCTACAGTTCTAACCTTTGGTAAAATTAATTCTGATGGCGGTGCTACTAATATTATTCCCAATTCTGTTAAGTTGGAAGGTACTCTGCGCACGCTGGATGAAGAATGGAGAGCTGAATGCAAACAACTAATCAAAAAAATTACTGAAAATACAGTAGAAGCTTATGGCGCAACCGCCGAAATCATTATCGAAGATGGATACCCTTTTCTTAAAAATGATGAGGTTTTAACCGAGAAACTTATATCTTCAGCTCATCAATATATGGGAACCGAACATGTCGAAAACCTCGATATATGGATGGCTGCCGAAGATTTTGCATTCTATTCCCAAAATGTTCCGGCATGTTTTTATAGATTGGGCACCAGAAATGAAAGTAAAGGAATTGTCAGTGCTGTTCATACTAATACTTTCGATATTGACGAAGATGCTATTGAGACAGGATGTGGCCTGATGGCATATCTGGCTTATTCTTACTTTAAATAGTAAAGGAAGTTGTCTAATTGTAAAATGAATGTCAAATTATGAATGAGTCATGGTTTTGCAATATTATCATCATAAAATAGTAATATTGAGAATGTTGGAATTGTTATAAAGAATTTTGATTTTATCTTTGTTTTAATAAATTCACAGAGATATGAAATCAAAACTACTATTAACTGCTTTTCTTTTTTTCTTCATTTTGTCATCTTTTGCAACTGACACAACTCCTCCTACAATCACTCTGAAATATGGACAACACCAAAATGTTCAACTGGGTTCTGTTTTTATTTTGAGTGAACCTCTCAGTGTCTCAGATAATGTTACGGATTCTGCAGATATCGTTGTAACTACAACCTGGGGTTATAATGGTGCCGTCAATTCTATGGTGCGCAAAGTCTATCCACTCTACATTGTGGCTGAAGATTTAGCCGGAAACAAAGCCTATGATACCGTCTGGTTTAATACAGATGATACTATTCCTCCTGTTATCAATCTCAATACGCCTGACGAAGTATGCGTTAAATACCAAACTCCATATAATTCTGTTCAGCCAACTGTAACAGATAATTTCTATAGTTCTGGTCAGATAAGTCTGGTTAAAAAGTCATCTGATGTAAATACAAATGTCATTGGAACTTATACAGAAGTGTTTGAAGCTGTTGATGGTTCGGGTAATATCACCACTAAAACAAGAATAGTTCACGTTAAATACGATTGTAATACAGTTGGAATTCAACAACAAAAATTAAATACTGTCAGTATTTACCCTAATCCTGGTAATGGCCACATATCTATAATAGGTCTGGAAAATCAGGATGAGGCTTTTGTCTCAGTTTATAACGCTAATGGAGCTCTTGTTTATAATTCTTCCATGACCGATTCTATTGATTTGTCAGGCTTTAGTATGGGCTTATATTTTATCCAGATTACCCAAAACAAAGAAATCATTACCTTGACGTATAACTATGGATTCTGATTAAATATAGATTGTGAATAGGTGGATATTTAATTCTATATATCCGCCTGTTCATATCTACCTTTGTTTAGATGAAAAAGGTAACAATTATTACAGGTGGAAAATCTCCTGAACATGAAGTATCTATAGTTTCTGCCAGAAATATTTTTAATGCGCTGGATAGATCCAAATATGAAATTTCAATACTTGGAATCTCTCAAAAAGGAGAATGGTTTCACCTTCCTGATGAATCACTTTTTGAAGAATCTCTAATCATTGGGCAGAATCCACTTCACAGAAAACTTTGTTTATTACCTTTCGATTCACAGCCTGTCAGATTCGCTGATGCAATTGAAGATGCATTTCAAACGGATGTGTTTTTCCCTATCGCTCATGGTGTTTTTGGTGAAGATGGCTTATTGCAGGGTGTGCTCGAATACCTTGACAGACCTTATGTTGGACCAGGTGTATTGGGTTCATCTATAGGAATGGATAAAGATATCACTAAAATCATTCTGCAACAAAACGGCATAAAAGTAACACCTTGGTTCACCTATTTTAAAGGAGATAATATCGATTATGCTAAACACGAATTAATGGGTTTCCCTCTTTTTGTTAAACCTGCCAATATGGGTAGTGGTGTTGGTGTCGAAAAAGCTGAAAATGTCGAAGAACTTAAAAAAGCTATTGATGTAGCTTTCTCTTTTGATATTAAAATCTTAATTGAAAAAGGTATTAAAGGTCGTGAATTGGAAACTGCTGTGCTCGGAAATCTTAAAACTGAAGTCAGTGGAGTAGGGGAGATTGTGGTGAGCAGCGGATTCTATACTTATGAAAACAAATACGTCAATAATTCAACTCAGGTAATTATTCCTGCAGATAATTTCAGTCAGAATAGTGCCTATCTGTTGACGCAAACTGCTTTGAAAGCCTATAGATGCTTACAATTGGAAGGTCTGAGTCGTGTCGATTTTTTCTATGTTAATGACAATGAATTCTACCTGAATGAAGTCAATACGCTGCCAGGGTTTACAAATATCAGTATGTATCCAAAATTGTGGGAAGCGGAAGGTCTTTCTTATTCAAATTTATTGTCTAAATTAATTGAACTGGCAGAAGATCGTTTCAATACGAGGAAAATGCTGCGTCGAGAACGCTGATTCTATTTCAGATTAAGTTTGTAATCAACAGATTTACTTTGATTGGATTTTATCTCCAAAATTGTATCTCCTGTCATACTATTACCCTTCACATTGCAAATGGCTTTAATGGCATAAAAACCTTCTTTTAAATAAAAGAAATGTGCATGGTGTGTAAATCCGGGTTCAGTCATGGTAGCTGAACTGTCATCATACATATTCAGATTCGACATTTGCTTGTCTGAACCATACTTGATATAAACCTTACCGGGATAACCAATTTGATTGTTTTCAGGGAAAATTGCAATGTTAAATGTGCCTCCTTTACCTCCTGGCAATACCTGCATTGGGGCCTCTTCATTTGATTTTTTACAGGAAACTACAATTAATAGTGAAACTATGATAGGAAAAATGGCTTTCATAATCTTAAGACACAATTTTAATGAAAAAGCTGCACTACCAGGTATGATCAACTATTATTTTCCAATCCTTTTCAATCTTTTTGAATAATAATGAAAAATTTCCACCTGAACTGTCTGCACCGGTGATTTGCCAGTTGCCGGTTACCTGGAAAATTTCCGGTTCATTGGATAAACGTTCAAAATCTAAATTATCAAAACTAAGCTGACCCATTTTCTCTCTTGAAGAATAATACCTTTTGTACCTGCTCAATACCGAATCGTATCCAAGTTGAATCCCTCTTTTGGTAATGAATTTTAATTGTTTGGATGGATTATAACCCATCATAAAACTATCTATACTTCCTTTGTTCCAGGAAGCAACCTGAAAGTCTAATACTTGCCTTATTGCATTTACGGCTTCAAGATTGTTTGTAGTAGAATTTGTTTCTTTATTTTCATTTGTATTTGCATTCTGACATGCAAACATTGAACATATTAATATGAATCCAATTAATGATTTCAAGATTGTAAGCGATGTATACTTTTAACAGTTTCTATGGCTGTTTCAATTGCGCCATGGATTGTTCCACTGTTGTTACTGGTATTACAGGCTTCGCCGGCAAAAAACACTTTATTTTCTATAGTTTTTGCAAGTTCTGCTCTGCTGTTGTTGCTGCCTCCAACTTTGTGGTACGAAAAACTGCCCTGTATGAAGGGTGTCTTGCCCCAATACACAACCTGATGTTTCAAAATGGATTTCGATGCTTCTTCACCAATCTGCTCTTTCCATTCTGCTTGAATCAATCGTAGAATTTCACTCTCACTCATGTTGTTCAATATATCAGCATTTTCTCCGTGAACAGTTGCCGCTAATAAATAACGATTGTTCTGTATATCTGATTTGACTATATCGTACTTCCCGATTTTACCATTTACAAACAAACTCTCTGACTCATTATTCCAGAATGATTTATTGGTTTGAACAATGATTCTTACTCCTGAGTCCATGCCTAATCCGTCCATTGCTCTTAGTTTGCTCTCAGGAAGTGATGGGTGAAATTTAATGCCGTATGCTTGTGATGATGTTAACTTCAATACGGACAATGGAACAGTAACTATTATTTGATCATATTCTCTGGCAACTTGTAAATGATCTGTTACCTTCACTTTTTCTCCTGAGTAATCAATTTCTGTAACTTGTGTGTTATTTAGAACATTGGGTAAAATTGATTGATATTTCCTCAATATCACTTCATCAAATGAAATACCCGATTTGTATTTAGTCTCTATAATTTTTCCCAATCCTTCACTGCTGTTGTACAAAATGGATGCTCTATCGATACTGGTTCCCAACATTTGTTCAGATTTGCTTTTGAAAATAAACTGAACCTTTTGTGGTACCTGTACCTGATTCATGTACATCTCAACTGAAATATCCGAACCTACAGTCTGTGACATTTGCTCAAGTCGGCTCTCCATACTTTGATAGTCGCTGTTTTGAGCCATGTCAGCCTGAGAGTATCCTACACCTTCTGAAAAGAAATTCGAATTGTTTGAAACAGGCTTTGTGATGGCTTGTGCTTGAACAGCTTTGTACCAGTCGTGATTTTGTCCGTATATTTCATTGGCGCCAAGTTCTGCTGAACCCATCCCGAAAATATCATGAACTGATTGAATTCTGCCTCCGATTTTATCGCTGGCTTCGAGTATTTCAACCTCATATCCATACTCATTTTGCAATAACCAGGCAGCATGTAATCCAGATATACCTGCTCCAATTACGCCAATTTTTAATTTTGATTTCTTTAATTGCTTCTCATTGGTTCCGCACGAACTTAACAGCACGCCGGCAAATGAATAGGCCGGAATGGCCAAAGCAAGATTACGAATGAAAGTCCTTCTCGACTGCATCTCAATGTATTTGTGTTACATTTGCAAAGATAAAATACTCAATTTAATAAACCATATTTTTTTGGGTAAAAACACTCATTTTGCAATGACTAGGAACGTCGAAAATATAATTGTTGGTGGTGGTTTGGCCGGAATCTGGATGGCTTATCATTTTCTAAAAGCCTCTAAATCATTTGTTTTAATTGATTCAAATGGACATTCTAAAAGCTCTTCCGTTGCTGCTGGAATCTTTAATCCTATTGTCCCAAGTCGCCAAAAAATATCCTATAAAGCCGATGAAATTTACCCGTATTTAGGTAAAAAGTACCATGAAATGGAAACTTTCCTCCATGAAAAGATACTTCATAAACTCACAATTTCATACATCATCGACTCATTAAAAGAACTGAATGATTGGGCGGCCGTTGCCGAAAATCATATTTTTAAAGATTTCGTTATCATGAGAAATGAACGTTTAGCCGATTCAATCATATCCGATTTCGGTGTACTCGAAATTCAAGATACCGGCTGGGTAGATATCCCATTGTTTCTCAATAGCTTTAAAAAGAAAATTTCGGAAATCAATGCTTTTGTAAATGAGGACTTCAATTATCAATTGCTCGAATACGATGAAATGGGATTCAGCTATAAGGATCTGCGCTCAACTAACATCATTTTTTGCCAGGGTACAGCCGCTCTTAAAAATCCTTTTACTCCCGAAATTGAACTTAATCCCGCAAAAGGTGAAGTGCTGTTAATCAAGTCAGATGAACTGGTAGAAGGAACTATCCCTCAAAATGGTGTTTTTCTTGTCCCTCTCGAAAATAAAACCTTTAAAGTCGGCTCTAACTTTACCTGGGATAATCTGGATTATTCACCAACCGATTCAGCCAGAAATGAAATCCTCAATAAGCTCACTAAATGGTTCAAAGCTCCTTTTGATGTATTGGATCAGGTAGCTGGTGTTCGACCGTCAACTGCCGATAGAAGGCCAATTCTTGGTAATCTTGATTTCCATCCGAATGCCTATGTATTGAACGGCCTTGGTTCTAAAGGTGTAGCTTTAGCTCCTTACTACAGTAACATACTTTATAAGGCCATTTACGATGGAATGGAAATCGATAGAGAAGTCAATGTTAAAAGACTAAAGAAAAGAAAAAAATCAGATGGATAATTGCAAACAAAATTTTTGACTTGCCAGTTCCTCTGCAATCTTTTTGGAGTGATTTTTCCCGACAACTATTTCTTCATCATCCAGTAAAATGGCTACTTCGTAAATCTTGCGTTTATTCTCCATTTCAACATTTTTTAGTGAAAAATCCAGCTTCTTTTTTTCCTTTTGAGCCCATTTGACCAGTTTAGCTTTGTAACTTAACTCCTGTATCAATAACTCCTCAAAGTCAATATGCTGCTCAAGTATCTTGTTTAAAATGAAATTCTTAGTAAATTGAAATCCTTTATCCAGATAAATAGCTCCTATAATAGATTCAAAGGCATTGCCGGTAATGGCATCTATAAAAACCGGATTGTTTTTGAGTTTGATATCGTAGTGTAAAAGTTGGTGAATCCCCATCTTTTTACCAATACTGTTGAGTTTTGATCGGCCTACAATTTTAGACCTCATTTCCGTTAAAAAACCTTCGTTTTTATATGGAAATTTGAGATAAAGCTTTTCTGCTACAACCATACCCAAAACGGCGTCACCTAAGAATTCTAATCGCTCGTTATTGACCTTTTTAGGGTCGTTGTTAGGAGTATTGCGGTAAGAATTATGAGTTATGGCAATCTTGTAAAGACTGATTTTACCCGGATAAAAGCCTAATAAATTATGAAGTTTTTGATAAAGTTTTTTATCCCTGGAAATCCTTGAATTTATAAAACCTCTTATCAAAACGCACTTGTCTGTTAGGTTGAAATTAAAGTTTTCTGAATATCACAGTAGCGTTATGTCCGCCAAACCCGAATGTATTGCTTATTGCCACATTGATATCTCTTTTTTGTGCGACATTAAATGTCAGATTCAATTTAGAATCAATGTTCTCATCATCAGTGAAATGATTAATAGTAGGAGGGATAATGCCGTGCTTCATTGCCATAATGGATGCAACAGCTTCTATTGCTCCGGCGCCTCCCAACAGGTGACCAGTCATGGATTTGGTGGAACTGATGTTGACTTTATAAGCATGTTCACCAAAAACCGCTTGGATTGCTTTTAATTCAGCAATATCGCCAAGTGGCGTTGAAGTCCCGTGAACATTAATATAATCAATATCAGATGCCTTCATGTTGGCTTCTTCCAATGCCCAATTAAGCACATTAATAACTCCCAAACCTTCTGGATGTGGAGCTGTCATGTGATAAGCATCAGCGCTTAAACCTGTACCAACTACTTCACAGTATATTTTGGCACCTCTGGCTTTAGCGTGTTCGTATTCTTCAAGTACCAAAGCAGCTGATCCTTCTCCAAGTACAAAACCATCGCGGTCTTTGTCGAATGGGCGGGAAGCTGTTTTTGGACTGTCATTTCTTTCACTAAGTGCTTTCATGCTGTTGAATCCACCAACGGCAGGCTCATTAACACAAGCTTCTGAACCTCCGGTCACTATTACCGGACTTTTGCCTAAGCGAATCATGTTGAAAGCATCTATCAGCGCATTGTTGCTGGAAGCACACGCTGATACGGTGGTGTAATTTGGTCCACCAAAACCATACTTTATACTAACCAATCCTCCGGCTATATCCGAAATCATTTTAGTAATAAAGAAAGGAGAAAATCTTGGTGTGCCGTCTCCTTTAGCAAAATCGGCACTTTCATGGAAAAAGGACGTCAGGCCTCCGATACCGGAACCCCAAATAACGCCGACTCTCGATTTTTCGACTTTGTCTAAGTCTAATCCCGAATCCTTAATGGCTTCTTCAGTAGTCACCAACGCAAATTGAGCAAATCTGTCCAGTTTCCTGGCCTCTTTGCGGTCCATATAATCCTCTGCATTGAAGTTTTTGACTTCACAGGCAAACTTTGTCTTGAATTTGGTGGTGTCGAATAGGGTGATCATGTCGGCTCCACTTACACCATTAGAGAGTCCTTCCCAGTATGCCTGGAGATTATTCCCTAATGGCGTAAGAGCGCCTAATCCCGTAACTACTACACGTTTAAATTGCATGTATCTGTTATTGGGTGGGTAAGTTTCTTTTACTTAGAATTGTTTTCGATGTAAGAAATGGCGTCGCCTACGGAAACGATTTTCTCAGCTTGCTCGTCCGGAATTGCAATGTTGAACTCCTTTTCGAATTCCATTATCAATTCTACTGTGTCCAATGAGTCTGCACCCAAATCGTTTGTGAAACTAGCCTCTGGAGTAACTTCACTTTCTTCTACTCCTAATTTGTCAACGATGATTGACTTTACTTTTTCTGCTACTTCTGACATGATGTATTTTTTTTGGTTGGTGCAAATAACTACATTTTTGAAATTATTTCACAATTTTTTTTTAGAAATTTATAGCCGTGAAATATATGCCTTTCGCCTATATTGTACACCTCATCTGAGGCTTTTTCTTTTGTTTTCTTAATTGCCTTATTTCATTGCATATACCTTGTTTATGTTAGCTTAATTGAATAATTTCGAACCTTATGCCAAAGCTGTTTCTTCTTTTGCTCCTTTCTCTCGTGTCCTCAACTTTCGCTCAGGATACTATTTATGCGCGTAAAGTAATTCAAACTCTTTGCAGTCCCTCTTTCAAAGGTAGAGGATATATCGGTAAAGGTGATAAAAAAGCCGCTGGTTTTATTGAATCTGAATTTAAAAAAATTGGACTTAAACCGCTTAAAGAATCTTTTAGACAAAATTTTAACTTTTCCGCAAATACCATTCAATCGGTCGAAATTGAATACAATGGTAAATTGCTTGTTCCCGGCATCGATTACCTCGTTGATGCTTCTTCTCCATCTTTTAATTTTAATGGTGAAATCACTTTCGTTAATTTTGACTCTCTTAACAGCGATTACCACTACGATATCTCCGGCCATCAACTTCAATACGCCATACTCGATACTTTTACCGCTAACTATGCTGAATCTGCAGCTATCAATATGAAGAAATATTATGCTGACAGAAATAAAACCCTGTTAATTCGCCTTTCTAATCAAAAATTAACCTGGACCAGCGCTTCTTATCAAACAAAATTCTGTGGTTTGACTATCCGAAGCGAAATTTTTGACCGCAATCAAAAAGCTCATTTTAAAATTAAAGTAAAAAGCAAATTCTATAAACCGTATACATCTCAGAATATTCTTGGTATGGTGCCCGGAACTGATAAAAGTTTGAAGGATAGTTTTATTTTCTTTACTGCTCATTACGATCATCTTGGCAAAATGGGTAAAGCTGTTTTTCCGGGTGCAAACGATAATGCCAGTGGAATAGCTATGCTCCTCAATCTGGCTAAATATTATGTCGCTAACCCTCAGAAATACTCCATCGTTTTTGTCGCTTTTTCAGGTGAAGAAATAGGTCTCGTCGGTTCACATTTTTTTGTGAAAAATCCTCTGGTGCCTCTCGAACAAATTCGATTCCTTATTAATATTGATCTTATGGCCAATGGTGCCGACGGTATTATGGCAGTAAATGGTTTGGTTTTCTATCGCGAATTTGTAAAACTAAAAGCTATCAACGATCAAAAACATTATCTGCCTGATGTTAAAGTGAGAGGGAAAGCTCAAAACAGCGACCATTACTATTTCTCTGAAGCTGGTGTGCATTGCTTCTTCTTTTACCTCATGGGAAATTATCCTTATTACCACGATATCAATGATACCCCGGATAAAGTTCCGCTTACTAACTTTATCGGTGCTTTTAATCTGATGGTGGATTTTGTTGAGGCCCTTCAATAATTATTTATATTGACTAAATTTGTTGAAATAGCATCTGCAGGAAGTGTACACGAATTAAGTGTATTGAGGTCATTGCTCGAAGCAAATGATATCCTCACTTTTATTCAGGATGAATATATCAACCAACTCAGACCATCTTCCTATTCCAAGGATAAAGTTAAGTTAAGCATCAGTGAACTGGATGTTCAAAAAGCTTATGAGGTTATAAAAGATAACAATCTACTCTACCTGACTGATTTTGATCAATTGGAAAAACACTCTGACAACAGTGATAATCTGTTCACTGAATGGACAATTTTTGGAAATTATCCGCCAATTAAAATGCAGTTTATAATTTACGTTGTCATTATCTCTTTAATTGCTCTTATTTTGTTCTCCATTTATGGTTAACAAATATCATATTTGAGTCAAATTATCTCAGAATTATTATCACTTTTAGCCTTTAACGGAAACTTTTGCTATATTTGAGTATGTCAAATTTTAAGGTCAATATCAAACATTGTCCTTCCTGTGGCTCTGATGAAGTTGGTGAAGCCAGACCGTTTACAAATGGGATTCTGACCAGTATCCTCATTGTTTTTGCCGCTTTCCCATTTTCTTCAAAAAAATATCATTGCTCTGATTGCGGTAATATCTTTAAAAGTAAAGATATTGCAGAGTTAATTAGAAGATGATATGAATAATAATGGCCAGCAGATTCAAATTGAACAACAAAAATTGTTCAACACTGCTTTTATTTTGGCTGTTTTTACCATAATCTACAATATTGCAGAAGGTTTTATAGCAACTTATCTGGGGTATGAAGACGAAAGTCTGGCCCTTTTTGGTTTTGGTTCTGACAGCTTTATTGAAGTTATTTCAGGAATCGGAATTGCTGTTATGGTACTTCGAATCAAAACTCATCCGGATAGCCAAAGAAACAAATTTGAAAAAACTGCATTAAAAGTCACCGGAACAGCTTTTTATCTATTGGTTGTTGCCCTTACTTTAACAGGTATATATAACATTTACTATAACCATCAACCACAGACTACTTTCTGGGGTGTGGTGATTTCTCTCGTTTCTATAGCTATTATGTGGGGTACTATTATCTGGAAATCCAAAATAGGAAAAGCGCTAGATTCTGAAGCAATTTTAGCAGATACCGAATGTGCTAAAGTCTGTATCTATATGTCAGTTGTACTGCTTATTAGTAGTCTGTTTTATGAATTCGTTAATCTGCCTTATATTGATAGTATTGGTACACTTGGACTTGCTTTTTTATCATTCAGAGAAGGGAAGGAGTGCTTCGAAAAAGCTTCAAGTGAAAAATACTGCAATTGCCATCATCATTAATTGAGGATGATTAATTTCATTGTCATCGTTCCATCCGATGACTGTAATAAATAACAACCTGCACTCAATACTTCCTCCAATTGAATTGTACCAGTTTCACTTAAAGTTAATTCTAAAATCGTTTTGCCACTCAAATCGCAGATTTTCCAGTCCATCAGATTGGTTTCATTTCGGTATTGAAACAAACCATTGCCTGGATTAGGATATATCATTAATCCATTTGCTTCAGTAATCGAATTGATAGTTTTGTTGCGATCAAAAACCACTGTGGCTTTGTTGGTGATTACTGCTTTCTGATAATCAAAAAATATAGCGGCTTTGTTGTAAATGGTATCTCCTTCTTTGGCGCTGCTCATTAAATTAACTCTTAATGTTACATAACCGTTGCACTTAATACTGTCTTGCTTTCTTGCCGGTAAATCTATGCCTTCAAATGACCAAATCAAAGAATTGTTCTCTACCCTGAATTTTAATTTAGAATCGTGACTTGTTCCTCCCCATACGATTGAATAAATGTCTAACAGTGATCCTATACTGTCTACAACTGTTACATTAATAGCTTCCGAATTGCCTAAGTTCTCAAAGTATATTACATATTTGATTACATCATTGTTGCTGATAACTGCACTAGGACTGGCAACCTTCATATTCGGGTCATATGCTGAAACTATTGTTTGCTTCAATACATCTTCATTGTTTCGACTGTTGTTGTCATTCGAATTAATTTCTGCTTTTACCTCTACTAACTCGTCTAAATTAAAACTGTCAACTGAATAAATACATTCAAACTGATAATATTGATTCGAATTGGCCTTTATATCAATATTCTTAATCCAGTAACCTGCGACATTTATGTCTGGATTAAATCCTTCAAAATATTTCTCTGTAACCCTTTTATCTAATTTGAATTTTAATTGAATATTGCGGTTAACAGATGACAAGTTGCTTAGTTCAATTATATACCTGGTTTTAAATCCTTGTTTGGCTTTCAACCCACTTTGTGAATAAACATATACCCCAATATCATCCGTATTGATAGTTTGCAAAGGAAACTCATAATAGTAGACACTGTCTACTGAGTTGACCATTTGGAATGTGCTTGTTCCCTTAATGCCTTTTAAATTATCTGCAGAAATTTGCCATTCACTTCCTGTAGAATATGTCATAGTAAAATGACCTTTGCCATCAGTTAGTGTCATACGTCTATTTAAAGCATCGTATACCCGCACACCTTGCAGTAATGCTTCTCCTGGCTGCTTTATCTTATCTCCGTTGAGGTCATTGAAGCATATTCCGGTTAACAAACTTTTAGGCTTAAAATTTAGCTTCAATATTCGACGTACTGAATCCTGATGCATTCCCTGATTGACCCATTGAAAATTGCCGGCCAGATAAATCGAATTTTCATCTGTTCTGAATTCTATGTTTATGTATGTATCCGATAATTTAAACTGACTGTATTTCTTAATAATAGTTCCTTCCAGTTTATAAACAACAATACCATCGCCAGGAGATTGAAATAACAGATAAAGTACATTATCTTCAGTAAAAGTGCCTATAAAATTAGTGGCATAAAATGAATCATTATCCGGTAAATTATAGTCTGTCCATTGATTACCGGTCAACATAGAAATCTTACTGATGTATACAAGATTGCTGGATGGAATAATGACGAGCTTTCCATTGTGTTGTGATACAGCAGCTATATAAGGCGATGGATAGGGAATAGGTTCAAATTGACCGTTTCTCCAAACGCCTAATTTTTTGAAATTTGTATTTCCAATTTCAATACTATCGGGCTTAATCTTGTTTTTATTGAAAACATAAAGTGAATCTCCGCCATAAAAAAACACGTTGCTGGTGCCTGATAATCCTTTAAATCCGCATGCACCGGTCTGACCAACGGCATTCCAGACGCCTTGATAATACATCATCATGCCGTTGACTCTCATTCCCGGAATACTGTCAAAATTACCAGTAACTAATAAACCATCCTTAAATGTATGAATGGCATTCACTTCAAAATAATCCGGAAACCTTTGTTGCAAATTTAATCCTGCACTTTTCCAACTGCCATCATAAACCAATAATCCAGCACCTAAATTGTTTTCTGATGAATCAAAACTTCCACTGATATATATTTTACCTTCCCAATACTTTATGTCCATTATCCTAGGAGCATCAATTGTATTCTTACTGTATATCTCTATAGGTGTGGTGTTAAGCCATGTAAAACCATTGTATATTCTTAAACGAATTTTTGAAAACTCCTGCCCATAATTAAAACTCGAACTTACCGTGTCGTAATGTACAGAATAAACATTGCCCAGTTCATCGGCACAGTTTATATAGTAATTGATGTTTTGCTGATGGTAAAAAGTTCTTGGCTCAAAACCTTGTCCAAGCTTGATGAAATTCTGAGCATAAATGCCGGGAATTAACAGACCAATCGCTATTACTATTAAGTTTAATCTCATCATCTTTTAATTATTGGTTGAAATATTAAGCCAATCTGAAATGAATTGGTTAGTTCTTTTCCTTTTATGTATTTATCCATTTCTGAAGTTGAGGCTCGACGATAGTCTACCCTGTAATCTATACTGATACTGAACATTGGATGTATTGGTGTTCTGAAAGATATTGCTGCATTGGGAGATACTTTAAAACCTTTATTGAAATTTCGCTGTTCTATCTTGCTGTTCTTAAAATTCAAACCCGAATATTGTCCAATACTGCTTAATTGAAAACTACTGCCCAGACCACCTAATAGCTGCCAGCGTCCAATTTTTAACAAAGAAAATTTCATACTTACCGGCATAACCCAATTGGTTATCTCACTTCTCACTTCTTCTTGAAGATGTGGAGATGTTTGTTGCGGTCTTGTAATATAACCTGAAATCTTTCCCAAAGTGTCATATACTGGAATATCTGCATAAATGTAATCAAACTCACTGTTGCCACTCGCCTTACTATGTTGTATACCGGCACTGATACTAAATCGGGTTCCAAAATTGTAATTCATATCTACCTGAAAACTTCTACCGCTCTTGTTTCTTGCGTTGCCTTGATTGAGTAAATTTAATCCATCGTGATGCACATATTCAGGATTCATGTCTTCTTTGACTCTGGTCTCAATATAGTAACCATACCAAATTCCAATCTGAAATGGCAATCTCCTGACTTTTGGAATATGTAAATTATTTCCAACTCTATTCGTTTGCTCAGCAATAAATTCAAATGAATGTTCAGGGGCTAATTTTAAATCTAAATTACTTCTGTCCAATTCTGAATTATTTTCTTTCAAAACATTTGATTCAATAGGCATTCCTGAATGTATCAAATCTGCTGATTTACGTTCTATATTCACAGGAACCTCTACAGTTGAGATTAAATTTGTACTCTTTTCAGATCTGTTGTACTGAGGATTTTTTTCTTGCTTGATTCCAATATTCTCCAAATCCTCCGGACTCGCATCTTTTTGATTACTTTTAAAGATGTTGTTTTGAATACCTTCTGTGTTTTTCTGATTCTGAGTCGATGTGTAGTCTTTCAAATCCTCTTTATTTTTAAGAGATTGAGAAACTAAAAATACTGTAACACTTAATATAACTATACCAGCAAACCATAGAGGGAATAAACGTCTCCTTTTTTTGGAATCAATGTTTGAATTTTCAAAATTAAATGCAGGAGTTGTTTCTAATTGACTTAATCTATTATTTAAAGCCTGATCGATTATATGTGTTTGAATTTTATGGTCATTTAAAATGGTGCTCTTAGCACTTGTATCTGGAGCAGGCTCGAAGTCCGATAAAAATGTATGCAGTCCTTGATCTATTGGATGTTCTGTATGATTTAAAAAATGTTCAATATCTGACCAAACAGCATTTGAAGGCGCTTGTTCTAATTGCCCAAGTTTTAATCGCAAAGATTTATCAATATGATGCTTATTGTCCGCCAATTTTTTTGTCCATTTTTAATTTAAGCTTGTCATTGAGCATTTTTCTAGCTCTTGATAATTGTGATCTGGATGACGATTCAGTAATGTTTAATACACGAGCAATTTCAGTGTGCGACATCTGATCAACTGCATACATATTGATAATCAATCTGTACTTTTCGGGTAATTCCTGAACCATTATCAGGGCCTCTTCTTGCGTTAAATGATTCATCCAGTGCTCTGCTTCTTCCTCACTTATACTATCATCAATCGGTTGAACACTTTCATTTATACTGACTTCAAATTTATTTTTTAAAGTTCTTTGAATGTAATTAATAGATGTGGTCATGAATATCCTGTACATCCATGAACCTAATGCTGAATCTCCTTTAAAAGTGTGGAGATTTTGATAAACTTTTATGAATCCCTCCTGAAAAATATCGTGGGCAACTGCCTGATCATGTGCATACCTCAGACAGATGCCATACATTTTGTTTGAAAAACGCTTATATAACAATTCCTGAAAAAATCGTTCCTTGCGCTTACAACCTTCTAATATGTCTTCATCGGAATACATTTTACGCAATTTAGACACAATTATCTAAAATTGCTGCAAGAAAATTCTGAATAGCTGATCTTATTTAGTCTTCAAGCTTTCCTACAACTTCATAACCTGTACTTACTTTCTTGTACAAGTAGCTCTCGTACTCATAATAGGTGATGCCTTCAATCTGTATCTCTTCTGCATCTGTTGGTAAAATTGAAACTATTGCACCAACCGGAGCTTCTTTGGCTTTATACTCACCTGAATCCAATACAAAGTAATTGCCATCTGTATAGTAATAGGTAACCTGGTTGACAATAATTGTCTGATGAGCGGGTAGTACCTTAACTCTTACACCTCTTGGTGCTGATACTACCTTATAAACTCCTGCTGATGTCGTATAAAACAATCCATTATGGTAATAATACGTATTGTTTTTAAATATTAAAGTAGTATATCCTACAGGCAATATTGCCACTGTTCTTACTTTTCGCTTTTTGATAACTACCACATGTTTGCGAGAATATTTTTTTGTCTTCACAACTTTAACACGCTTGCCATTATGTGTTTTTTTAACTGTAACTTTTGTTCTTCCATGACCTCTTTGGGCTTGAATTTCCTGAATCCCAATCAGAAAAACTATACTGAATACTAATAATGATTTGATAACTCTCATACCGTGATTTTAGATTTTAGACTGCATATTGACTCCTTGGTTGCTTCAATTTGTCTAATTTATTGTTCATATATAGTCAGGTAAGCAGAAAAAATCCTGATAATCTTTGAGATTAGTCTCAAATTTACCTAAAATTGTACATCAACAAAATTGAATCAGAGCAATCATCATATTGCCAGGCTGGAGCATGATAAATTTATTGTAGCGAAAAGAGACGATGGTATTTATCATGTCTATCTTAAAGACAGAACTGTACTTGACCTGGCCCTGCAAAAGGAAATGCTCGATTTTTACAGGCAAATCACCAATAATATTGATGGACTTTTTATTTTTGAGGCAGGTCACATGTGCAATGTGACTAAACAAGCCAGAGAAAATGCAATTTTAATTGAAGATGAAGTTCCGGTTTGCGCATCAGTAGTTTATGTCCAAAATCTGGTTTATAAAATGATTGCTAATTTCTTCAATAGATTTAATAAACCTAAACAACCTTATCTGGTTGTTACAAATTTTGATGAAGGAATTAAATGGCTTAAATCGCTTAAACCTCACCAAATAAACAGGGGAGGAGTATTAGCTAAATAATTTAAATTATACTTTTTCTAATGCCTGTTCTATATCAGCAATTAAATCTTCAATATCTTCAACTCCTACACTGAGTCGTAACAAACCATCAACAACTCCGGCTTTTTCTCTTTCTGGTTTAGGAATGCTGGCATGAGTCATACTTGCAGGATGATTGACTAAACTCTCAACTCCACCCAAAGATTCCGCTAATGTAAATACCTCAACATTAGTCGCAAATCGCATTGCAGCTTCAAAATCATCTCCCTTTAAAGTAAATGAAACCATTCCACCAAAATCTCTCATCTGTTTCTTGGCTGTTTCATGTCCTGCTGCATCTTCAAATCCCGGCCAGTACACTTTGCCAATCTTAGGATGATTCCTTAAGTAATGTGCAACGGCACGACCATTTTCGCAATGCGCTTTAACTCTTAAATGCAATGTTTTTATACCTCTTATTACTAAGAAACAATCCATAGGGCCTGGATTTGCACCGCAGGAATTCAATATAAATGCCAGCCTGTCGTGTAATTCCTGATTTTTGGTAACCAATGCTCCCATCACAACATCGCTGTGTCCACCTAAATATTTAGTAGCACTGTGCATTACAATATCTGCACCCATATCTAATGGATTCTGCAAATATGGAGATGCAAATGTGTTGTCTATTGCCAAAAGTATATGATTGGCTTTAGCTATAGCTGAAACTGCCGAAATATCGACTATTTTCAAAGTTGGATTGGTTGGCGTTTCAGCCCAAATCAATTTTGTGTTTTCATTGATGTAATTTTTGATGTTTTCAGCATCGTACAAATTGATGTAATGAAATTTAATACCAAATGGTTCGTATATTTTTGAAAACATCCTGTAAGAACCTCCGTAAATATCATCTCCGGTAATAACTTCATCACCCGGTTTCAGTAATTTTATTACAGCATCAATTGCTCCCATTCCACTGGAAAAACACAATGCATTGGTGCCATTTTCAAGTGCTGCAATATTGTTCTCTAATTGGGTTCTGGTTGGGTTTTTACCTCTGGCATAAGCATAACCCTTGTGTGTTCCAGGATATTCCTGCACATAAGTACTGGTCTGAAAAATAGGTGTCATGATTGCACCTGTACTTGGGTCGGCTACTATACCCGCATGTAATGCCTTGGTTCCAAATTTCATAGCTGCAAAAATAATCCTTAACTCTCAATCTTAAATCATCATCCATAAAAAAAGCCGGATATTTCCGGCTTCTTAAATTTATTGTATGATTGATCAGTTTAAACTGACTTTTATCAATTTATTTCCGTTGATGTTCAACCAAAATTCATTACCAACTGCTGCAATTCCATAAATAGTTTCCGGATCTTTTAATTGATAGGTTTTCTCAATTTCGAAACTGGATGTTTTTACTCTGTAAATAAATGGTCCGCTCACCATGTATAATTTTCCGTTAGACCATGCCATATCGCGAACGTATGATATCTTTTTACGTGATATAACTGTATTGCTGGTTCTGTTGATTTGATATAAGGTGTCTGAATTATTTGAATAAGCCCACAAATCATTTCCGGCAGGATCAAATGCAATTCCATATATCCATGCTCCAATGTCATGACTCGGAGCAGTACCTGTGCTCGATCCGCCAGCTAATGGGAATTTATACATTCTATAATACCCATTACTGCCCAGCCATAAATCAGTGCCGTCAAACTCTACCGTATTTGGATAAGCGCCGCTTACACTAATATCTCCGTTTGGTAACCTTGTAGATAAATTAATCTTTGTAATCTTGCTTCCCGAGTAATCAGGTAATAAGATGTTGGTGCCATCAAATCCAATACCCTGACTCCTGTCTGTGAATACACCTGAAATTTCGTCTGTCTTTGAAACCACTTCTACCCAATTGGCAACTTCTGTCTCATTCACTTTTATACCTTTGAAATAAGTTGTACCACCGTAATCAATTATTAACGTGTCGCCATTAAAACGATAACCGTATGCCACTGTTCCGAATCCTAAAAAATCTCCTAAAACCTGATCTGGAAATGGAATAAAACTGGAATTACCTAAACTTCTCATACCACTCGAATTCATGTAATAAGTATGCGAAGTTTTTTTAGTTGTAAATTTTAAATACTTTAAATCGTCTAAACCATTAATGACGCTCGTGGCTTTGTATGTTCCCCAAATTGTAATATTAGGATTATATTCCTCTTTAATTGTGGTATCTTTGGTACAGCCTAAATACAGACTAATCCCAAAAATGAATAAAATAAACTTGAATGATTTCATACTGAATTTTTTTGTTCGAATTTATAGTCAAAATATCAAACAAAAAATTTGTTTCTGATCAGAATTGTTAATTTTAAATTTAATTAACTTTAATTCTGTGATTTGAGTCTGGATATTTTTTTAAATTTCCATGGTCTTTACATCCGAATGTATAATCAATCGGCCTTCTGTTTTTGATTTCACTTCCTCTATAGTAACTCCTGGTGCAAGTTCTATCAATTCAAATCCATTCTCATTGATATTGAAAACACCTAATTCTGTGACTACCTTTTTTACACATGCAATGCCGGTAATAGGTAATGTACATTCCTTAAGTAATTTGGATTCGCCAGCTTTATTGACATGCTGCATAGCAACAATTATGTTCTTGGCGCTTGCAACCAAATCCATTGCACCTCCCATTCCTTTAACCATTTTACCTGGAATTTTCCAGTTGGCTATATCTCCTCTGTCATTCACCTCCATTGCGCCCAATACAGTTAAATCTACTTTGCCTGCTCTTATCATTCCAAAACTCATTGCAGAATCAAAAAATGCAGACCCTGGAACTGTAGTAATAGTTTGCTTTCCCGCATTAATTAAATCAGCATCTTCTTCTCCTTCAAACGGAAAAGGTCCCATGCCCAATAATCCATTCTCTGATTGTAAAACAACTTCTACTCCCTCAGGTATGTAATTGGCTACTAAGGTAGGTATGCCTATTCCTAAATTGACATAATATCCATCTTTAAGCTCTTGAGCTATTCGTTTTGCAATTTGTTCTTTACTTAACATGTTTGAGTATGCAAATCAAGGTGTTTTTTATCTAAAATACCACATGCTTTATTGGAACTGTTTCTACTTTTTGTTTATTTCGCATGAATGTCCGCTAAAGCCAATACCGTTGAAGATTATATTCTGTCGCTTGAACCAGAAAAAAAAGAAGCCCTTTCTGCCATTAGAAATACAATTCTAAGCAACATCCCAAATGGTTTTGAAGAAACTATGAGTTATGGAATGATTGGATATGTCGTTCCTTTTTCCTTGTTTCCAAATGGCTACCACTGTGATCCAAAATTACCTCTGCCTTTTGCTCAAATTGCCGCTCAGAAAAATTTCATAGCTATTTATCACATGGGACTATACGCTGATGCCGATCTCTTAAATTGGTTTACTACCGAACATGCTAAAGCATCAAAGAAAAAACTGGATATGGGAAAAAGCTGCATCCGCTACAAAAAAGCAGAAGACATTCCTTTCAAATTGATAGGAGAGTTGTTCTCTAAAATTACTGTGGATCAGTATATTGAAACTTACACAAATAATCTGGCAAAAAGCAAAAAATCAAAATGATTCATAGCTTAAATACAATAGATTTACCTAAGTCTAAAGTATTTAATTGATTCATTTAATCGCATATATCCAATTTAATTCCTTGTAATAACCTGATAATCGATATCATTTCTCCTTAACTCATCCAGCAGCTCCGGACAAATATTGATTTTGCGCTCAGAACTGACCAAGTCAAACTGATGCCTTTTCTCTCTGTCGGAAATGGTAAAATTAACAGGCATATCTCCGGCAAATTTTTTGAAAATATTTTCTAACTCATCCAGTATGCCATTTGAAATTTGCTTAACTTCAAAATTCATGCTAAGTCCCTTTATATAGCGTTCTTTTACCTCTTCCATTTTTTCACCGGATTGTATGTTCAGTTCCCATTCTCTTCCTCCTTCTTTTTGCCATCTCGGTGGCTCTATTTTACATCTTAAGACTATGAAATGATTGACGTATAATATCAACCTCAGCTTGTCGAATACATTGCCAAACGCAAAAAAGGTGTACTGTCCCGAATAATCCTGTAATATAAATTTGGAGTAATTCTTTCCAGTTTTAGTCATGAGGTTGTCTACTTTCACAACTATTCCGGCAACCGTTATATTGGGTTTGGTTTTGGCTAAATCACTAATGTTTTCTAACTCTGTCAATGTAGTATTTACTATTGACTGGTATTCCACTTTAAAAGTATCCATTGGATGTCTGTTGATGAAAATTCCAACCATCTCTTTTTCAATATTACATTCTTCTAAAATTGAATATTCTTCAACTTTTGGCATTTGAGGCTCTGACAGGTTTTCTTTACTGCTGCCTCCAAATAGTGAACCTTGATTGCTGATATTATTTTCCTGAGTTCTTGCGCCATATTTTAACGCAATCTCAATGCCGCTGTTACCATCTATCTCTGTTAAATACTGGGCTTTGTGAATGGTTTTGTCGAAATCAAATGCACCTCCTTTTGCTAATGCCTCTAGTGTCTTTTTATTCACAGACCTGAGATTCACCCTTGAACACAATTCAAATATGTTCCTGTAATGACCATTCTTTTCTCTTTCTTCAATAATACTTAATGCAGGCGATTCACCAACCCCTTTAACTGCACATAAACCAAAACGGATTTCTCCTTTCGAATTAACAGAAAACTGCATATCGCTCTCGTTGACATCCGGCCCCAATACCGGAACTCCTATGCGTTTGCACTCCTGCATCATATGACTGATTTTATCAATGTTGTTACTGTTGTTGCTCAACACCGCTGCCATATACTCCGCCGGATAATGCGCTTTTAAATAACCTGTCTGATAAGCTACAAATGCATAACAGGTAGAGTGGGATTTGTTGAATGCGTATGAAGCAAAAGCTTCCCAGTCTTTCCATATTTTATCACATTTCACAGGATCTAATCCCTTTTCTGTGATCCCTTTCATAAAATCGTCTTTCAGTTTCATCAAGTCGGCAAGGTTCTTTTTTCCCATCGCTTTTCTTAATGAATCTGCCTTTCCTTTACTGAAGCCGGCTAATGACTGACTTAGTAACATCACCTGCTCTTGATACACAGTAATACCATAAGTATCCGCCAAATACTCTTCAAGTTCAGGAATATCATATACAACCGGCTCTATACCATGTTTTCTTCTGATATAGGTTGGAATATACTCCATTGGTCCCGGCCTGTACAAAGCATTCATGGCAATCAAATCCTCAAACTTGTCCGGTCGAAGCTCCTTCAGATATTTCTGCATACCCGGACTTTCAAACTGAAATGTACCCGTTGTGTCTGCTCTCTGATACAACTCAAATGTCTCAACATCGTCCAGCGGTATATTGTCTATGTCAATATCAATATTGTGGTTCTTCTTGATTAAATCCATTGCTGTCTTGATAATTGACAATGTTTTCAATCCTAAAAAGTCCATCTTTATGACGCCTGCATCTTCAATGACTTTTCCTTCAAATTGTGTTAGTAATAAATTGGAATCTTTGGCTACAGCAACAGGTACAATTTCTGTAAGGTCTTTAGGTGCTATTATTATACCGGCAGCATGGACTCCTGTGTTTCTTACAGAACCTTCAAGCAACATTGCCTGTCTTAAAACTTCACCTTCTCTCTGATTGTTTTTGTCGTGATGCCATTCTCTTAACTGCATAACACCGGGAATATCTTCCTGCCTTAACAGTATAGTATCTCTGTCATCATCTCCTTCACTCTCCAACTCATCATCTATGATATCTTCCTTAACACCTTCAATTTTTGCATTGATGATTTGCTTTAAATTTAAACCCATTGGTCGGGCAGGTACAAGTCTGGTTATAGAATTCGATTCATCCATAGATAAATCCATAACCCTGGCTACATCCTTTAAACTCATTTTAGCAGCCATCTTACCATAAGTCACAATCTGTGCTACCTGATTACGACCGTATTTATCCACTACATAATCTATCACTTTCTGACGACCTTCATCATCAAAGTCCGTATCAATATCGGGCATGCTCTTTCTTTCAGGATTCAGAAAACGCTCAAATAGCAAATCGTATTTAATTGGGTCAATATTGGTAATACCTATACAATAAGCTACAGCACTTCCTGCCGCTGAACCCCTGCCTGGACCAACTACTACTCCTAAATCCCTGCCGGCTTTAATGAAATCAGATACAATTAGAAAGTAACCGGCAAAACCCATGGTTCGAATTGTAAACAACTCAAATTTTAATCTTTCCTCAATTTCTGAATCTATATCACCATATCTTCTTTTAGCACCTTCCCAGGTTAATGCCTCCAGATAATCATCCTGTGATGCATAATTCTCTGGAACTGGAAAGTTAGGCAAAAGAATATCTTTTTTTAAACTTAAGGGCTCAATTTTGTCTACTATTTCACCAGTATTTTCAAGTGCTTCCGGGATATCCGAAAACAATTGTGACATCTCTGATTTTGTTTTGAAGTAAAAGTTGTCATTGGGAAACGCGAATCTTTTTCCCTTAATAAATTTCTCTTCATCTCCATCCAAATCAGACATCTTGGGTGTGCTCTGCTTTTCTCCTGTATTGACACATAATAATATGTCGTGAGCATTGTAATCTTCTTTCTCTACATAGTGCGAATCATTTGTGGCAATGACTTTTAAATCGAATTTTCTGGCAAACTTCATCAATACTTCGTTGACTTTGTCTTGCTCTGTCATACCATGCCTTTGCAACTCAATGTAATAGTCATCTCCAAAAATATCCAACCACCATTTCAACTCTTTTTCAGCCGCTTCTTCGCCTTTTTTCATAATAGTTTTAGGCACTATTGCTCCTAAACAACAAGAAGTGGCAATTAATCCTTCATGGTATTTTTCAATCAATGATTTGTCTATCCTGGGCCACTTACTGTACATGCCCTCTATGTATCCTAATGAACATAATTTTGAAAGATTTTTATACCCTTCCGGATTTTTAGCAAGCAAGAGCTGATGATATCTGATGTCTTTATCGTCCTTAGTAAATGACTTGCGGTGCCTGTCTTCAACCATGTAAAATTCACATCCTACTATAGCTTTGATTTTTTGCTCTCCTTTGTTGTGCTTTGCAGCCTCTGCTACAAAATTAAATACCCCAAACATGTTGCCATGATCGGTAATGGCAACAGCCCTTTGCCCATCCGAAACTGCTTTCTTATATAAATTTGAAATAGAAGCAGCTCCATCCAGTAATGAGAATTGTGTATGACAATGTAAATGAGAAAAATCAGGCATCTTGATAATTAAATAACGCTTTGTAAATCTAAAATTATTTGAATTCTTTTCGTTCATTTGTTGAAAACTTAAGCACAAAAACCAAACCCGGGAGCTTCATCTTTGTAATCATAAGAAATGCAAGCGGAAATTATTACAATCGGAGATGAACTATTGATTGGACAAGTAGTGGATACCAATAGTGCATGGATTGGCCAAACCTTAAATAAAGCCAATATCAGAATCAAAAGAATTAATTCAATCAGCGACGATGCCGAAGAAATTAAAAGCCAACTTAAAGACTGTCTTAATCGCTCTGAACTGATTATCATAACTGGTGGATTAGGTCCTACTAAAGATGATATTACCAAGAAAACCCTGGCTGATTTTTTTGGTATGGGCTGGAGAACAGATACTACTGTGCTGTCTCAACTCGAAATGTTTTTTAAAAGTAGAGGACGTGAAATGCTGGAAGCAAACAAACTGCAGGCTGAATTGCCTGAAAAGTGTTTAACTCTGATGAACGACTGGGGTACTGCTCCCGGTATGTGGTTCGATGTAGATGATAAAGTTGTGATTAGTTTGCCTGGTGTTCCTTTCGAAATGAAAAATATCATCGAACACAGAGCAATGCCTCTTATTATGAAAAAATTCATACAGCCTGAATTGTATCATAAAACCATCGTCACCATCAATGTCCCTGAATCTTTGCTCGCTAAAAAGATAGAATCTGTGGAAGATAGTTTGCCCTCTTATATCAAATTAGCTTATCTGCCAAATATGAATATGGTCAGACTCCGTCTTACCGGCAGTGGAGATAATGATATAAAACAGGAAATAGACGCTTACGCAAAACAAATTATTGATATTGTAGGGGAGAATGTCGTTGTAGATGAAGACATCACTATGCCTGAACTTATTTTTAGAATGTTAAATGCTAAAGGTAAAACACTCTCAATTGCCGAAAGTTGTACTGGTGGTTTAATTTCTCATCAAATGACTCTTTTGCCTGGGGCTTCTAAAGTTTTTGTGGGATCTGTAGTGTCTTATAGTAATTCTGTAAAACACCACCAATTGGGCGTTGAAAGTACTTTGTTCGAAACAGTTGGTGCAGTCAGTGAACCTGTAGTTACTCAAATGGCAATAGGAGTGAGGGAGCGTCTTCAAACTGATTACTCGATTGCCGTTTCTGGTATTGCCGGACCAGGTGGTGGATCTGATGAAAAGCCTGTTGGTACTGTGGTAATAGGCGTTAGCTCTGGTAAAAATACAGTTGTTGTCAGGCAGCATTTTATCGGCGACCGCAGCCATGTTATTGGAAGATCTGCCAATGCTGCTTTTGATATGCTGAGAAAACTCATGCTGGAAGAACTTGATGAATAATTTTTTTTGATTTTATACTCAATAAAAAAAGCCCCGAAATATTTCAGGGCTTTTTTATTTTATATCTTAAAGAATTAAATCTTCGATTGAAGAATCATGGTATCATTAATTCTCTTTTCAGCTAATTTAATTGCAGCAATCTGTGTGTTGATATTGTCTGCATCTGACTTTTGATAAATACTTAAAACTGTATTGTAAATATTCTCTGCCTGTGACATGGCAATCTCTCTAACATATCCATTGTGTTCGCTGTATACATTTATTAATCCACCAGCATTAATCAGGAAATCCGGAGCATAAAAAATACCTTTAGATTTCAACATATCACCATGAATAGTCTCATCTTCTAATTGGTTATTAGCAGCTCCTGATACTATCTGGCATTTTAATTTGTTAATATTCTCGGTGTTCAATATTGCACCTAAAGCACAAGGAGCAAATATATCTACGTCCTGCTCAAAAATTTCTTCTGGTTTTACAATGTTAGCTCCAAATTTATCTGATGCAGTTTTCAAACCGGCTTCAAATATATCACTGGCAGTAATATGCGCACCATCTCTGTGCAATAACTCTATCAAATGCAAACCAACTTTACCGGTACCTTGTACTGCAATCTTTTTTCCACCTAAATTGTCTGAACCATAAGCTTTCTTAGCACTGGCTTTAATACCCATGTAAACGCCATAAGCTGTTACAGGACTAGGGTCTCCGCCACCACCCATAATTTCAGGTAAACCTACAACATGGTCTGTCTCCATCTTTATATACTCCATGTCTTTGGTTGTAGTACCAACATCTTCTGCTGTGATGTATTTACCACCCAGATTCTCAACAAATCTTCCGAATTTTCTCATCAAGTGCTCTGACTTATCCTTAGTAGGGTCGCCAATAATTACCGCTTTAGCTCCTCCTAAATTTAAACCGCTGATGGCAGCTTTGTAAGTCATACCCCTCGATAGTCTCAATGCATCATTTATTGCCTCTGCTTCTGTAGCGTAATTCCACATCCTCGTTCCTCCAAGTCCTGGACCTAAAACTGTGTTGTGAATGGCAATAATGGCTTTTAGTCCAGTGTGGTTGTCCTGGCAAATTAATATTTGCTCATGGTCATATCTGGCTACTTGTGCAAACACGTCAAATTGTGTTTCGTTGATGCTGGCATTCGCTTGGCTCATTGTGTATTAAATAGGGTTAAAAATTTAAAGGTGCAAAGGTAATCATTAATTATTGATTTATAATGATTGTCATCATATATTTTTATGCTTATCTTGATTTTTGAAAATACAAAAAGACTATTGATATTCAGTGCTTTATGGAAATGATTGTTATTGTTTTTTAGAATATTTTACATGTGTCTGTATTTCAATTGTTTGACGCGCGGGACAATCTATCGTTTATTGCCAATCCAAGACCAAATGACGGTAATTTGCATGAAATGATTAGCTCCGGATTATAATTGTCTAATAATCGCATATAGTGAAAAAGATTTCTCGCCGCTTCTTCTAATGATTCACTTTTACTTAAATTTAATTGGTAAATGTCTGCATCGTATGTCTTGTCTCCATAAGTCAATAAGGCAACTTTCTGATGCCTGTGCAAAAGCAAGGTCTCCTCTATATTATCTGTTAATATGAATTTTGCATGCGGTGAGTAATGCTTGTCCAACTGACCAGGTGCCAATGGATTGCTGTTCTTGCTGATGTTCAATGTTGGTGTATACCCAATCGTCTGACTGATTGCATCAATTGATAATCCACCTAATCGGACTATTTCTGACTTTTCCCCAGTGCAATTGACTATTGTGCTTTCAATTCCTACGTCAGAACTACCACCATCCAATATATACGATACTTTATCGCCCAATTGAAGTTCAACGTGTTCTGCTTTTGTCGGACTGATGTAGCCAAATGGATTCGCACTTGGAGCAGCAATTGGAAAATCAATCTCGTTTAAAAGAGCCAATGTCAAAGGATGTCTTGGAATTCGTATCGCCACTAAATCACTCCCGGAAGTGACAATATCCGGAACTAAATCGCTCTTATACAATAATAAAGTCAGTGGACCAGGCCAAAATTTTTCAGCCAGCTGCTCTGCACTCTCCGGGAAATTTCTGACGTATTTTTTTACTGATTCTATGTCTTTAACATGAAGAATCAATGGATCAAAAAAAGGTCTGTTCTTTATCTTAAAAATAGAAACAACTGCTTCTTCATTTAAAGCATTTCCAGCTAATCCATAAACAGTCTCAGTAGGAATCCCAACTGTTAATCCTTGTCTAAGCTTCTCTGCGGCCAACAGAATATCATGGCCTATCATCAGTTGCGTTTTAAATTGTACTTGTCTATTTTATTATAGAGGTGACTGCGCTGAATATCAATTTCTACAGCTGTCTTAGCAACATTCCAGTTGTTCTTTTTTAATTTAGCCTCAAGAAATATTGTCTCTGCGTAATCCTTAAAATCCTGAAACTTGTCGAATTTATCTATTAAAACACTCTGTGTCTTTGAAACCGGTGTTGATGGATTACTGTAAGCTATGACGTCTTCCACAGTGATTTTTGCATCAGATAAAATGACTAATCTCTCAATCACGTTTCTTAATTCTCTGATATTTCCTGTCCAGTTCACGTTCTTTAACTCATCCAGTGCTCCGGGTGCAAATGATTTTCTGACACCATTGTCCTCGCAAATTTCTTTCAGGAATCTTTCAGCTATTACTGGAATATCATCTACACGTTCATTTAAGGTTGGAACATGAATGACTATCACACTTAATCTGTGATATAAGTCCATTCTGAAATTGCCGCGTTCTATTTCCTCTGGTAAATTTTTATTGGTCGCTGCCAGAATTCTTACATCTACATTTATAGCTTTATCTCCTCCAACTCTTTGCAATACGCCTTCCTGAATAACTCTTAAAACCTTTGCTTGTGCAGATAAACTCATATCTCCGATTTCATCCAGAAATAAAGTGCCTCCATTGGCTTGCTCAAACTTTCCTATGCGCTGTTTAATTGCTGTGGTAAATGAACCTTTTTCATGTCCAAAAAGTTCACTCTCTATTAATTCACTCGGTATCGCCGCACAATTAACCTCTATTAAAGGCATGTTGGCTCTGTTGCTCTTTTCATGAATCCATCTTGCTACCAATTCTTTGCCCGTTCCGTTTTCACCGGTAATTAAAACTCTTGCATCGGTAGGCGCAACTTTTGAAATAGTATCTTTAATCTTCTGTACTGATGGAGTTTCTCCTACTATTTCGCGGGTTTTAGTTACTTTTCTTCTTAATACCTTAGTCTCAACAACCAGATTGTTTTTCTCTACGGCATTGCGAATGGTAATGAGTAATCTGTTTAAATCTGGGGGCTTAGAAATGAAATCATAAGCGCCTTTCTTAACAGCTTCAACGGCTATCTCGATTGTACCGTGACCAGATATTAATATAAAAGGTACTTCAGGTGAAATCTCATTGGCCTTAGCCATTACTTCAAGACCATCCATCCCAGGCATCTTGATATCACATAAAACTACATCATATCCATTGTCCTTGAGCATCTCAAGTCCTTTTTTGCCGTTTTCTACAATATCTACTTCGTAGTGCTCGGTGGTTAGAATGTTATGCAGGGCGTCCCTGATTGGTTTTTCGTCGTCTATAACTAGGATTCTTGGCATACTTGAAAGTGTATTCAAAATTATACAATTCCAAATCTAAGTCAATTAACAAGTTTTAGACAGAATCTATCGGATGAGTTGCACCACACCGTTGACTTCTTTTGTCAAGCCGGTTTTGCTGTTGGTGAATTTGTATACATAATAATAGGTGCCTGATGGACATGGATTGGAAGATTCATTGTCATAACATCCATTCCAGTATCCATTGTCTGGAAAACTAAAATTGTAAACTTTTACACCCCAACGGTTATAGATGTATCCTTGCAGATTATCAAATCCGCTGAATTGTGTTTCAAATAAATCATTGATATTGTCACCTTTTGACAATCCCGGCGTAAAAACATTCGGAATCACAATAGAAGATGTGTCGCAATTGATAAATTTAATGCTGACAGTATCACTGAACTGACATTTATTTGTATCGGTCACTGTTAACCAGGCATTGACGTTATTACTGATGACTACAAGGCTCGAATTGCTGCCATTCCACCATCTCAAACTCGATTTGGGCCTGACTATTGGGGATAATTCAAAATATGAACCCTGACACAATTGAGTATCCTGACCCAAATTAAACACTGGTTTCGAATATACCTTTATTTGTTTTTCAATTGAATCTTTCAAACATCCGCTATTTCCTGTGTATGTAACATTTAGTTTAAGGTTAAACTGTCCGGATTTGTTATAGGATTTAAATACAGAATCTCCAGACATGCCGGTACCATCACCAAAGTTCCAGTAATATTGTGCAGAAGAATCTGAACGTGCTTTAAAATTAAACATGTGAAGGGTATCACATACATTTGTTTTGTTGGCCTCTAAAATCAACTCTGTTGTTCTGTTTTCAAAACTGCTGCCAATTTCTGATGCATAACTTTCATCTTTACCAAAGGCATACATATATGCTGCAAAACCATTGGAGGATGAAATATGATTTTTGGATTGTCCGTTTAATTTAAATGAAGCAACAGACATAGAACATGTGCTTGTAAATTTGCCTGTATCAAGCTTCACTCCATTTAAAGTAATTTCTCCTAAATGACCAGTACGGGCTACTATTGCAACATAATATTCGGCAGGGAAGGAGGGATTTAAAGAAATATTGGAAGTAGATGGAAAACTAAACCCTGCTGTTAAAGTCATTTGATTATCAGGAATCAGATTCATCATGCTTGGATTCCCTAAATTATTGGATTGTCCATTGCATTCTCCGCTTTTCATTAACTCAATAACTGAAATAGGTTTATCTGAACTGATACATACCGCAACATTACTTTTTTGATTTACCAAATGTGATTCTCCGGAATTTAAAACCACAGAAGGAGTACCATTAATGTATATCTGTGTGTTATTTTCAGTGGCAACGATTTGATAGACATATCCGCTGCTATTACCCGCAAAAGGTACTGTAGTGAAACTTTTTCCGAGATACTGCAATGGTCTGGATTGATTGTAAAGATGATCGCAACCTTTACAGGTATTGTTGTTATATTCAACGAACGAACATTTTGCACCTTCGAATACTACAAATCGCTTGCAACCTCTGCCATTCCAGATTTTTGTACCTGCAAATGACTGGCTGTCTGAAGCCTGCTCCTGATAAACCTGACCTTTTCTCAGCCATTTGGTATAAATAATACCCTTGACAAGATTATTTTTGGAATTACAGGTAGGCATTATGGTCATCAATACACTGTCATCTATCGCCAAAACCGAAAATAAACTGTTGTTGGCTTTACCAATTGATTCGTCACCTCGGTAGGTATTGACAAAATATGTCGGATTGCTGGGTATTCTTTCTACCGGCATTATAGATGAAATGTCGGTACTGTTCAGACTGTTGTTCATAGCATTTACAGCTATTGGAGCGCTGGCAGTGATCAAAATACTTCTTGTAGGACTGAAAATGGAAGCGCTTGGTGTTCCGGCTTTTAGGTAATCTAAAATCGTGTCTTTGCCATAAATGACAAATGTATCAGAATACGATCCGCAAGAAATACGAAGAATGAAATGGCTACTTTCAGAAGAAACTGCAAATGAGACTTTCTCAAAGCTGCCATAGTTTTCTAAAAATGTGAAACGGAATTCCTTTCCGTAGTTGTTTGTTTGGTTCTGGGCACTGATTCCCAAAAAGAGAAAGCAGGTGACAAACAGCAGCAGCGCCCTGAAACCCGTAGGTTTAATCTGCATTAATAACACGAATTTAATTTTTTCTTTTGTCTGACATTTTACTAATTTTGACGAGATTTTTGTGGAAAAGGTTGCGTTTGTCTATTATTTTTGAAACAAATATTATTCCAAATTTTATATCAATGAAAAAATTGTTTTTTTTATCAGCGGCTTTATCACTGTTTCTTACAACGAATACAGCGAAGGCTCAAACTGCGGCAACCCCTGTTGTCACAGTAGATGCCAAGCCAGGGAAGCTCATCATCCCTTACGTTAAATACCGACTCGCCAATGGCCTGACGGTTATTATTAACGAAGATCATAGCGATCCGATCGTTCACGTGGAAGTTACCTATCACGTTGGTTCGAACAGAGAAACTATGAAAAGAACCGGTTTTGCTCACTTCTTCGAACACATGATGTTCCAGGGTTCGCAAAACGTTGCTGATGAAGAGCACTTTAAAATTGTACAAGGTTCGGGCGGTGACATGAATGGTACTACCAACCGCGACAGAACCAACTACTTCGAAACTGTTCCTAGCAATATGCTCGAAACAGCTCTTTGGCTTGAAGCTGACCGCATGGGCTTCCTTCTTCCTGCTTTTACCAAAAAGAAATTTGAAACCCAGCGCGAAACTGTTAAAAATGAAAAAGACCAGCGTTATGGCGAAGGTTATGGTATGCTTCCTGAAGTTCAAGACCAGTTAATCTACCCGTATGGTCACCCTTACAGCTGGCAAACAATTGGTTATGTTGATGACCTTAATGCTGCCGATTCTTCTGACCTTAGAAATTTCTTCCTTAAATGGTACGGCCCAAATAACGCTATCCTCGTTATTTCCGGTGACGTTAACCCTGAAGAGGCAATGAAAATGGTAGAAAAATACTTCGGACCTATCTCTCGTGGTAATGAAGCACCGCCACTGCCTAAAAAACCAGTTATACTCGAAGAAAAGAAAATCCAAACCATCACAAGTGATGTGTTCTTTCCTCTTACTTCTATAACTTTCCCTACAGTTCCTACCTTCCATAAAGATGAAGCTGCTCTTGATGTATTGGCCAGCTTACTGGGTGATGGTAAAAATTCAGTTTTGTACAAAAACTTTATTGGTGCCGAAAACTCAGTTCAGGCTTTCTGCAGCAATGGTACTTTCGAAATGTCTGGTGAGTTCAATTTTATCCTGGTGACTTATCCTGAAAAGTTAGGTGGCCTGAAAGAAAGTGAAATGAGAGCTACGCTTGAAAAATCTTTAGATTCTTTTGAAATCAACGGATTTAGTGAAGCTGACCTCGACAGAATTAAAAAATCACTTGCATCAAGATACTTCAGCATTCTTGAAACTGTAGGTTCTAAAGCTTCTGTATTAACTCAGTACGAAATGCTTACAGGAGGCGATATGACTCTTGACAAAGATTATGAGAGATATCTGAAAGTGACTAAAGAAGATGTAATGCGTGTTTTCAGAACCTATATTAAAGGTAGAAACTACGCTTGTATCCATATCATTCAGGACCCTATTTTAGCTTCTGACCCTAATGCTAAAATCAAAAAATACGAAAGTATTAATCCATACGCTAACGAAACTCCAGATAAATCTGCATACAGTAACCTGGCTTACAAACCAACAGTTGACCCTGCAGGTTTCGACAGAAGTAAAAAACCTTCTGTTCCTAGCGCTAAACCAGCAAACGTACCTAACTACTACAAAACCAAATTTGATAATGGAATCAAAATAATTGGAACTTCTTCTAAAGAAACTCCTATGGTATATATGAGTATATCAATTGGTGGTTCTCACTACTTTGAAACTGGTAAAATTAAAAATGGTACTGCAGCAATGTTAGCAGCTATGCTAAATGAAGGAACTACTAAATTATCCGGCGTTCAACTTGAAAACAAACTGAACAGCATGGGCTCATCTATTTCATTTGGTGCCGGTGAAGGTTCTATTTCTTGTTTCGTTTCTTGTTTTAAAGACTCTTTCAATGCCACTATGGCTGTCTTGGAAGATATGTTCTACAATCCTTCTTATACTGAGAAAGATTTTAAACTGAACAAAAAGGCAATATTGAGTTCAATAGAAAACAATAACCTGCACTCTCCAACCTCTTTCGGTAGCACAAAATTCAGAGAATTTATATTTGGTACTGAAAATCCAATTGGTATTGGTAGTTTAACTGATTGGTCTGCTGCTAATAAAATTACTGTAGAAGACCTTAAAAACTTTAAATCAAACTTCCTTTCTCCTAATCTAACTACTATTTCAGTAGTAGGTGATATAGATGAAAAAACTGTTACCGAAGGTTTGGCATTCTTCAAAAAATGGGAGAATAAAAACTTAACAGTTCCTGTATTCACTAATTTCCCTTCTGCTCAAAAAACACAAGTCTACCTGGTTAATCAGGATAACGCTCCTCAGTCTCAAATCCTGATTGGTTACAGAACCATTCCTTATGATTTTGATGGTGACTTCTTTAAAGCTACTGTGATGAACTTTGCTTTGGGTGGCGCATTCAACTCTCGTTTGAATCTAAACCTGAGAGAAGACAAAGGTTGGACTTATGGTATTCGTTCAGGTTTCAACCCTAGCGGAAGAAATATCCCTGGTGTATTCGTTATCAGCGCCGGTGTTAAAAAATCAGCTACTGACTCTTCTATAGTTGAAATATTCAAGGAAATTAAAAATTACATCGACAACGGTATTACCGATGATGAGTTAGATTTCACTAAACGTGCTTTATTAGGTAGTGATGCTTTGAGATATGAATCACCATTTAGTAAACTTGGTTTCTTATCACAAATTATCCTGTGGGATCTCGAAGGTAATTTCAATGCTAAACGCGCAGAAATCATCAAAAATCTGACTAAAGAAGATATCAATGCTCTCGCTAAAAAATATCTGAGTCTTGATAATCTGGTTATAGTTGTTATTGGAGATGATGCATTCGTAAAAGAACAATTGGAAAAATTGGGATTAGGCAAAATTAAAGTGCTTAAAATGCCTAAATAACCCTCCAGTTTTTTATATAAATCTTGTAAAAGTCTCGGACAAAATCCGGGACTTTTTTTGTTGGTATATTGTGGAATGTAAATTCGTCAACCCGCTAATTTTTACCTATCTTGCAATGTTTTTAGAAAGCAATAAAATATGGATCAGAACCCAGATGATTACAATGTTGAACGAATAATTCCGATTAACATTGAAGACGAAATGAAGACTGCTTACATCGATTATTCGATGTCTGTTATTGTCAGCAGAGCTCTTCCTGATGTAAGAGATGGCTTAAAGCCAGTTCACAGACGTGTTTTGTATGGTATGACCGAATTAGGTCTTGCACCTAACCGACCATACAAAAAATCCGCACGTATTGTCGGTGAAGTTTTGGGTAAATATCACCCTCATGGTGACTCTTCTGTTTATGATACCATGGTGCGTATGGCTCAGGACTGGAGTCTGAGATACACAATGGTGGATGGTCAGGGTAACTTTGGCTCTATCGATGGTGACTCACCGGCTGCTATGCGTTATACCGAAGCCAGATTGAAAAAAATCGCTGAGGAAATGCTCAATGACCTGGAAAAAGATACGGTCGACTTCCGCCCGAACTTTGACGACTCATTGAAAGAACCTTCCGTTCTGCCTTCAAAAATTCCTAACCTCCTGGTCAATGGTGCTGCTGGTATCGCTGTAGGTATGGCTACTAACATGGCCCCACACAATCTGACTGAAGCTGTTAATGCTACCATAGCCTATATCGATAACAGAGAAATCACTATCAGCGAATTGATGCAACACATCAAAGGTCCTGATTTCCCTACCGGCGGTATCATTCACGGTACGGATGGTATTCGCTCTGCTTTCGAAACCGGTAGAGGCCGTATCCTCATGAGAGGTAAAACTGAAATTGAAACAATGGCCAATGGTAAAGAACTTATCATTGTTACCGAAGTTCCTTATCAGGTAATGCCTAGCCAAATCATCACAAGAGCCGTTGAATTGGTTCAGGAAAAAGTGATTGATGGTATAGTGGGTGTAAGAGATGAGTCTGGCCGCGATGGTATGAGACTTGTTTTCGAACTGCGTAAAGATGCTATTGCTAATGTTGTACTCAATCAGTTATTTAAATATACTGCATTGCAATCTTCTTTCTCGGTAAATAATATTGCCCTGGTTCACGGACGCCCTGAAATGCTCAACTTGAAAGACCTAATCCGTCATTTTGTTGATCACAGACACGAAATAGTCGTAAGAAGAACCAAATTTGACCTTGCTGAAGCTAAAAAACGTGCGCATATTTTAGAAGGGTTACTGATTGCTCTCGATCACCTGGATGAAGTGATTGCTTTAATCAGAAATTCTAAAAACCCGGATGAAGCCAAAGATGGTTTAATATCTAAGTTTGGCCTGACTGAAATCCAATCTAAAGCTATCCTGGATTTGCGTTTGCAGCGTTTAACCGGTCTCGAACGTCAAAAGATCAAAGAAGAATACGACGAGTTAATGAAGTTGATCGCTTATCTCGAATCTATATTGAACGACGAATCATTAAGATATTCCATTATCAAGGAAGAACTTGCTGAAATGCGCGAAAAATATGGTGACGAACGTAAGACAACTATCGAACACAGCGCTGGTGAAATTGATATTGAAGATTTAATCCCTAATGAAAAGGTTGTTATTACAATCTCTCACATGGGATATATCAAACGTACCATTTTGTCTGAATATAAAGAGCAGGCGAGGGGTGGCAGAGGAAACAGAGGAGTGTCTCACCGTGATGAAGATTTTGTTGAACACCTCTTTGTAGCCAATACACATAATTATATGTTGTTCTTTACTGAACATGGTAGATGCTTCTGGATGAAAGTATATGAACTGCCTGAAGGTGGTAAAGCTACTAAAGGAAGAGCCATTCAAAACCTGATTGCTATCCCTTCAGATGATAAAATCAGAGCTTACCTCAATATTGAAAACCTGAAGAGTGAAGATTATCTCAATACGCATAATATTATATTGTGTACCAAAAAAGGGATTATTAAAAAGACAACTCTTGAAGCTTATTCCAGACCTAGAGCTAATGGTATCAACGCCATTACCATCAGAGAAGGTGATGAATTGCTTTCAGCAAAATTGACCAACGGAAATTGCGAGGTCATCATGGCTAAACGCTCCGGTAAAGCAATTCGATTCAATGAAGGCCTGGTAAGACCAATGGGTAGAAATGCCAGTGGTGTAAAAGGTATAACACTAGAATCTGATAAAGATGAAGTAATCGGAATGATTACCATAGATAAAGAAAACCTTAAAGATGCGACTATCCTGGTTGTTTCTGAAAATGGTTTTGGTAAACGTTCTTACTTAGTAGACCCTGAAACTGGAGAAGATGAATACAGAATCACCGGCAGAGGTGGTAAAGGTGTAAAAACCCTTAATATCACCGACAAAACAGGTGACCTGATTTCAATTGAACTGGTAACAGATGAGGATGGTTTAATGATTATTAACAAATCCGGTTTGACAATTCGTATGCGTGTGGATGCTCTTAAAACAAGAGGTAGAGCCACTCAGGGTGTCAAATTGATTAATATTAAAAATAATGATGCAATTGCATCTGTCGCAGTAGTGCCGGTTGAGGAAGAAGAGGAAGAAAATGCAGAAGAAGGAGTGGTTAACGGTGATTCAACTGAAGTCGATAACATCAGTAATGACGGGCAAGTTGATACTGGTGACGACAATGGTGATGACAGCGGCGATGACAATGGCACAAGTATTGAATAGTTTAAATTAAATTGTAATTGAAATGAAAAGAAAGTTAGTATTATCAGCTGTGTTGTTTGCAGGAATGGTGGTTGCCAATCCAATGTTCGCTCAAATTAAGAGGTTAAAAACCGTTAGAAATGACATGACCAGAAACATCGAAAAGGATTTAGCTAAATCCAAATACGATATCGACCTGGTAATTCAAGATCCTGAAACATCCAATATGGCTGCTGCATGGGGTTGGAGAGGTGTCATCTATACAGAAATTGCCTACCTGAGTGATACAAGTGAACTTAAAAAAACACTTGACCCAACAGGAAATGCATCTCTGATTGCTGCCGAAGCAATGACTAAATTCTATTCATACTCTGAAGAACAACAGGAAGAGTTTGATGCAAAAGATAATGTAAAATACAATCTGCCGTACGCTATTCTTAAAGTTTATTACGATGGTGAAGATGCATTGAGAAATGGTAAAGATTTCAAAATCGTTAAACAGTACATGGATTATGTAGTTGCATTAATGCCTTATGATGTCGATAAAGTAGCTAATAATAATTCTGTAACAACCGAGAAAGCTTATTACTACAATTGGTATGCTGCTTATCAGGATACGCTGATTGATACTGAAATAATCTATCTCGAAAAGTTAGCTGCTGTGCCTAATTACCTGAAATCTGATATCTTCATTAGATTAAGTCAAATTTACAGTGATAAAGGTGAATTCGATAAAGCGATTTCTTACCTCAATAAAGGAAAAGAAAAAATACCTCAGGATGCCAATCGTTTTCTTGAACAGGAGATTAATATAGAGCTGGGTAGAAATAATCAGGTTGCTATGTTGACTAAATTCAATGAGGCAATTGCAGGTGATCCAACCAATGCTACGTATTATTTTTCAAGAGGAGTGACCTTTCACCAGTTGAAAACAAAAGAGTTGGAGGCTCAGGAAAAACAATATAAGTCAAATGTTGCTCTTAGCCCATCTGTTTATTATTTCAGTCAGGCTATGAAAGATTACCAAAAAGCTCTTGAAATTGATCCGGGTAATTATGATGCATTGAATAACCTTGCGGTATTGATGTTCGACTCTGCAAATTATGTATACAAACAAATGACAAGAGTTGCCGGACAGTATGAAAAATTAAGAGCTCTTGCAATTGATTTATACAAACAAGCCGATGTTAAATTCGAAGCACTCAGACAATCTGGTTATCTTAAAGATCAAGACCTGATTAATTTGTTAATCGATATGAAAACTTGTGCAGCTAAAACTGGTAACGACGCCAGAAAGAAAGAAATAGAAGCCATGATTCAAGCTGAGAAGAAAAAACTCGCTGAGAAAAAGGACTAATCATATTAATAAATAGGCCGCTATTAAGCGGCTTATTTTATCTCCATGCTAGTTAACATAATATTAATTATGAGACAATTTGGTGGGTGGTAATAAATTGATAATTAAATGGTTATTATTGGATGCCCGTGATTTGATATGATTTGCCCATGAACTCAAACCTCGATCCAGGTTCCATGTTTTGCATCATCCGTCCAATTGGTGATATCAATGAAATAATTTGAAAAATCTCATCATTAATTTCTATCGGCCGCGATGAAATTGAAATGTAAAAATTCCCGTGATTGGTTTCTACCAAAGAACCAAATCTGACTTTCTGATAATCCTTTGAAACCTCTATCTGTGATAAAACTTTTTTCTGATCCTTTAACTGATTTAACTGAGCGGATAATTTTTCCTGCTCTAATTGCATCATTGATTTTGAAACATCATGCTTGTCTCCGGCTGTACTTTTAGTCTCGTTGGCAGCCGATTCCATATATAATTTATACTCTGACTGTAAAGTGTCAATTTTCTTCTCTAATTCCTGCTGTATAATTAAATGTATCTGTGACTTCTTTGTTTTCACCTTATTTGACAATTTTTAAACTGAATACTTTCTCTCCATTAGTCACCAATACTGTATATATTCCTGAATTCCAGTTTGTACAATTGATAATAAGATTTCCTTTTATAAATGAATGCTCCTGACTAAATACGATTTGTCCAACTGAATTGTAAATGACCACCTGACTCTGAATCATAGTGGTTGATTTTGTCAACTCTAGTGTAATTTCACTAATGACTGGATTTGGATATACAAGTAATCCATTCGCATCCATATCAAAATGGCAAACATCCAGTATATCTGTTTCTCCATTGATTTTTATACCAACTAATCGGGTTGCTATATAAGCTGAAGCAGATTCAAATCCAATTACATATTCGCCATCCTTTAATTCTGTTAAAGTTTTAATTTTCACCCAATTCAGATTGCTGTTCATGGCTTCTATTTCTATAGCTTTGAATTGTCGGCTGTTCTCAATATTAAATCTGATTTCCAGTTTTTCTCCGGTGCTGTTGCAGGTCAAATTAGCCCATTGAACAGGTAATCCTATACAAATAACGGAAACAACAGAGTTTATCGTATTAACGCAATCTGTAGATGTATCTCTGATTGAAAGACTCGTTGAGTAATTGCCGGCAAAGTTATAAATCACTACTCCTGGATTGATTAATCCTAAACCTGAGGTGTCGCCTGGATTTCCTCCTGTAAAGGTCCAGTCGTATTGATAAGCAGATCCATTGTTATTGGTTGAACTCCATGCCACAGTATCGTTACATGTTGTATTAACAAAGCTAATAGTCTCATTAACCGGCGAACTGAGTACAGAAATTTGCATAGTATCTCGAACAATACAACCACTTAGAGTGTCTGTAGCTGCCAAAATTCGATTTCCATTAGTTGCCAGAATGGTTACTGTATCTCGGTTTCCGGATGATGGTGTCCAATTAAATGTTGTATTAATTGTATTTGTACTATGTACGCCTATTCTTAATGGATAGTTTGAGCAAATTATTGTGTCAGCTCCGGCATTGGCTGTTGGAATATTAAAATCTGATGTCGAAACGGTATCAAATAAACCCTGACTCAAATTAAAGTATGAACCACTTGAATTGACTTGCAGTTTTGAGCCTCTTAACATATAAACGTTGGTTCCGGTTAAAGGCGAATTGTCTGTATAACTGGTATTGATTGTTGTTCCGAGTAGTGAAAAAGTACTGTCAATATGTTTCGCTCTGAAAATGTAATAAGTATGAACGGCAGTGTCAGACGGAGCTGTCCATCTCAATTTAAACCTAAAATTACACGAATCTTGTCTGACATAAAAGTTTGAAGGTGTTTCAAGTGGTTGCAATCTGACTGTGGGATCGCCTAATAATGAAGAGTGAATCGAAAATGCACTATATGCTGCTGTTGGATACAGGGAAACTGTATATCCATAAAAAGCAGACAATGCTGAATCGTAATTACTTTGAGTTCGCAATGCCGAATAGCCAATGGTTTCACCTAATGCCATGTGATGAAAATACCAACTTGGTCTACCAACCCAAAATGTATTTAGAACATTGCCTTTAGAAGCTAATGCAGCTCTCATAAAATTATTGGCAGTGTCGAAATCAGCAAAATAAGAACCCAAATATCCTGCAAAGACTGTCTGCAACTGCTGAGAAGTTGAGGCTAAATTAATAGAATAACCAACAGATGTACTTTGGTTGTAATTGCCGGCACCAAATGCAAAACTCCATAAATATGAATTGGAATTTAGTGTGTTGCGGTATGTAGTCGTTTTAGAAACAACGTTTTTACCAAAGAATACAGACATATTTCTATATGCATTTGTTGGCCAGTGCTCATCGATTGGTGGTCCGCTTAAAACATCTGCATATGTATTGGCATATAAACATCTTTCCTGAATAGTAACCAGTTTATGTCTGAAACTGTGATTCTTCTCAAAATATCTTTTTAATAATTCTCTTTCAATATTGTTTGAATCCGGAACATCATATTTGAATTCTGTCATTTCAGACAAATCAATACGCCCTATTTGAAGCTGAAGAATATTTGGAAGTTCTGTAATATCAAATTTTCCATCGCTTGGAACATTTCTATTGGCAGGCCTCGCTCCTGCTGTATTACTCACCGAAGCATCCGGCCAGGTAGCATTAAACATGTCTCCATAATATAAGTCTGTAGACCAGGCTCCTTCGTGACTTGGAGGGGTGTAATTAGTGGTATGACCATCGGGTGGAAAAATACCATTCTCATCAAAATCACCTGAGTATGGTACAGCAATATTGCCTATTAAAACAACGGATTTTACTCTGCTAGGATTAGAAGTATAAGTATTGTAAATGTACGATTTAATTTGCGGAACTGTGGTTGACGGTGATACCCATTTCAAAATGGTACTCCAGCCATCTCCGATTAAATCATTCCTGTAAGTTCTGATAGAATTTTCAAGGAAGGTTTTGTGCGTGCTGTCTGCAATCAAGATGATAATTCCCCTGTCTGTGGTAGCTGACATCCTGTTGGAAGCATATATGTAACCGTAAACTGGCCATCCATCCGGACCATAACCTTTTTCTACCATGTACTCGAAAGCCTGACCGGTGGTAATGGTATCACTAAAAGTTGAATCAGAATTTCCTAAGGTTCGGTAGACACTCCCCCATTGGTAAGCCCCTTTTAATTTTTTATAGACGTATTGATAGGTAGCTGACGGCGTTTTACTTGGCCATGAAAAATCCAAGGCACTTTGAGTGGAGTTGATGCTGCGGCTTGAACAAGAAATTTCGATGCAATAGGACCTTACACCTTGTGCATGCAAAACACCCCATCCCCCGAGGAGTGTCAACAACAAGCTTAAAAAACGTATCAAATTGTGTAATTTGTTTGTGCTGCACAAAGATATACAATAAAATTTGCTAAAAATTGACTACCGAATGTGCTTACAATAATTATTGAAATTTTTGAAAAATTGTAAAACTATTGCTTTGATTTTGAACGATTTAAAAATTGATTAATTTAAAAAAATAAAATTAGAAGTTAGTGAAAATAAGTGTTTTAACTTAGTTTAAAAGTCATTTTTTCGCTGTTTCGAAGTAAATCTGAGAATCGGCACGCAACATTTTTACCTAAAATAAATTGAGTAATACTACTGCTACTTGGTTGAATGCGTGGATTATTTTTAGTGCCAATTCTGTGACTAAAATGGAAATCCCAGATTTCATCTTCGTTACTGAAACTGGAGGCCTCAAATTCTGATGTCAAATTCTGTTTAAAATCTTCATCGTATAAGGTTGATGAACAATTGATAAATTTATCATTCTCTACAGATTTAGCGTTTAAAAAATCTCCGTTAAACGTATACACATTTATTTTTTGCGTCCATATATTAATGACGTTCATTGTAAACGGTTCTATTTTTTTATCCTTCAATTGATTGATAAATTTATCCAAGTTATCATGAATCAAAAAATCTCTGACTAAAACACCTCTGCTTAAATCATAAGGCAATTCGCGTTTGTGTTTGACAACACCACCATTTTGTAAGCTGATTATCCGAGTCTTATTATAACCAATCCATGTGCCTCCAGCTTCTAAATCCAGCGGGGCAAAAACATTTTCATTTATCCATGAAGGATATGAAAAAGGTCTATCAGCCCTTTCATCTCTAGTAAAAGTATAAACCGCAACATTGTTATCCAAAATACAAAAACTGGCAATACACATAAACAAGGCAAATTAAGACAAACAAAGTTAGATGCACAAATAACCCAAAACTGTCTGTTTTAGCCAGAAATGTCAATAAAGTGTATATTATTTAATGAATTTGGCTTTAAAACGAAGAGTATATTTGTATACTAATCTAATTAAAATGGAATTTACAGGTAGAATTATTCAGAAACTTGAGCTTCAGAAGGGCACTAGTGCTAGAGGCGAGTGGAAAAAACAGGAGTTTATCGTGGAGACAATTGAAGATAAATTTCCAAAGAAAGTATGTGTTACTGCATGGGCAGAGAAAGTGGACGATTTAAACCGTTTTGCCATTAATGATGTAGTGAAATTATCCATCAATATTGAAAGCAGAGAATACAATGGTCGCTGGTACACAGATATTCGCTTCTGGAGAATTGAACCTTCAAATGGTGCACAATCTGGTCCATCACAGGATAACTTTGGCCAGGCTCCGGTCATGGAAGAATTTGGTAACAACGATAATGTAGACGATCTACCTTTCTAATCTCAAATGGATAGAAAAAGTAAAAAATTTCTATACGAGTACTTAAATAATACTTCTCCAACTGGTTTTGAAAGTTCCGGCCAGAAAATCTGGTTAGAATACCTAAAACCATATATTGATGAGTATATTTCAGATGCTTATGGTTCTGTAGCTGGTATTATAAATCCTGGTAAAAAGTATAAAGTCGTTATTGAAGCTCATGCTGATGAGATTTCATGGTTCGTTAAATATATCACAGATGATGGATACCTCTACGTTACAAGAAATGGTGGCTCAGATCATCTTATCGCCCCTTCAATGAGGGTGAATATTTTAACAGATAAAGGTATCGTTAAAGGGATATTTGGATGGCCTGCCATTCATGTAAGAATTGGCGAAAAAGAAGTGACACCTAATACCGATAATATTTTTATTGATATTGGCTGTTCTAATAAATCAGAAGTTGAAGCTTTGGGTGTTCATGTTGGTTGTGTTGCAGTTTTCGAAGACGAATTGACAGAACTGAATAACAAATTTTTAACAGGCAGAGCGTTGGATAACCGGATTGGTGGATATATGATTGCTGAAGTCGCTCGTAAATTGCATGATAACCATATCAAATTACCTTTTAGTCTATATATCGTCAATGCAGTTCAGGAAGAAATTGGTTTGAGAGGCGCTGAAATGATCTCAAGAAAAATTAAACCTGATGTCGCTATAGTGACAGATGTTTGCCACGATACTTCTTCGCCTTTGTACGATAAAAAGAAGCAGGGAGATCAAAGATGTGGACTGGGACCAGTTTTAACTTATGGTCCTGCAGTGCAAAACAATCTTTTGAAAATGGTCATACAAGTTGCTGAAAAGAACAAAATCAAATACCAGCGGGCAGCAGTTAGTCGAAGTACAGGTACTGATACTGATAGTTTTGCATACAGCGGTGAAGGTGTTCCATCAGCCCTAATTTCCTTACCTTTAAAATACATGCATACGACTGTTGAAACAGTTAATAAAGAAGACGTTGATAAAGTGATTGAACTGATGTATAGATTTTTAGTTCAATTAAAATCCGGTCACGACTTCCGATACATTAAGTAATTTGATTCAAAATTGTAACACCCTTTTAAAAAGATGAAAAAAATGCTTTCATCGGCAATGGTCTATTTATTAAAGGGTTTATCGCTTCTACCTCTAGGAATACTTTATGGTATATCCAGCTTTTTTTATTTCATTATTTATAAAATATTTAAGTACCGGAGGAAAGTGGTTTGGAACAATTTAAAAAATTCATTTCCGGGTAAAAGTGATCAAGAATTACAAGCAATTGAAAAATCATTTTACAAATACCTCTGCGATTTAATAATTGAAACTGTAAAGGGTTATAGCATGAGTAGAGCTCAGGTAAAATCCAGAGTTGTTTTCAAAGAAACACAAATATACGATGAACTATACAATCAAAAGAAGAGTGGTATTGTTGTATTAGGACATCAGGGGAACTGGGAATGGGTATGTAAGGCGGCGCCATTATGGGTAAAAAACAGATTGGCAATTGTCTATAAACCATTATCTGATAAGAAATTTGAATCATTTATGATGAAAACACGTTCTGAATTTGGAGCTATTCAAGTACCAATGTCAGGTGTAGCAAAATTTATCCTTACACAAAAGGAACCATTTCTTTTAATATTATTAGCCGATCAAACTCCAAGTGATGCAAAAAGCAGTCATTGGGTTCGATTCCTGGAGCAGGAAACAGCAATACTTCCTGGGCCGTCCAAACTATCGAAAAAATACAATTTACCTATAATTTATCATGGTATAAGAAAAATTAAAAGAGGCTACTATGAGTGTACTCCTAAACTAATAGTTGAAGAGACCAATTCTTTGAGCGAATTGGAAATAACAGACATTCATGTCCATGAACTTGAGCAGGAAATCAGACTTCAACCGGAGACATGGTTATGGAGTCATAGACGTTGGAAATTGAAAAAGTAAGAAGAGTTTATCTTTATTCAATAAAAGCAATAGACTTGGTTTAAAATAGACTCATTTACAAAAACATATCAAAAATTTATTATTCTAAAAACTTCATTTATAAATACTTATAAAAGGTGATTTTCAAACAAACTCAGTAATCATTGCAAAATATCGTTTTATTTGTTTTTTTCAATTAAGAGACTTGTATTGGTCAAAAACATATTTATATTTGCAGCCCTATGGCAATGAGTAAAAAATCACTGTTTGAACCATCCGAAATAGAACTTAGTATGGTTTGTAAGGCTTTGGGACATCCTGCCAGGATAAAAATCATTAAAATTCTATTAGCGAAGAACGATCAAACGTGTCAGGAAATAGTAGATAAACTTCCCTTAAGCCAGTCGACAGTTTCTCAACACCTCAGTGAACTTAGAAATGCACAACTAATTAAAGGTAAAAACCACAAAACAAGTGTGATTTACAGTGTTGACAAGGACTTCCTGGCCAGATCTCAAAAAATGCTCAGTGAATTGTTCTATGCTCACATCTTTAATGTGAAACAGACAACTTTATTCTAATTCTTTTACTTTAGACTCCAATTCTTGAAGCTTTACCGACAAATCTTGTTGGGCAATTTTCATTTTTTCAATTTGATTGAATAATTCATCTTTCCAGAGTTGTAATCTGGAAGAGTTTTCTTTTTTTAACATTTCACCTTTCCCCAATAATAACCATTCCGGATCAATTTCTGGAAAATGGGTTAGGACACCTAATACCAAATCCATCCCGGCTTTATTTCTTCCAGAGCTGATATGAGAAAGTACTGCATTCGAAATTCCTAATCTCGAAGCAAACTCCAATCTACTTAAAGTACTGTAAGCAAACACCTGCATTATTCTGTTTTCTAGCATATTATAAATTCTGTTTAATGCAATTTACATCTGTAAATTACACCGTTTACAAAAGTAAATCAACTCATTTACATTTGTAAAATAAGATTTTAACAATTGTAAAAGCCTCTCCTATTCTATTGAAATAGAATACTATAGACATAATTTAGACATGTAAATCAATTTAAAGACTCACATAGAAACCTAGGCCATTACCTCCGAGTTGCCGGATAAAACTGTAATTTATTACTTATATAGACACTTAAGCAAATAGTTATATTTTATTGATTATGTGATATATACACATATTGTTAAAGTAGATTTATGTAAAACAAAAGATGTTTTCAGCTATGAAATAACTGAAATTATGAAGATAAAATCAGATTTATTTAACCTATGAAATACCTGGTTAATAAATACTCACAAGTTGGTTTCAACTCTTCCAGAAAATTTTTGGAATGTTCGTGATTTCTGAATTCAAGTTTGTGCTTGTCAATTAATTCAAAAATCGTTTTATACAATTGGTCTTTAAAAACTTTGTAATTACTTCCAGCATTTTGGTTGGATGCAACGATCTCCTTATGTATTCTATCAATACTGACCTCCATCCTGTCTTTGAGTTCGTTTTTAATGATTTCGATATCCATAAGATTTTCCCCTTTTTGACAACATTAGCCAAAATGTTCATCCAAACAAAGGTTTTTTTTATTTTTTAGACAATCAATAGATTATCATTTACTTAAGTTTTGTATTTAAGTTTGATATTGGTAATATTGAAAACCTGAAATGAATCCTTCGTCTACAAATTTGCGTCTCTTGCTCTTATGTCTGCTCCTTTGCTCTAAAATTTCCTTCATTATTGCCGGTCAAGATACAAGTTACCTGGATTTCGGATTAAGCAGACAAGATTATCCGGATACACAATATTTTAGCTTTCAAATACCAAAGAAAAATTTTAATAATCACCAGAATGTAAGCTGTGATCCGATATTTACGATAGAAAATCTACCTTCAGTTGAAACAAACGATTCCATAAACATCAGATACCGAATCATATTTAACCAGTATTATAAAGGCTCAAGCATACATCACGATACTTTAATATTTAGATTCTATTTTAAAAAATATGTTCAGCAACATGTTATGATTGCTACTTCAAATGTTGTTCAAGTAAATACTGGAAATGGGAGTTTCCAATTAAAAAATGTAACACCATATAAGGTACTTTTTGATTCTATGGAGGTTAATTCTGATACTGTTCAGGAAGGTAATCCTCTCTCTTTCAATATCAAAATCAGAAACACTGACGATTTAGTACTTCCACTTCAGATTGAAAAATCCTGTAACTGCATTACCACTTATTTGTCTACCGATTCAATCGCACCCGGTCGTTATGCCAATCTTAAAGTTATTTTTAAAACAGATGGAATACCGGGACCATTTAAAAAGACTATTGCTATTAAAATATTGGATATAGAATATCAACTTTCGTTCATCGGATATATACGACAAAGAAAATATTGACTTATTATAAATGGCGTCTGCGAAGGGTTTTCATTCGTTTTTCAAGAAGAATTGCTCTAATTAAAATAATCACAGGAATAAAGGTCACAATTCCGCTTACTATAAATGAAATTGCAAAGTTTTCCGGATTACTTCCATACATGAGTCCTGTGACTGAGCTACCCAAAATGACTCCAATTTCTAAAAATATGAATAATGTTCCAACTGCTTTTCCTTTCAAACCTGGTAATGACAAATCGACTGCCCATGCAAACAATGAAGGAGAAAGCAATCCAAAACCTACACCGAATAAAACCGATGAAACACTGTATAGAAATATATCTTGTGCAAAAGCCAGTGTTATCATACTCAAGGTTAAGCCTATTGCTCCCAGTAATGAAATGACTTTTCTACCATATTGATCGCTCCATCTCCCGGCCATAAACCGAATCACCAGGGATGATAAAATATAGATGGCCATATAAAGTCCTTTGTTATTCAATCCAATGTGAGCAGTAAAATCTGAAATCAGGGCTAAAATGGCACCAGACGTAAATGCAGTCAACAATAAAACGAGACCAGGCAATAAAACTCTCCATTCAATCAACTCATTTTTCTTGAGTTTCAGCATACTTAACTGAAAGCCTTGCTTGTTTGGTATTGTTTCTTTTAACGTCATGAACATCAGTAAAGAAATCAATCCCAGAGATGACGCAATAATGAACATGACATCCAGTCCGAACTCCATCGTACATTTACTTCCAATCACCCATCCTATTGCATTACCAATATTGTTGCATATACCAATAATGCCCATTGCTTCACCCCTTTTTTCGATTGGGACGACGTCATCTGCATAAGCGGTAAAACCAGTTGGAGTGAAGCCAGCACAAAATCCATGAAATGCTCTGTTTATAAAAAAGAGAGAAACAAATGGAATTAAAAGATAAAGTCCGCAAGCTATTGTTGTAACGGTAGCTCCGAGCATCATAACGAAAACACGGCCTACTTTATCAGATAACTTACCACTGATTGGGCGGGTAATTAGAGCAATAATTGCAAAGCTTGGAATTATCAGCCATTTTTGTTCAGCACCTCCAATTTTTTCGAGAAGCACCGGCAGGTCGGGCAAGACCATTGTGAAACTGCTAAAAAACAAGAGACAAGCCAGGCAGAGTTTCCAAAAAGATCCCGGATATGCTCTTATTATTTTTTTCAATTATTCATCGAGTTTTAATACGGCCATAAAGGCTGATTGCGGTATTTCGACATTACCAACTTGTCTCATTCGCTTTTTACCTTCTTTCTGTTTTTCCAATAATTTTCTTTTACGACTTATATCACCGCCATAACATTTAGCAGTTACATCTTTTCTCAAGGCGCTAATAGTTTCTCTGGCAATAATTTTTGCACCAATTCCAGCCTGAATGGCTATTTCGAATTGTTGTCTAGGAATCAATTCCTTAAGTTTTTTACAAATTTTCTTACCGAGATCAAAAGCTCTGTCTCTGTGAATAATTGAAGACAAAGCGTCAACTATATCCTTGTTCAACATGATATCCATTTTTACCAAATGGGATAACTTATATCCACTTTGATGATAGTCGAAAGATGCATATCCTCTGCTTATGGACTTTAGTTTATCGTAAAAATCAAATACAACCTCAGCCAAAGGCATATCAAATGTCAATTCTACCCTGTTGGTAGTAAGATAGACTTGATTTTTCATCATGCCTCTTTTTTCCATACAAAGTGCAATTACAGGACCTACATATTCCGAAGCTGTTATAATAGTTGCATTAATAAAAGGCTCTTCAACATAATCAATTGTATTTGGATCAGGCAAATCGCTTGGATTATTCACTTCAACGAACTCTCCTTTTTTAGTGTAAGCTTTGTAAGATACGTTAGGAACAGTAGTAATTACTGTCATTCCGAATTCTCGTTCCAGGCGTTCCTGAATGATTTCCATGTGTAGCATCCCTAGGAATCCGCAACGGAAACCAAATCCAAGAGCGGCAGAACTTTCAGGCTCAAATACCAGAGAAGCGTCATTGAGCTGAAGTTTAAACATACTGTCTCTTAGTTCTTCATAATCTTCGGTATCAACAGGATAAATACCTGCGAACACCATAGGTTTTACATCTTCAAATCCTTTGATTGCTTCAGGAGTAGGATTTTCAACACTTGTAATCGTATCACCTACTTTAACCTCTTTTGCCTGTTTAATACCGGTAATAATATAGCCTACATCACCTGCAAGGACTTGGTCTTTTGCTTCCATTTCAAGCTTAAGATTACCAACTTCATCGGCATAATAAGTTGAATCGGTATTCATAAACTTAACTTTTTCACCTTTGGAAATCTTACCATCGATGACTTTATAGTAGGCAATAATTCCTCTGAACGAATTAAATACTGAGTCGAAAATAAGTGCTTTTAATGGAGCATCAGGATTACCTTTAGGGAATGGCACTCTTTCGACGATAGCACGCAGTATATCATGAACACCCATTCCAGTTTTACCGGAAGCTGCAATGATATCCTCTCTGTCACAACCTATTAAATCCACAATTTGATCTTTAACCTCTTCAGGCATTGCACCCGGTAAATCCATTTTATTCAAAATTGGAATTATTTCAAGGTTGTGTTCAATAGCCAGATAGAGATTGGAAATAGTTTGGGCCTGAATACCCTGTGAGGCGTCAACGATAAGCAGGGCGCCTTCGCATGCAGCAATACTTCTGGATACCTCGTAACTAAAATCTACGTGACCCGGAGTATCTATAAGGTTGAAGACGTATTGTTTACCATCCAGTTTATAGTTCATCTGGATAGCATGGCTTTTAATGGTAATACCGCGTTCTCTTTCGAGATCCATATCATCCAGTACTTGAGCCATCATATCTCTTTTTGAGATGGTTTCGGTATATTCCAAAAGCCTGTCTGCTAAAGTACTTTTCCCATGGTCGATGTGAGCAATGATACAGAAATTGCGGATATGCTGCATAAATAAGGGTGCAAAATTAGGCTAAATGCTTGAAAATCCATAAGACCTCCGAACATTGAATTAACAGATTTTTACACAATTCCAGTAAATTGATATAAAAAAATTGGGCGTATGTCCCCACATACGCCCTTTACACAAATAACCTGAAATAAATTCAGATAATGTCTTTATTTATCGTTTGTCACGAATGAAGGATTGACCTCCAACAATTTGTCCATTTTTTATAACCTGGTAGAAGTAAAATCCATTAGGCAAATCTGCAAGATCTATACTTACTGTACCATTTTGATTCTCGATTTGAACTTCGACAACCATTCCAAGTGCATTGAGAACTTGAATTTGTGCCCCAGCAAGCGACTTGCCAGAGAGATACAAAGTGTTTTCAACCGGCATTGGATACGCCACGATATCATTCAAGTCAGGATTTACTTCCAATAAAACTGTTTTTGAATATTTAAAAGTTTGGTCATTGTCAACTTCCCTAAGTCTGTAGATACAGTTACCGAAACCGCAATTCATATCGATCCATTGATATTCAGAGATACCATTGGTAGATACAGGTTCGATGTTAGCAATAGCTGTCCAGTTGCCATCTCCTTTACTTCTTTCCAAAACAAAGTGACTAAAGTTTTCCATTTTACCGGCTGTCCATTGCACAACGGCATGACCTTCTTCATTCCAATAAGCATCTAATGCCAATAATTGGACAGAAAGAGGCATACATATTGGATTTATTATCACAGTATCTCTTCTGGTTAAACAAAGATTATTGACAACAGTCCATTCCAACATATATATTAGTGAAGAGTCGCCATAGAAGAGAGAGGTTTCACTATTTGGAGAGACGACAGTTCCATCGACTCCTGAAATAATTGACCAGGTACCAATTGATCCAACAGGAGCTGGAATTGCACTTAAGTTTGTGGAAGTACAGAAATCCAAATCAGGACCTGCATTTGCGGTTGGAGCAATAGTTGGGATAATTGTACTCAAAGAGAATACTGCGTTTCCAGTACCAGCACCACCAGAGGTTGCACCATTTGGAGTAAATTCTGTAACACCTGAAGATGAAGAAGTTCCATAAGTGCCACCATTCACATTTCTGCTTGGAGAGCCGGAAGTAATAGCAATATAGCCACCTCCGCCGCCACCGCCTGGACCTTCAGATTCATTACCAGAGATCAATTGGTTTCCACCATTACCACCGCGGGCTATTAAACTTAAAGAGTTGGAAATTGAACCTTGAGCAGCTAATACAATAGTTCCACCACCTCCTCCACCACCTGGAGCATCGTTATGACCCCCTATTGTATTGAGAGCATCAGCACCACTGGCATTGATTGTTCCGCTACCGGAAATATTACCATAACATATAATAAATACTAATCCACCTCCATCACCACCATCATTTGAAGCACTGTTGTTGCCATCACCGGCACCACCACCACCACCAATAAAGAGTCTGCCAGTACTATAATCCAGGGGTCTTCCACCATATCCACCGACATTTAATCTATTATCACCTCCCCAATTGGTGTTACCGGGAGCAGTTGTTAAAGCATTTCTGTTATCACTGGCGTATGTATATCCACCTCTACCACCACCACTTGAAGTACTGGCAGAGAAAGAACTACCTTCCAGATTCCATGCATTGGAATAACTGGCTCCACCCAAATAAGGATTTCCTCGTCCATTCCAGTTGGCAATAACGCCACCATTAGCACCACCACCACCACCGGCATTGTGTGAGTTACCACCACCACCACCATTAGCAATGGCTCCACGTCCGTATCTAACGCCTAAGGTTGAATATTCGTTGGTTTCGTATCCGGCAATACTTTCGCCTTTAGCACCTCCATCAGCTGAGTTATTGGAGTACCAAACAGTTACATTCGCACCCGGAGACTGAGAGTTATTTTCTACCATACCGCCTCTAAAGCCCATACCAACAGCCGTAATTGTACCATTGATAGTTGCATTTCCATTGATTTCGATAGCTGTAATACCACCAGTATTGCCATTCCAGGCTGAAGGACGAATTGAACCGGCAGCGGTAACGTTTAAAGTTGAATATCTTGGTATCCTAACTATCTGAACATGACCACTTGAAGTGTAATTATTAGATAAAGGAACAGATACGACGATGGTTGTAGAGTTTGGAACAGATGAAACACATCTGAATTCATACTGACCAACATTGTTATAATTGGATATCTGTCCAAAATTTGAATTATTGCTTACACTGATTGAAGCACCCTGCATTTGAATGATTAACAACAAATCACCAGCACTTAAAGCTGTAGAGAAATTGCCACCAATCATTGAGCTATTGTTCACACTTAAGGAAGTTGCTCCAGCAGTTGCATTAGAAGTTAAGTAAGTGTAAGAATTTACATTTACGTTAGAACTTGAAACAGTTGCAGCGCCATTTAAACCTGGTTGAGCAGATAAGTGCATTTGGTTAAATAGCAGAGCAATTAGTATCGATCTGTAAAGTGTTTTTATTTTCATTTTGTGTATTAGTGTTTTATTTACCTTGTTTTTTCGGGGTTAAGAAAGTTTAAGAGCCTTCTCCATCCACCGTTTTCTATCTTGGCAACGACACACAAATGCTTCAACAGATCGACGTTATAATTTTTAAAAGACTTAATAGTGCTATTTTTCATGGCATTCATCATTAATAGAGAGAATTTAATTAGTATTTAGTTATTTTTTGAACTGAAACCTGACCATCTACAACAACATTCAGGAAATAGATGCCATTAGTCAAATGAGAGATATCAATTGAGTTCACGCTTGCATCCAGTTGATTGTTTTCGATAATAACCTGACCGTTTAAATTTGTTATGGTTAAAGACGCATTTTCAAATTCAATTTCAGAAAGGTTGACATTCAGCGTACCAGCACTTGGATTTGGGTATACTGAAACTGTAGTAATAGTTTGAATAGAATGGTTGACAGCAACAGTTTCGAATGTGACAGTTTTTCCATCCAAATCTGTTTGACTTAATCTATAATATTGAACACCTTTAACAGGGTTATTATCGTGAGTTAAATATTCAGAAACAGATTCAGAGTTGATGTTACCTTTAACTTTGCTTAAAACAGTCCAGTTTATACCATCCAGAGATTTTTCTATTGTATAAAAATCATTGTTTTTCTCAAAAGAAGACATCCAGTTGATTTTTACGATTGAGTTAACAATTTCAGCATTGAAGCTAATGATGTTAACAGGAAGAGGGTTTAAAGCAGTTGAAGAACCAATAGTAAAAGGGCTAAAAGCTGTAATAGCGGCAGAAGATCTGACAGTTCCATTGCTTGGAGAACCGCTGATGGCTCCGTTACCATGGCTGGTCCACTGTGCACCATTCCATCTTACAACAAGCAAGTCAAGCTGACTGTTAACAGGTCCGCTTCTACCGATATGATAACTAAGTGTAACGTTTACAGAACCTGTACCTGCAATTCTTGTAAACATCCAGTATTCAGATACAGAGACGTGATCTACACCAGCACCAAAAGTTGTTGTATTAACATAAGGAGTTGGGAAGTACTCTGCAGAAAAAGTTGTGTTAGTAGCTGGTGCAGTCATTGTAATTGGCGCATACAAGCCATTTTTACCAACCGGGAAAGTAAAGGCATCATTCCCTAATTTATAAGTAGGTCCTTCCACATAAGAATCACTAGATGCATTTGAAGCGGTTGCATTGTTTTCAAAACGCAGAAGGTCATCAGATGAAGTCCAGAAAACACCATCCGTAAAATTCATATTTCCAAAGACTCTAAATAATACTGTTGCAGATGGCGCGATTATACTAAAATCAGTGCTTGAGTTAAGGGTAACGTTACCATTAGCTCTCAATTCACCGCTAGAACCAGTTTGAGAATTTGTAATGTTTCCACCATTTAATGAAGCTGTACCATTTAGAGTCAAATTGTTAGTTCTCAAATCAAGTGTACCGCCATTCATCGTTAAATTACGAATTGTACGGTTACCAAAAATAGTAGGTTGATTTGGAGCGCCGGCATTAATAAAAACATCATCACCTGTTTGCGGACGGGTAGACCCTGAAGTAGTTGTCCAATTAGCTTTTGTGTCCCAATCATTACTTGAACCTCCAACCCAAGTCCAGTTGACTGCATAAAAATTGTTCAGAAGAGATACGCTTACTAAAAGCGCAAGTGTTTTTAGATTTCTCATGGTATTTGTGTATGTGTGTGTGTCAAAAATGAGTATTTAACTTTTAGTATTAAATATCAAAATCGACGTTACAAAGATACCATGGTTATCCACATTCGCAAGGGGTGCGGTAAAAAGTGTCTAGTATTTTATACTTAAACTAAATTTCAACTCCCTCATAATCAGGGAGAAAAATTTTGAAAAAAAATGAAAAAAACTACACAAATGCAATTTTTTTGGAATGAAAATACCACATTTTGGGGGTGGTTAATAGAATAATCTGAGGTTAAAATAGTCTTAAAACGACAAAAAACTGAAACAAATGTTGAAAAACTAAATTTTGAAAAGGGTTCAATTTTTCAATTTTTTTGAATTTTAATATTTTGAAGTTTGAATGAATTGTAACAAAAGATTAAGCGCACACACATTTTTAATAACCTGGATAAACATTTTGTTAAAAAAGAGCAGACAACTCTAAAGTTGTCCGCTCAATTTACACAAATACACAAAATGAGATCTTGGTTAAAAACTTTCTAATTTTTAATTAGTTCTTGATAAGTTTGCTTTGAGTGAGTTCACCATTGCAAACGATTTCCACTACATAAACACCTGCTTGCAATTCTGCAATATCAAGGGTAAGATTAGATGACAGTGTGTTAGCAGTCATCACAATCTGACCAAGACTGTTGTAGATGTTTACAGTTACTTCGTTGTTTTCAGGATTATCCAGAGAAACATTTAAAGTAGTTGTAGCAGGACTAGGGAACAAGTTGATTTTATTAGCAAGGCCGGAGAACTTAACCGGCACGATTGAGCTGTATTCGAACTGGCCATTGAAGTCGACCTGTTTCAAACGATAGAATTGAACACCATTTACAGGGTTAGCATCGATGGTGCCATATTCAGAGATGGATTCGGTAGTACCTATACCTTTAATAGTAGAGATAACAGTCCAGTTGATTCCATCCAAAGATTTTTCTACATTATAGTAGTCATTATTTAACTCAGCAGCTGTCTTCCAGGTAATGTTAACTGCATTTTCAATTGCTTTTGCATTGAAATCCAATAAAACGATAGGAAGTGGATTTGAGTTAGAGTTAGAGCCTAAAGTAAAAGGACTGAAATTAGAAACGTTGTTGTTTGTAGTAATAGAGCCAGAAGTGTTGCTTGTTGAGCTACCAGAACCTCTTCCTAAGTTTTCCCAAATTGAACCGGTCCAATGGGCAACGATTAAATTAGAACCGCTGGTAACTGAACCACTGTTTTTGTTTTCGTCGTAATACAAACGTACTCTTACTGTTGTAGTTGGAGTACCAGCTGTAGCAGATCTGTCCAAATCCCAGTATTCAGCTTGAGAAACGTGGTGAATTGTATTTTGGATACTATCACCGGCAAATTGATTTCTAACAGGGAAATAAGTAGCAGTGAAATAATCCTGACTTCTTCTATTGCTGTAGTTTGAAATTTCAAGTGGCATATAGAATGTGCCATCGCCGAGTGGGAAAGTAAAGGTATTAGTACCTCCACCACCATTAATTTCTTTTCTTACCGGTCCGACAATGTGAGACGAATTATCTGCATTGGAGACTGTGGCATTATAATCAAAAGTAATAAAGTGTTCGTCGTCAGTAGTCAATATACCATTGGTAAATGTCATACTACCTTCAACTCTAAGATGTATACCCAGGTAGTGTTGACCAGAAAAGTCGATTTCAATCTGGTTAACAGTGAAATCGCCTGGATCTAATACATAACCATCCATGTATGTGTATTTACCATCAACGAAAAGATCGAAACCATTCAAATCAAGAATACCAGATACTAAAGTTAAATCTCTGTTTAGATCTAAATCAGCAGCTGTGATGGTTAATGTACCACCATCGATGGTTAATTCGTCACCAGCGTCATCAAGAATTACTCTATTACCTTGAACGATTAATTCGCCATTGTTTAAGTCAATCTCATCAATATTTAAGGTGCCTGTACCCATATCAAGAATACCATCATTGATAATGAGGTCGCTAGCCATAGTGATGTTAAAATTGTTGGCATCTAAAGTACCACCATTTAAAGTAATGGTGTTAAGAGTAACATTACCACTGAGAACTGGGTAATTGGTAAGATTAGCTGGAATTACCACGTCATCACCTGCTCCAGGTAGAACATTTGGCGAAACAGTATTCCAGTTTGAAGTGTTGTTCCATGCAGTACTGACAGCACCTGTCCAGGTTCTGGTAGCAGCGAAAGATGAAGAAATTGAGAAAAAGGCTAGTGCCACGAAGGCATAGATGTGTCCTAAGTTTTTCATTGTATTTTGTGTAATTTATTTGTGTAATCGTCCAATCAATTAAGTAGTTTTACTTTATGAGTATAAATACCTAACTGAATCGGTTGCAAATATAATTCAATTCTACTTTCAAGCAAAAAAAAATTTCATTAGAGTAAAATATTTTCAAAATTTAAGTTGATATTGAAGTGAATTACAAGCGATTAACGAAAATAAAATCCTTTAAAATATTCTCATATAATTTGATTCAAAAATGAGCATTTGAGAAAAATTTATTCATTTATGGCTAAAAATACGCCGAAAATCGACAAAATTCACCTTAAAAAAGCATGCGTATTTAGTACTAAAATGGCATAAAACAACCCTATTTTTCAAAAAAAGAGCGAACAACCTAAATGGCTGTCCGCTCAATTTACACAAATACACAAAATGAGATAACTTAGGTATTACCCCTTTTGTTAATCTTTGGTAAACTTAGACTGGATATGTTGACCATCCGCAAGGACGTCCAACACATAAATTCCAGCAACCAGTTTATCAATATCTATTGTTGCGAAATCAGATTCGCAAGTAGTTTCAATTACTTTTTGCCCCATAGCATTAAAGATTGTAATTTGAATAGATTCATTAACTTCAAAATTCAAATTAACATTCAATACATTTTTTGCAGGAACAGGGAAAACTTCTACTTTACCAGGAAGAGCCTGAATGTTGACATATACTTTATTACTAAGCGTATATTTTCCACCAAAATCAGTCTGCTTTAATCTGTAGAATTGAACTCCATTGACAGCTTTGTTGTCGATGAAATTGTAATTTGTAACAGATTCGGCGTTACCAACGCTTTTCACTTTTCCAAGTTCAAACCAGTTTACGCCATCGAATGACTTTTCTAAGGTAAAGAAATCGTTGTTTATTTCAGAGCTGGTAGCCCAGTTTAGACTAACGTTGTTTTTATCAAGAATAGACGCTGAAAATTCAATCAGTTGTATTGGAAGTGGATTTGCGGATGAGGACGAGCCTAAGGTAAAAGGACTAAAGGATGTTACTCTGTTAGTGGTTATGATATCACCAGCAGTATTATTATTAGAGCTTCCTGAACCTCTGCCTTCATTTACCCACTGAGATCCGTTCCATCTGGCCACTCTTAGATCAGAAGCATTGGTTACAGGACCACTTCTGTTGTTTTCATCGTAATATAAAGTGACGCTTGCATCTGTAGTTGGCGTATTATTGCCGTTATTGGTACCTCTGTCTAATATCCAGTATTCTGCTAAAGATACATGGTCGAGACCAGAGCCTAAACTTGTTCCGAAAGCCTGATTTTCCGGATAATACTGAGCAGTGTAATAATCGCCACTTTGCTCGTCGTTAACATTAGAGATACCGATTGGAGCGTAGATTGTGCCATTACCAATTGGGAAAGTGAATGTAGAAGTTGAAGTACTCAGCAATTTTCTAACAGGGCCATTAACATGAGAATTGGCACTAGCACCTGAAGCCGTGGCATTATCGTCGAAAATCAGATATCCATTGTCATCAGTTATTAGAACACCATTGTTGAAAGTCATGGTATTAGTAATAAGTATAGTTGTACCGAAAGTTTCGGCACCAGAGAAATTCAGGATAAAGTTATCTAGAATAAATCCGTTTGTTTCCTGGATAAAACCACCTTCGTAAGTGAAAGTTCCATTTACATCCAGTTCATAATTATTAAGGTCAAGCAATCCGGAAATAATAGTCAGGTCATCATCCACCTGAAAATCGTCGTTAAAGATGCTTAATGTACCACCATCAACGGTTAAATCATTTCCTAAGGTAAGTTTGTCACCATGTAATAAAAAGTCGCCATCATTGATATCAATGTTATTGGCTCTGATAGAAGAAGCACCGGCATCGAAAGTTCCGGCGTTGACAACTAAATTCTGAATAGCTCTGAAGTTATTGCCATTAGTAGAGATAGAACCGCCATTCAAAGTAAAGTTTTGAACTAAAACAGCCCCGCTTAAAACAGGGTAGTTGTTTGCGCCAGCATTGATGATGGCGTTGTCGCCTGCACCCGGAACACTGTTAGATGACCAGTTAGAAGAAGTAAACCAGTTGGAAGAAGTTCCACCCTGCCATACTCTTGTAGCAGCGAATGATTGTGTCATTGAAATCAAGACCACAATCATGAAAAATGTTTGTTTGTTTGTTTTCATTTTCATTGTATAAATGTGCAATTAAAGTCCAGAGAATTAAGATTTTTTGCTTAATAAGTAAAAATACCTAAAACTCTTTTCGCAAATTTAGAATATTTTTCAATATATATCCAATTTAATAAACAAACAGATTTTCAACATGATTAATTATAGGTATTAAAATATTGATATACAAACCATTAACTACTATAAAAAAATCAAAAAAAGATTCAAATATGGTTGTTAAAAAGTCTAATTATCAACAATTTACAGATTAACTATTGCCTAAATATTAAAATTATGCGAAATTTAGTAATAAAAG
>CAUJCT010000019.1:0-2500 GCA_963169345.1 Bacteroidota bacterium
AAGTCTCGAGTATGGTTGAGGTGGCCGGAATGTATCATGTAGCGGTGAAATGCTAAGATATGATACAGAACACCAATTGCGAAGGCAGGTCACTAAGCCATAACTGACGCTGAGGCACGAAAGCGTGGGGAGCAAACAGGATTAGATACCCTGGTCGTCCACGCCCTAAACGTTGATAACTCGCTGTTGGCGATACACAGTCAGCGGATAAGCGAAAGCGGTAAGTTATCCACCTGGGGAGTTCGGTCGCAAGATTGAAACTCAAAGGAATTGACGGGGGCCCGCACAAGCGGAGGAGCATGTGGTTTAATTCGATGATACGCGAGGAACCTTACCCGGGCTTGAAAGTTAGTGACGAATTCCGAAAGGGATTTTTCTAGCAATAGACACGAAACTAGGTGCTGCATGGCTGTCGTCAGCTCGTGCCGTGAGGTGTTGGGTTAAGTCCCGCAACGAGCGCAACCCCTATCTTTAGTTGCCATCAGGTTAAGCTGGGGACTCTAAAGAGACTGCCTACGTAAGTAGTGAGGAAGGTGGGGATGACGTCAAGTCCTCATGGCCCTTACATCCAGGGCTACACACGTACTACAATGGTAGAAACAAAGTGATGCAAAGCCGTAAGGTGGAGCTAATCACAAAAACACTACCTCAGTTCGGATTGAGGTCTGCAACTCGACCTCATGAAGCTGGATTCGCTAGTAATCGGATATCAGCAATGATCCGGTGAATACGTTCCCGGGCCTTGTACACACCGCCCGTCAAGCCATGGGAGTTGGGAGAACCTGAAGTCGATAACCGAAAGGAGTCGCCTAGGGTTATACCAATGACTGGGGCTAAGTCGTAACAAGGTAACCGTACCGGAAGGTGTGGTTGGACCACCTCCTTTCTAGAGTCTTCTAGACAAATTATATTTTCCGGCACTTGCTATTTCTTATTTCTTTCATTGTTTCTGTCTCGTTCTTTAATTAGTTCATCGATGATGTGATGGATTACCCCACTCTTGAACGCTACAAAGTCCCGTAGCTCAGTTGGTTAGAGCACTACACTGATAATGTAGGGGTCAGCAGTTCAAATCTGCTCGGGACTACTTGATGATCTGGGGAATTAGCTCAGCTGGCTAGAGCACCTGCCTTGCACGCAGGGGGTCAACGGTTCGAATCCGTTATTCTCCACAACAGCGACTCGTCGCTCAGTTCTTTGGTAACTACTCTGTCCGATGGCCGGACGTCCTGATTTTAACATCAGGGCCTTAATGGTTCGAATCCATTATTTACCACATTTCCGATTCGTCGGAAGATGTTCTTTGACATATTGAAAGTAAGAGATTACAAGATAATTAGGATAAGTTACTAAGGGCGTATGGAGGATGCCTAGGATCTTGAAGGCGAAGAAGGACGTGTTAAGCTGCGATAAGCTTCGGGGAGGTGCCTAAAAACCGTTATATCCGAAGATTTCCGAATGGGGAAACCCGCCTGGTTTACCAGGCCTAAATTGGCTAACCCGCTGAACTGAAACATCTAAGTAAGCGGAGGAAAAGAAAATAACAAATGATTACCTAAGTAGTGGCGAGCGAACAGGTAAGAGCCCAAACCAGATATGTTACGGCATATCCGGGGTTGTAGGGCTGCAACGTCAACTCTTAAATAAATGCGAAAACATCTGAAAAGTTGTTCCATAGAAGGTGATAGGCCTGTAGCAGTAAGTTTAAGTTTTGTAGCAGTACCCTGAGTACCGCGAGGTCGGAGAAGCCTTGTGGGAATCTGCCGGCACCATCCGGTAAGGCTAAATACTCTCAAGATACCGATAGTGAACTAGTACCGTGAGGGAAAGGTGAAAAGAACCTTGAATAAAGGAGTGAAATAGTACCTGAAACCATACGCTTACAAGCGGTCAGAGCCAGTTCGTCTGGTGATGGCGTGCCTTTTGCATAATGAGCCTACGAGTTACTCCTCTCTGGCAAGGTTAAGTGTTTAATGCACGTAGCCGAAGCGAAAGCAAGTCTGAATAGGGCGCATAGTCAGAGGGGGTAGACGCGAAACTTTGTGATCTACCCATGGTCAGGATGAAGTGACAGTAACATGTCATGGAGGTCCGAACCGGTAAACGTTGAAAAGTTTTCGGATGAACTGTGGGTAGGGGTGAAAGGCTAATCAAACTGAGAGATAGCTCGTACTCCCCGAAATGTTTTTAGGAACAGCCTCAGGCATAAGTATATTAGAGGTAGAGCTACTGGTTGGGCAAGGGGGTGTCAAAGCCTACCGAACTCAAATAAACTCCGAATACTAATATATGTTTCCTGGGAGTGAGGGCTTGGGTGCTAAGGTCCAAGTCCGAGAGGGAAAGAACCCAGATTATCAGCTAAGGTCCCTAAGTGTATGTTAAGTTGAACTAATGTGGTCCATTCGCACTGACAGCTAGGATGTTTGCTTGGAAGCAGCAATTCATTTAAAGAGTGCGTAACAGCTCACTAGTCGAGCGGATGGGCGCAAATAATAAACGG
>CAUJCT010000019.1:5000-203218 GCA_963169345.1 Bacteroidota bacterium
TTACAGGCAATTCTGTCATCATTAAACCTCACCCTAAAGCAGTATACCCTATCGCTATCTTCGTTGAAGAAATGCAAAATGTGTTTATCAAACACAACCTGAATCCGAATATCGTTCAACTGGCTATTGACAGCACGACTGAACCAATCACAAAAATTCTTGCTGAACACCCAGATGTCAAGTTGATTGACTACACAGGTGGAAATACTTTTGGCGACTATGTGGAATCGCTCGGTAAAACTTGCTTCACTGAAAAGGCAGGTATCAACTCCGTTATTGTCGATTCTTGCCAGAATTTTAATGCTGTAGCACAAAATATTGCCTTCTCTTTTTCTCTGTACTCCGGTCAAATGTGTACAGCTCCGCAAAATATTTATATTCCTGAATCTGGTGTCAATACCCCTGATGGTGTAATCAGTTATGAAAATGCTGTTGAAGGCATCAGAATGGCACTAAAAGGATTGATGGAAAATCCTAAAGCTGCAGCTCCAACTCTCGGTGCTATTCAAAATGATGGAACCATAAGTCGTATTGAAGATAAGATTGCTCAACATCAGGCACAAACCATTCAACTGGATGTAAAAGTTGAAAATGCCGAATTTAATACCGCTCGTATGCGTGTGCCTTCTATCATAACCACTGATGCTGCTGATTCCAGTACATACATGCAGGAGTGTTTCGGACCATTGGTGTTTATAGTTAAAACTTCTGGTTTTGATGAAACATTAAAAATAGTAAAGGATTCTGCTGCTAAGCACGGAGCTATTACATGTTTGGCTTATACAACTGATAAATCTAAAATGGAGCAAATTGAAGATGAAATGAATAGTGTCTTCACTCCGGTTTCTTTTAATTTTACAGGTGCAGCTTTTGTTAATCAACACGCAGCTTTTAGCGATTTACACGTAAGTGGCGGAAATCCTTCTGGTAACGCAACATTTACGAATGCCGAATATATAAACAAACGCTATATATGGATAGGAAATAGATATATGTTGTAACGAATAAAGTTGTATTTTTGCTTCATGAAGAAACTTTTTATCATGATCGCTGCTTCAGGTTTGCTAGCCTCTTGCAGCAACCAGCAAGCAACTGAAACTGCCGCAACTCAGGCCGTAGCTCAAGATTCAACCGGTGTTAACTACGTAGTTGATACTACAGGTTCTATGTTAAATTGGGAAGCCACTAAAAAAGTTGGTTCTCACAATGGTACCGTTAATGTTAATGGTGGTGCGTTAAGTATCAAAGATGGCAATATCGTATCAGGTAATTTCACCGTTGATATGAAGACCATTAAAAATCTTGATATCACTGATGCCGAGATGAATGGTAAATTGGTTGGCCACTTAATGAGCCCTGATTTCTTCAACGTAGCTGGTTTCCCAACCGGTAAATTTGAAATTACTGCATCTGAAGTTCTGGCTAACGATCCTGCAGGTAATACTCACAAAATCTCTGGTAACCTAACCATCAAAGATTCTTCTCACAACATCTCTTTCCCAGTGAAAGTAACTGTTACAGGTGATGAAGTAACTGCGGCCGGTGAAGTTGTTATCAATCGTTTGCAATGGGGTATCGTTTACAACTCTGTAACTGCTTCTCCAGCTGACTTACTTAAAAAGTTAGGTGATAACGCAATCAACGATGAGGTTAAAATCAAAGTGACTCTGAAAGCGAAAAAAGGGTAATTAATAACATTTTTTAACTCAAAAACCCCATCTGTTTTAGGATGGGGTTTTTTTATGCCTTCTCTGATTCATTTTCTTTGATGCATGTGTCTTTTACATTAATTTTGAAAGCTCATGCATCTGACTTCTGATTCTACTAATAAAAAACATGTAATGGCCGAAAGAATGCTCGATCAGGGAATTCCTTCCAATCTTTGCAATCTTTTTATTTATGATGTTGAAGATTATAGAGTACTGTCTCTTTATTCCGCTTTAAGTAAAAGTTTTGTCGGTTATAAAGTTCTAATAAACAGACATGAATCCGAATCGGAATCCTGGCTCTCTCAAAATTATAATTCAATAGTAAAAGTGAGCTTCGACCCTGATTTTGAATTGATACCTAAAAGTTTTAACAATAGTATTCAAGATAATTATTCTACCGAAATAGCTGTAAACACTGCTTTGCAAAAAGATGAAGTGCACCTTGCTTACGGTATTGAGAAGATTTCTAAATCGATTGAAAGTCCTTCAGCCTGGATTTTCGTCCACGATTCCATTGTGTCTATTCTGATTGCGCAAAACAAATCCCTTGTGTTTGCCAATTCATTTAAATTTCAGGATCAAACTGAAATTCTGTATTTCATAGTCAATGCTCTGCATATTTCTGAAATTAAGCAGGATGATGTCAGTCTATATCTTGATTTTGCAGCATGGAATAAATTTGGTCTGAAAGATTTTCTTCAGTCTTATTTTAAATCGGTCGAGCCAGTAAATCTCCCATTTGAAAATCCTGACCCTGAACTCGAAATTCTGCCTCTATTACTGGCACCTAATCATCTGGCTGCTTTATGCGTATAATTCATGGCAAGTACCAGGGCTATAAGTTCCCGGCTTATCATGGAAGTAATACTCGTCCAACAACGGATTTAGTTAAGGAAAGTTTATTTAATACACTCTCAGGTTATATTGAACTTGAAGGCGTAACAATTCTGGATGTATTTGCCGGAACAGGTAATATAGGGCTTGAGTTTCTCTCGAGGGGAGCAATGTCATTGCAGAGTGTCGACCATTACGATAAAAATATCCGATATATGAAAGCCATTCAAAATGAATTGAAAATCGAGAATTGGAAAATTTTTAAATCGGATGCATTGAAGTTTGTCAAAAACAATACAAGTGAATTTGATTTAATATTTGCAGACCCCCCTTATGATTTGCCCAATTTGCATGAATTTGTCAATGTGGTCTTAGAATCGGAATGGTTCAATTTAAATGAAAACAGCCTGTTTGTTCTCGAACACGCCGATCGCTTGGTATTTAATAACAAAAATGTAATTTTGAAAAAGCAATACGGCAATACGTCGTTTACCTTGTTCAAGCCAATTAAGCATTAATTCAATGGAAAAAATAGCATTATTCCCAGGTTCATTCGATCCAATAACCAAAGGTCATGAGGAAATTATTAATAAAGGACTGAACCTGTTTGATAAAATTGTAATTGGGGTAGGGGTGAATGCCGGGAAAAAAACACTGTTTTCAGTTGAAGACCGACTGAGAATTATTGGTGACATTTTTAAAGATGAACCAAGAATTATGATAATGCAATACCAGAGTTTGACGGTGGAGTTTTGCAAGAAAGTGAATGCCGGGTTTATTTTAAGAGGATTGCGTTCGGGCCTGGACTTCGAGTATGAACAAAGTATCGCATTTGCTAACAAGGAACTGGATGCCCATATTGAAACGGTCTTTTTGCTTTCCAGTCCTTCTTATTCCAATATTTCCAGCACTATTGTGCGTGATATTATCGTCAACAAGGGTGACTATTCTAAGTTTGTCCCTAAAGGATTTAAGATATAGTTTTATTGTTTAAAGGCTGATTAAGGCTCTGCCAGTTGTTAGGTTTTGCTGCTCAGGGTGATGCCGAAGACCTGAGAGTATCCATAAGCCATTGGCCAACACGTTGCTGGTACTGTAGTCAACTGTGTTGATAATAGTGTGTTTATCGTGTTTGGATTTTGTGAATGAAGAAAATGTGAGTGTTGTATTTTTGTTTTTCACAAATTCACATAAAATTATGTCTCATTCACTTTCAAAATTGTGTGTTCATATTGTTTTTCATACTAAGCACAATCAGGATTTAATAGATGCTGAAATTGAAGCAGAGTTGTACGCTTTTATTGGCGGTGTTATAAAGGAAAATCAATCAATACCTATTAAAATTAATGGGATAGAAAACCATATTCATATCTTGGCAATAATGTCGAAGAATATTGCATTGTCTAAGTTTGTTGAGGAAATCAAAAGGAAGAGCAGTCGCTGGATTAAAACAAAAGGTGAAAAATACAGGAATTTTGCCTGGCAAGGAGGATACGGTGGATTCTCAGTATGCGATTCTTCGCTTAATAGACTCATTTTATATATTGCAAACCAAAAAGTACACCATAAGAGAATCACTTTCCAGGAAGAGTACGAGAACTACCTAAAAGAGCATAATATTGAATATGATGAACGCTACTTGTGGTCGGACTAATCTGTGACCCTATGCCTGCAAGGCTATCGTACCGCAACCCATGCGTAGCACCTTGGGTATAAGGCTATCACAACACATCCTAATGACGGTACTATAAGTTTACCACAATCCCTATGCCTGAAAGGCTATCGTACCGCAACCCAATCGCAGCACCTTGAGTATAAGGCTATCGTACCACAACCCATACGTAGCACCTTGGGTTTTTGGCTATCACGACACTACCCAAAAGCAATACCTCGGGTTTCGGGTATTAGTACTAGTCCTTAATGCGAACTACTATGAAAGATGGGATAAGAATCGTCTATACATCCTACAACATAGGAGCCTTGTCACCGTTCATGAATATGGAGATAACTTTATCTACCCATTCAGCTTCTCGCTTGTTTTGGTGTTTGTAGCTGTTGTACAGATTCATTAATACGCGCAATACGATATCTGAATTCGTGCAAGGTTGAATGTATTCTGGCTTCTCTTCGAGTTGCATTTCTTTTAGAATACCTTTTAACTGTTCGAGATTAAATACACCGCCTCCATTGTATGCGTTGATGTAAAACTTAATTTCACCATTTGCAATGTGACTGATATGCTGCTGGTCGTTGAAGTTTTCTATTGTGTCGGTCTCATCATCCTCAACATAAGCCATAATGAAATGTCGGGGTAAATTGATGCCATAAACAGGGACATTCAATCTTTGCGCAACCAGCATATAAACTATAGACAAAGAAATTGGATTTCCTTTCTTGTTTTCGAGTACTTTATGAATAAAACTATTGTCGTGATGCAGGAAATTATCTTCATCTCCTCTAAATCCATGCAACTGAAAAAGGATATAATTGAGAATGCGCACCTTTTCAAATGAAGTTAAGTCATAATGAAATTCCAGCCAGGCATCTAGTCTTAAAGTTTCCAGTTTTTCGTGAATGTATTGCTCAGTTATTTCCGGATATCTGAATTGTGAGATCAATGCCATTGCATAGACCAGATTGCGACCACCGCTTAGTTTCCATTCAAGAAGTAATTTACCTAAATGCTGATAGCGCACCGACTCAATACAGTTTTCAAGTCTTTCGTGTTGTTCTGAAGATTCTGTGCCATTGTCAAGATAGGCATACAATTCGTCCAATTGAGCGAATTCAATATTGGATAATTCGTTCAATGCTGTTTCCCAGACAGTAGGATTTGGGTCGTCCAGAAGGGAAACCAGAGCTTTAATTTTGGTCGATTCTAACATCTTCAGTTGGAATCACTTTTTGGTTTTTGCCTTAGCCTTAGCTTTCGCTTTTGCCTTTGCTTTTGCTTTCGGTTCTCCTGAATCTGATTTAGATTTTTTATCCTTGATACCGCCTTGCTTCTCAATGAGCTCCATTACCTGAGCAAACGTTAATTTAGCAGCATCAGTATCTTTCGGTATTTTGAAATTGTTTTTCTTATAGGCAATGTATGGTCCCCATCTGCCTTTTAGTATTTCCAGATCTTTATCTTCTGAAAAAGATTTGATGAGTTTTTCCTGCTCGGCTTTGATTTTGGCTTCTATTAATACAATGGCTTCTTCCAGATTAACTTCAAATACATCGCGGTCTTTAGGAATTGAAGCGAAGATGCTGCCAAATTTAATATATGGGCCAAAGCGACCTATTGCTGCAGTTACTTTTTCACCTTTGTATTCACCGATGAAACGAGGCAGTTTAAACAATTCCAATGCCTGTTCTAAAGTAATGGTTTCAATAGTTTGTCCACTTCTTAAACTTGCAAATTTTTTGTCTTCATCTTCCGAATCGCCAATTTGCACCAGTGGTCCGTATCGGCCTATTCTGCCAATGACCAGTTTTCCGGTTTCAGGATCACGGCCTATTTCTCTTTCACCTGATACGCGTTCAGCAGTAGCGAGTGTATTGTCGACATCTTTGTGAAATGGCTTATAGAAACCTTCTATCATTTTGTTCCAGCCAATCATACCCTGTGCTATTTCATCAAATTCTTTTTCAACTGCAGCTGTAAAACCATAGTCCATGATTTGATGAAAATGTTCACTAAGAAAATCTGTTACCAGTGTTCCGATGTCGGTTGGAAATAATTTACTTTTTTCAACCCCGGTTTTTTCTGTAGCTGTTTTTACAGTTATTTTACCGCCCTTTAATGTCGCGGTCTGAAATGAGCGGGTAGTGCCTTCACGGTTATCTTTTAAAACGTAACCGCGTTTCTGAATAGTGGATATTGTTGGAGCATAAGTTGAAGGACGACCAATACCCAATTCTTCCAGTTTTTTTACCAAACTGGCTTCTGTATATCTTGGAGCCGGACGGGAAAATTTCTGCTCTGAAATCATGTGCACCAGATTGAGTTTCTCACCCACACTTAATGGAGGTAAAATACCCGCATTTTCTTCGTCCTCATCATCATCGCTACTTTCCAGATATACTTTTAGAAATCCATCAAACTTGATGATTTCACCTTCTGCTTTTAAAGTTCTGCCGGCTTTGCTGACTTCAATATCAACTATAGTTCTCTCCAGTTCTGCATGAGCCATTTGAGAAGCGATAGAACGTTTCCAAATCAACTCATACAACTTCATTTCCTGAGCATCAGAACCAGCGCTGTGATTTTCGAAATAGGTAGGACGAATGGCTTCGTGTGCTTCCTGTGCACTGCTGCTTTTGGTGGTGTAGTTGCGCGGGAAACTGTATTCTTTGCCATAAGCGCGAATAATTTCTGCAGCTGCACCTCTGATAGCTGTCTCGGATAAATTCACAGAGTCAGTCCTCATATAAGTGATGTGACCTGCTTCATAGAGTTTCTGAGCGAGCAACATGGTTTTCGCTACAGGGTATCCTAATTTTCTGCTGGCTTCCTGTTGTAAGGTACTTGTTGTAAAAGGCGCTGCAGCTTTTCTTTGAGCAGGCTTTACTTCTATATTTTTAACACCAAACTGACTGTCTAAAGCCAGATTTAAAAAATCCAGAGCTTCCTTTTCAGTTTGGAATCTTTGTGGCAGTTCGGCTTTAATCACCTTTGACTGTCCTTCTTTTGTGAACTCAGCAAAGATTCTGAAATCGCTTTGAGAGTTGAAATTGTTAACCTCTCTTTCTCTCTCGACAATCAAACGCACTGCTACAGATTGCACACGACCGGCAGACAATGATGGTTTCACTTTTTTCCATAGAATAGGAGAGAGTTCAAAACCCACCAATCTGTCCAGAATTCTTCTTGCCTGCTGTGCATCAACTAATGCTTTATCAATCTTTCTAGGGTTCTTAATGGCATTTTCTATTGCCGGTTTGGTGATTTCATGGAAGACAATACGCTTGGTTTTATCTTCTTTTAATCCCAATACTTCAAATAAATGCCAGGATATAGCTTCTCCTTCACGGTCCTCATCCGATGCTAACCAGACAGTTTCACTCTCTTTGGCTAACTTTTTAAGTTCGGCGACTACCTTGGTTTTGTCAGGGGATACGACGTAGTTGGGTTTAAAACCATTCTTGATGTCAATTGCATTGTCACCTTTATCAAGATCGCGTATGTGTCCGAAACTTGACCTGACCGTGTAATCTTTCCCCAGAAATTTCTCTATCGTCTTCGCTTTGGCCGGTGACTCTACAATAACTAAATTTTTCGTCATCAGATAATATTATCAATCTGCAAATATTACCTTTTTATTGAAAATTTGGTTATTTGATTTTATTTTTAATACGTAAATGCCCGAAGAAATTGACAAATCTCTGTTCCAAACCAAGTGAATTTGTCCATTTTGGTCGGTTTCTTGCAAAATTGTGGCAATTCTTTTTCCTTCTATATTCTCTAACCAAACTTCGGTTGTGCCACTTGAATTGACATAATCGATGTTTAAAAGATTCTCACTTGGATTTGGATATACATTCAATTCAATGCTCTTTTCAATTTCAGTAACATCTGTATTGAATTGACCAATATTAATAGCATCAAGATAAATTGGATTGCCTTGATTTCCTGTAATCTCTATCATGAACGATACATTGCTGTCGTTTTCATAAGCGTTTAAACTGAATGAAATCTGCTTCCACATATTGCTTGATGTTGGCGTAAATCCTGTCGAAGTAGCTGTGGTATAAGAAATGAAATTGGCGTTTCTGTATAAGAACTGTGTCCAGTTGTTATCGCATCCTCTGGAGTAGTAAATTCTCAATTCTTCAGTTGAAGTAGTCGACTTTCTCTGAGTGGCTACCATGAAAGATATTTTTGGATTTTTACCGCTCAAAGGACGTAAGTCGATTGCAGGAGTTACCAGTTGGAAACGCTGTCCCATAGGAACCGTAGTGGATATTGGTGCTTTAAGGCATGCTGAATTTTTATAGGCAGTTACAGTTGTATCTCTTACAAATTTATAAGTTCCTGCATCCAGAATCGACCATCCAGTGGCAACATTCCAGGTTGGACTCTCAAAGTTTTGATATACGCTAGGTTTGTCTATAGCAACACGAGGTTTTACTGTTATGTACTCTTCAACTGCCAATGTATTTGAACCATTGCCGTTGGATACCATTAAAGTAACTTTGTATTTACCAGGCTGGCTATAAGTTACAACCGGAGTGTCTTTATTGGTTGATGTAATGTTTGCGCCTTGCAAGGTCCATTGTCTGGATGTTACCAAAGCTTTACATGATATGTCGTAGAATGAAACTGCTTCACCAACACAGACTTCTTTTTTGCTGCTGCTGAAAAATGCTACTGGTGCAGTATTGCTGTAATTAATACCTGTTGCTATCAGGTTATTGGCTGAAACCAATGATATACGGAACGTATAATTGGTTAAGGTACTGTGCATGATGCTCTTTTGATTGATGGTAAACATCGCCTGACAGGTACCTGTTGAGTAATCCATAAAGTTTTCCCACTGGTCAATTAAGTCTGGTGCATCTGTATTGCAAGAATTGCCATTAACAGGGCAGGAGGCATTTGTAAATGTTCCAGCAACCGGTGGTGTATCTGCACAACGATCGCCGGCTGATGCACCTGTTCCTGAACATCCATCCTCAAAAGTGTGAAGCAAACCTAAATAGTGACCAACTTCATGTGTCAATGTTCTGCCTGCTCCCGAAACTACTGCGGTACCAATTGTACCAACGTAATCTGCACGCATCACTATACCATCCATGTTACCTAAACCTCCGGCAACTGCATAAGGCAGATAGGCATACCCTAAAGTTATTCCTCCTGAACCACTCTGGTCTTTGATTGAACTTACTGTCCAGATATTGAGGTATTTTCTGTTATCCCATCTTGCACCTGAAATCGACTTAACATTGTCTCTGGCATCTACGTGCAAAGGACTATACACTCGGTTGATACCATTTGTACAATTGCCTTGTGGGTCTATTCTTGCCAGTCTGAATTCGATTTCGCAATCGGCTGTAACACCTGTAAACTGTGAACGAATACTGGTTCTGTTGGTGTTTTTAAAACTAAAGTCTTCATTCAAAACTCTTATCTGATCTTCAATCTGAGCTTGTGTAATGTTCTCTGGTCCGTTGGTATGGATTACGTGAAAAACGACTGGAATGATAAATTTGGTGGCCCTTTTTGTTTGACCAACCTGTGCGACATTGTTATAAAAAGTCTCTTCTATCTGCTGAATAGAAGGATTTGTTTGCTTGGCTTCCTTGTGATAGTGGTCCGTAAGACATTGGGATTGAACACTGCTGCTAAAAATGGTCAAAACACTGATTAACGCTAACTTTTTCATTATTTACCTTAGGTTGTTATTTACTTTGTTTTTATTTAGACTCTCGAATGTTAAAACATTCTGTCATAATTCTGTCATATTTTAGTGAATTTAAGGTTTAAAAGGCTGTGATCAGCTACCACCAAGGCTGTCATCGCTTCCACAATTGGCACAGCCCGTGGCAAAACACATGGATCATGCCTTCCTTCAATTATTAACTCCCGTATTTCTCCATCGGTGTCCATAACATTTTGTGGTTTAGAAATACTGGAAACAGGTTTAAAAGCTGTCAGAAATTCTATGGAATGTCCATTGCTGATTCCTGCCGTTATACCTCCCTCTTTGTTATCGAGGCTTAATGCCCCATCATTGTATTCACTTCCGTACATTAAGGTACTCGCAAATCCTTTTCCAAACTCAATGCCTTTTACAGCATTAATGCTGAATATCGATTTTGCAAGGTCTGCATTCAGTTTGTCAAATAAAGGCTCTCCAAAGCCAACAGGACAATTTGTCACTTTTGTAGCAATTGTGCCTCCCAAACTATCCCCACTGTCTCTGGCTTGTTTGATCTTTTCCTCCATTTTTGCGGAGATAGCCGGTACCGGACAGCGCACTATCGATTGCTCTGCCTGACTCCAGTCAACAGTATAAATTTCAGGAACATTGATATCGTGCACAGAGGCTACAACAGACTGGATTTGACAATCGAAGGATTTAATCAATAACAGTTTTGCAAGAGCACCAGCTACTACCCAGGAGGCTGTAGTTCTTGCACTGCTTCTTCCTCCGCCTTTGTAATCACGGATACCATACTTCTTGTCATAAACAAAATCGGCATGACCAGGACGGTACACCGATTTCAACTGTTCGTAATCTTTAGAATTGTGGTCGTTATTAGGTATTAGAAAAGCTATTGGAGCACCAGTGCTTTTACCATTAAAAACGCCTGAAATTATTTCACAGGCATCCGATTCATTTCGCTTGGTACTTAATTCAGATTGCCCTGGTCTTCTTCTCTTCAATTCCTGGTCAATAAAATTGAAATCAATTTCGATATTGGCAGGAAAACCATCCAGCACACCTCCGATAAAAGGTCCATGAGACTCCCCAAAAGAGGTAAAAACAAGACTTTTTCCTATGCTGTTGGCCATATTAAAAAAAAAGAACTTCGCTTATTTAGCGAAGTTCACAGCTCTTTTTTCTCTGATGACTGTAATTTTTATTTGACCCGGATAAATCATTTCTTTCATGATTTTCTGGGAGATTTCAAAACTGAGATTATCAGCTTCTGTATCTGTTGCTTTTTCACTGTCAACCATTACGCGAAGCTCGCGGCCTGCCTGAATTGCAAAAGCTTTATCAACTCCTTTGAAACTCATGGCTAATGCTTCGAGATCTCTAAGTCGTTTGATGTAGTTTTCAGTATCTTCTCTTCTGGCACCTGGTCTTGAACCGCTGATAGCATCACAAGCCTGAATGATTGGAGAAAGCATACTGGTCATTTCAATTTCGTCGTGGTGAGCTCCAATGGCGTTCACTACTTCAGGATGTTCGCCGTATTTTTCAGCCCACTTCATACCAAGCAATGCGTGTGGAGTTTCAGCATCATCTTCCGGCACTTTTCCAATATCGTGTAACAATCCTGCACGTTTGGCCAGTTTAGCGTTTAATCCTAATTCTGAAGCCATAGTAGCGCAAAGATTAGCAACTTCACGTGAGTGTTTTAACAGATTCTGACCATAAGAAGAACGGTAACGCATACGACCAACCATACGAATCAGTTCAGGATGCAGTCCTGTGATACCTAAATCAACCACTGTTCTTTGACCAATTTCAATAATTTCCTGCTCTATATCTTTCTTGGTTTTTTCTACAATTTCTTCAATTCTGGCCGGGTGAATTCTGCCATCTGCAACAAGGCGGTGCAATGACAATCGGGCGATTTCTCTTCTTACAGGATCAAAACCTGACAATACAATTGCCTCTGGGGTATCATCCACAATGATTTCAATACCGGTAGCTCCTTCAAGGGCACGGATATTACGACCTTCACGACCAATGATACGACCTTTGATATCGTCATTTTCAAGATTGAAAACCGTTACTGTGTTTTCAATAGCAGTTTCTGCAGCTGTTCTTTGAATGGTTTGAAGTACCACACGTCTGGCTTCTTTTGTAGCGTTAAGTTTGGCTTCTTCAATGATGATTTTGCTTTGAGCAATGGCATCTGTATGCGCATCCGCTTTAACTGCTTCCAGCATTTGAGATTTAGCTTCCTCAACTGAAAGATTGGCAACTTTTTCAAGCATTTTGATTTGCTGCTGACGGCTTTGTTCTAGTTCATTCTCTTTTTTTGCAAGAGCACTTTGCTGAGTAGTTAATTGGTTTTTAACACGCTCAAGTTCGTCTTCTTTAACTTTGTATGACCTGATTCTGTCATCTAAAGATTGTTCTTTTTGTTTGATTCGGTTTTCTGCACTCTGAACTTCAGAATTCCTGCGTTGAACCTCTTTTTCATGTTCCGCTTTCAGAGCCAGGAATTTTTCCTTTGACTCCAGCATTTTACTTTGTTTGATGGCTTCAGCTTTGCTTTTTGCTTCCTCTAATAAAAGATTTGCTGCGGCTTGCTGTTGTTTCTTTACCAGTGGCATTCCGGCGAAATAGCCGATGAAAAGCCCTACCAGTAGTCCGATTGCGATGTACATTAATACGCTCATTTCAATAGTATATATTTATATTATTGAATTGCCTGCAGGACTAATAAAAGCTTAAGGTTTTTCCGTTAGAATCTGTTCAATGGCTTCGATTTCAACCTCTATTGGAGTGAAATCCTGCACATGTTGCTGGTATTGTATGTTTTCATTCGACTTGTTCAAAGATTCTACTGTAAACTCCAAGGCAGCCATTGCAAGGCCGTCTATTTTGTCTTTTACAGAAAAATTGCTGTTGAAAAATCCCATTTTTTCATTCAATAGCTTTGCTGCTTTTCTTACGTATTCCTCTTCCCTGGCCTGAATTCTCAGTGGATATATCCTGTCACCTATATTCACTTTTATTGAGATATCGTTTTCTGCCATTTGTTGATTCGCTTTTTATTAGCTTGACTGAACAAGGCTAATTCAAATGCAATTTTAAGTAAATTTTTCGACATTTTTTTTAAAAAATGAGCCCCTCTGGCAAAGGAATGACTTATTTAAGCCATGAAAATTGGGCTATTCGTTTATATATCTGTTGTTTAAGTAACTGGAATCGGGCCTTCACGCAAGAGCTCAGGTGTCTCACTGCTGCAGTCGATAATAGCCGAACCCATCTGGCCGCCTATACCTGCATCTATTACCCAATTGATGTTTTGCCTGTAAGCCTTTTCCATTTCAAAAGGGTCTGTCATAATCACTTCTAGATTGCCGGGTAAATGAACAGAGGCACTCACTAGTGGTTCACCGCACATTTCAACCAATTTTACAGGAATGGTATGGCCTGGTACCCTGATACCTATCGTTTTTCTGTTGTTTAAAAATAGTTTAGGTACCTTCGAGTTGGCTTTCAGTATAAATGTGAATGGACCGGGAAGATTTCTGTTCATCAGTTTGTAAGTGTTCTTGTCGAACTGAAGGGTATAGTCGCTGATGTGTTTTAAATCCGAACAAATGATTGACAGATTTGCCTTCTCAGGTTTTTTGCCAACCAGCCTGCAAATTTTTTCAATGCCGGTCCTGTTGGAAAGCAGACATACAAAACCGTATATCGTATCCGTTGGAATGATGATAACTTCACCCGATTTCAAAACACTGCACATTTGCTGCAGTTTTCTGTCATCAGGATTTTGCGGTATGATTTCCAACAGGGGCATTAATATTCTTATAATTTGTCTCCAAATCGGGCAGAAAATCCAACTCCAAAGAAATTCTTCAATTGCCAGTTTCTTTGTGTGCCTTCTTCATCTGCAATGGTATCTACATCATAGTCCCATATCACTTGGTTAATCAAAGATACGGAAATATATTTGTTTACCTTCATGTTGATGGTGTTCTGCCAGTTGATATCTATTCTTTCAGGAGCCATTGTCTTGTAGTTTTGGAAAAACTCCAGTCGTGATTGCCAGCTGATGTTTTTCATCACTTCTTTGTTAAATCCTAGATTGATGTACCAACCCAACTCTTTTCTGAAGGTTTGTCCGTCTTTAATCTTTTTAGGTGTAACACCCATATACGAACCTGTTGTGTCGTATTCAGCAGGTGTCATACCATACAACCCCATATCAGCCAGTCTCTGCTCTCGCAAGATAGTGTATTTCGCCGTTACCGGAGAAACATAAACTGAAAAATAGGAGGTAGGTTTATAGTCTATACCGACAGACAAATAGCCAAATCCCTGAGCAAGGAAATTGGAAACGTGGTTGTTTCTTCTCAGCACGTCAGTGGATTCGTAACCCGGAAACATCTGAGTGTTTAAACTGAATAAGATTGAATAGTTCAGTTTGTCATTGATTCTGCGTCCGTATTTGGTCAGGAAAACTAGCTTGTCTTCGTTCTTAATAAAAGGATTGGTTATTCTTTGACTTGGATTGGAAGGGTCATCGATTTTACCATCTCCGTTTCTCATTAATCCATAAGCCAGATCCAAATAGTTTTCCCAGATTTGTTTACCCGATTTGTGTCTGTGGATGGCAAACAAACTGGATGTGGCAACAATAGAAGTGTTATTGGTTCCACCCTGAGCCCAGTTTGAAAATGTTGTGTTAGAGAAATTCGTTGTAAAGAAGCCCCCTTTCACCCAACCTGTATCTTTGATATCCTTTACAGTGTTTCCTTCTGAGGCCTTTTTTTTGACATCCTCATCTGATTGTGCAAAAAGCGCACTGCAGCCTGTAAAAATCAGGCTGAAAATTAATTTAGAATATTTCATGTTCTATGTGTGATTTAAGTTAAAAAATAAATGCCGGAAGAGTTCCCGGCATTAAATAATAATGTCGATTAGTGATTACTCTTCTTCTTTAATGGTCTCTTTTGCTTTGTTCATAATTTTTACAATGCTAAATAATACCATTGCAATGAGTAAGAACTTAATAGTAGCCGCAATAAATTTACCATACGTAAATGGTCCGGCTTTTAAATTTTCAATTTGATCAAATCCGCCAATCATAGCGATAATTGGCATAATGATGTCATCAACCAGTGATGTCACAATCGTTTGAAATGCACCACCCAAAATTACGGCAACAGCTAAGTCAACTACGTTGCCTTTGTTAATGAACTCTTTAAATTCTGATATAAATCCCATAATGTTTATTGATTTAATGCAAAAGTAAGAACATTCAAACAAAATTGAGTTAATTAAAAAGTTAAAATTAGCCCCATTTCATTCACAATACCGCAACATGCAGAAATAGAATTAAATATTTGTGTTTAAAAATTTGTTGAATGAATGAAAAAAGATGTTCAACGTATTCAAAAAAAAATCTTCCTGATTTTAACAGGAAGATTTTTCAAAATTTTTAAATTATTATTAAGCTAATACAGCTTTAACTTGTTCTGCAGCTTCTTTTAAGAGGATAGCAGATTTCACTTGTAATCCACTTTCGTCAATTAATTTTTTAGCTTCTTCAGCATTGGTGCCTTGCAATCTTACAATGATAGGGACATGGATATTGCCCATTTTTTTGTAAGCATCCACAACACCCTGAGCAACACGGTCGCATCTAACAATACCACCAAAAATATTGATTAATATAGCTTTTACGTTAGGGTCACTTAAAATGATTTTAAATCCGGCTTCTACTGTTTCAGCATTGGCCGTTCCTCCAACATCCAGGAAGTTGGCAGGTTCACCACCGCTTAATTTAATGATGTCCATAGTGGCCATTGCCAAACCGGCACCATTCACCATACAGCCAACATTACCATCGAGTTTAACGTAGTTAAGATTGTATTTTTTTGCTTCTACTTCAGTAGGATCTTCTTCACTTTCGTCTCTTAATGCTTCGTAATCTTTGTGACGGTACAATGCGTTTTCGTCCAGGTCAACCTTAGCATCAACTGCAATGATTTTATCATCAGAAGTTTTTAATACCGGATTGATTTCAAACATGGCGCTATCGGTTTCTTCGTATGCTTTGTAAAGAGCAGTTACGAATTTTTCCATTTCTTTCTCTGCCTGACCGCTTAAACCAAGGTTGAAAGCGATTTTTCTTGCTTGAAAACCCTGAAAACCAATTTTAGGGTCAACCCATTCTTTGTGAAGTTTTTCAGGACTGTGTTCAGCAACTTCTTCAATGTCCATACCACCTTCAGTAGTGTAAATGATGACATTCTGACCTTTTGCTCTGTCAAGCAAAACACTCATATAATATTCTTTTGGCTCGCTTGCACCGGGATAGAAAACATCCTGCGCTACCAATACTTTATTGACTTTTTTACCCTTGGCTCCAGTTTGAATGGTTACCAAAGTATTTCCAAGCATATTGGAAGAAATAGTTTTAACATCATCAAGCGATTTGGCAACAGCAACACCTCTTTGTTCGCTGCCTTCTATTTTACCTTTACCTCTGCCGCCTGCGTGAATCTGGGCTTTAACAACAACCCATGAGCTGCCGGTTTGAGCCTGAATGTCTTTTGCTGCTTGTACTGCCGCTTCCGGAGTGTCTGCAACAATACCTTCCTGTATGGCAACACCATAGGATTTGAGGATTTGTTTCGCTTGATATTCGTGAATATTCATTTGCTTAAATGGTTATGGTTCGTTTAAAAACGTGGGCGAAATTACAAAAAATATTGTTTTGATATGAATAAAATATGAACCAATTTCGCGAAGCATGATTCAAGCCAGGAATATTGTCAAATACTACGGTAAACTTCAAGTGCTTAAAGGCATTAATGTTGAAGTTAAAGACAAGGAGATTGTCTCTATCGTTGGCGATTCGGGAGCTGGTAAAACGACTTTATTGCAAATACTGGGGACTTTGGATTCGGCAAGCTCGGGCGAAGTACTCTATGATAATACGGAGGTTTCAAAACTGAAAAACAAAGCACTGGCTCAATTTCGAAATAAAAGTATTGGATTCATTTTTCAGTTTCACCAGCTTTTACCTGAATTTACTTGCCTTGAAAATGTATGTATTCCGGCTTATATTGCAGGTACTCCCAAAAAACAAGCGGAAGAAAAAGCGAAACAGTTGCTCGAATATCTCGGGCTCAGTCACCGACTCACTCATAAACCTTCTGAACTATCGGGTGGCGAACAACAAAGATGTGCTGTGGCAAGAGCGCTTATCAATAATCCTAAAGTCGTTTTTGCGGATGAACCAAGTGGTAATCTGGATAGTAAAAATGCAAGCGAATTACACAAACTCTTTTTAAAGTTGAGAGATGACTTCGGACATAGCTTCGTCATCGTAACCCATAACGAAGAATTTGCCAATATGGCGGATAGAAAACTGGTGATGAAAGATGGTTTGATACTATAGTCTTAATTAGAATTTTCTAAAACACTTATTTAGACAAGTACTGTTATAAATACACTGTGTAAACTATCTTTCACTGTTTTATTTTGTAAAATAAATAGGCTGAATTTTAAAGGAATTAAAATATAAATTGAGTATTTCCCTATGGGTTTTTAATTTGTCATTCATTGAAAATCGAATCAAATAAGTTATGAAATTTATTTCAGATAATGTTAGTGTCTGAATCTCGTTAATTTTTAGATAGCCAAATGGATAAAGATTATATGTTTTTATGCTTCTTAAGGACTCGTAGGTAGAGCTTAAAGCTGAAATTGAGAAACTTGAGTTGGCAAAGCTCAATACATAATTTATTCCTATATACCGAAGGCTGTCTTTAATCTGAGTTTCATAAGGGATGTAATAGACAGAATCTATCCCAATAGTTGGATCATCGGGATCTGTATGAATAAAAACAACAACTTCCAAACCGCCTCTTGTTAGTTTTTGCTCTTTGGTTAGCAATGTTTTGAGAGAATCATTTATGTATGCAACTGATAAAGAATTTGAAGACTCTCTGTAAAGTTGAAGATTTAAATCGAATATTAGTTTTTTGCTAATCAAAGGTATTGAGTCGAAAAAGGCTTTTCCGTCAATGTCAAAAAATCTTAAATAGGCTAGCTCTTCATCGTTTAAATTTTTGATGAAGGAGGATTCTATTATAATTTCAGGTTTTTTTTTGTCAATCTGAAAGCTAGTTGCTTTGTCATTTATACTAAGATACAAATATGCTCTATCATTTGGTGGCGTATAATACGATTCAATTATGATTTCTAATTTTGTATAAAAGGTGTCAAAACTTAATCCTCCAAGTTGTTTCAGTGCTGAAGCTCTGTCAATGTTAATGACTTTCGACTTGTTGTTTTTAATAGCATTATAAATTTTCAAACAAATAGAATTGTGCTGTGTCATAGCCCAGGCCCCCATTTCATAGGCATCGAAATTCCCGCTGATGTTTTGTCCATTGATATTCTGTATAGTCATGAACAATGCGGCAATTAGTAATTTGTAAATTTTTAATCCCATAAATATACCCTTTCGTCTAAAACACATTTGGTGCTATAAAAGTTACAAGATTATGAATAATAATAAAAAATTGGTACTCCTTTTCATTGATATGCTCGCAGAAACCGCTTGAATATTATATTTAAGTTTAATTTAATATAAGGTCAACTTTGTTTAATATTTCCAACTAAATATTGCGGAGATGCATCAAGGGCATATAGAATAAATGTCAGAAATTCAGGGCTTAAGCTCGATTTATATCGAGTAAAAGTCAGAAGTTTTCACAGAGATTTAAAACAATTGTCATTTTTTTGATTACCTTCGCCTTGTTTTATGAAGTATCAAGGTATTGATAATCGCTTGTTTATAGAAAATCGCGCAAGATTTGTTGCTCAGATGAAACCTAATAGTATTGCTATTTTCAGAAGCAATTATGAATTTGTTAGAAATGGTGATGCCAACCTTGACTTTAAACAAAATTCTGATTTGTTCTGGCTGACAGGTATCGATCAGGAAGACAGTTTTTTAGTTTTATATCCTGATTCTCCTGAAGAAGCTTTCAAAGAAGTCTTGTTTTTAAAACAAACCAATGACATTATCGCCGTCTGGGATGGTCATAAATACACCAAAGAAGAAGCTACTGCTGCTTCCGGTATTAAAAATATCCAGTGGAATGATGCATTTTTTGAAACCATTCGTGCTAAAGTTAATTATGCTGAAAATATTTATCTGACTTTAAATGAAAATGATCGCTTTGCATACAAATCTCCTTACAGTGATCTTGATTTTGCCCGTCAGATAAAGGATATGTTCCCTTTGCATCATTATCACAGAGCTGCTCCGATTTTGCAAAGATTGAGAAGCATAAAATCGGATATTGAAATGTCTCTGACCCGACATGCCATTTCAATTTCCAAAAAAGGTTTTGAACGGATTTTGCGATTTACAAAACCTGGTGTAATGGAATATGAAGTAGAAGCAGAGCTGATTCATGAATATATACGCAATGCGGCGACAGGTCACTCGTTTCATCCAATTGTAGCCAGTGGTGAAAGTGCTTGTGTTTTGCATTATATAGATAATAACAAACCTTGCAAAGATGGGGATTTGTTATTGGTGGATTGTGGTGTTGATTACGCCAATTATGCCAGTGACATGACCCGTGTTTTGCCAGTAAATGGTAAGTTCACTCAAAGGCAAAAAGATGTATATAATGCAGTGTTAAGAGTGATGAGAGCTGCAACGAAATTACTGGTTCCCGGCACTATGTTGATGGAATATCACAAAATAGTAGGGAAGGAGTTAATGGAGAAGGAATTGGTAGACCTTGGTCTGCTAACTATGGATGAAATAAAAAAGGAAGATCCTTCCTGGCCTGCCTATAAAAAGTACTTCATGCATGGAACCAGCCATTTTCTGGGAATTGATGTACATGATGTAGGGATGCGTTACGAACCTATGAAGGCCGGTATGCTCTTTACCTGTGAGCCGGGTATTTATATACGCGAAGAGAACATCGGAATACGCTTGGAAAATAATATTTTAATAACTGAAAAAGGTCCTTATGATTTAATGGATGAAATAAAAATGCCTTTGGAAGTTGAAGAAATAGAAGCAATAATGTCAGAAAATAATCGAAATACACTTTAAAACTCTCAAAAAATTATGGCACGACCAAAAAACCAAAACCTCAACTTCCACAATCTGCTGATATTGGTTTCCAAGCTCAGAAGAAAATTGGATTCACAGATTGAGGCAGAGGTACACTACAGAGGATTCAAAAATTTTAAATCTTCTTATCTACCTATTTTCCTGATTCTTTACAAAGAAGGGAGCACTACTGTTAGAATTGCTGAGGAATGTGGCGTTACCAAGCAGGCAATTAGTAAATTACTCCTTGAAATGGCCAATTTAGGTTTCATTAAGACGCAGGTAAACAAGCAAGACAGAAGATCCAGCATCGTCTTACTCTCTGCAAAAGGGATGAAGATGGCGACCGAAGTCAGAGATTGCCTCACCAACCTGACTGATAATTATAAGTCGCTGATGGGCAAAACTAAATATGAAAACCTGGTCGAATTACTCGAAGTTCTGTGGATACTTCATGAGTAATTTGTGGATACTTATTTGTCTTAGCTAAATACATCTTTCCAATAAAAAAGTACTTTCGTCAGTGCAATTATGACTGCGAAAGATTTAGATTCTATTGAATTTGATGAAGAGAAAATCTTCCCTTCCATTGTCAGCAGAATACAAGCTTTATTCGTTGATTTTTGGATTATAATTGGGTTGGTTGTGCTCTTCAGGTCCTTCGTGTTTTCGCACATGGATGGTGCTTTAGTAGGATTGAAAATTGCCTTGTTCTTCAGTGTTGCATTGCTTTATGACCCACTTCTGACAAGGAGCGGTGGTACTATTGGTCAGCGAACTATGGGGATTAAAATACGCAGTTTTGATGACCCGCATAGAAAAATCACCCTCACTCAGGCATACTTCAGATCCATCATGAAAATCTTATTAGGATGGATTTCCTTTCTCAATGTCAGCCTTGATCCTTTCAAACGCGCAATGCACGACAAAGCCAGCGGTTCTGTCGTTCTTCAGTCAAAAGCCTGATTTTAAAATAAGTTTAATAGCAGATTGAGGTCCTTGTACTTCATGCCAAATCTTCTGGCAAGTGAATCGTTCACCAAATGACCTTTGTAGATGTATACACCATTTCTAAATCCTTTGGCAATCTTAATCAAGTCGTGAAAACCACCGTAATTGGCCATGTCATTTAACAGGGGTGTGAAAATATTGCTTAATGCGTAACTAGCTGAGCGTGAAACTCTTGCCGTAATATTCGGTACACAATAGTGAATGACATCGTGTTTTTTGAATATTGGATTTTTGTGATTGGTGATTTCTGAAGTTTCGAAAATACCGCCCTGGTCAATGCTAACGTCAATAATGATGCTGTTAGGCTTCATTTGCGAAACCATTTTTTCTGTCACCACAACCGGACTTCTGCCTTGTTCGCCTCTAAGCGCACCAATGGCAACATCACATTGACGCAAAGCTTCGGCTAGAATATTAGGCTGGATGGTCGAAGTAAATATTTTACCACCCATATTGTCCTGTAATCTTCTCAGGCGGTAGAGCTCATTGTCAAAAACTTTCACATTGGCACCTAGTCCAACTGCGGCTTTGCAGGCATATTCACCTACTGCACCCGCACCAATAACGACCACCTGAGTTGGAGGAATGCCAGTGAATCCACCCAATAATTCACCTTTGCCAATATTGGCATTATTGAGGTATTCGGAAGCTAAGAGTATGGAAGCGTGACCAGCCATTTCACTCATGGCTCTGATAATTGGAAATGAACCAGAGTCGTCCTGCAGAAATTCGTATGCAATGGCATTGACCCGTTTTAATAATAGTTTATTCAGAGTAACAGGGTTAATCTGGTCGAGCTGAAGCGCTGAAATCAGAAGTTGTTCAGGTCGCATAAGCTCAATTTCGGCATCGGTAGGTGGTTCAATTTTTAAAATGACATCCGCTTTGAAGATTTCCTCATGAGAATGTGCAATTTTAGCGCCTGCTTCGCTGAATCTGTCATCACTGAAATTGCTGGCTGCTCCTGCCTTTGACTCTATTATGATTTCATGGCCGTTGTGAACCAGAAATTCTATGGCAGAAGGAGATAAAGGGACTCTGTTTTCTTGAGAAGTGATTTCCCGGGGTATGCCTATTTGAAGGCCTGTGTGGTGTTTTTTTAAAGGAGCTGCCATCTCTAGTGGTTGCATGGCAAAAGCTTCTTTGGCTAGTTCATTGAAAGTGACTAACCCCTTTTTATTGTCAGACATAAGTTCCCCGTCGTTTGTACAAAAATAAGGAATTTTGCCCTTAATCCAATGGAAAATGATAATAAAATCGTTGTTTTTTGCGTTTTTCAAATTTAGCTTTGTGCAGCGTTTGAAAAATGAGAAAATTACTTTACTTACTCTCTTTTTGTTTGGTTTTCAATTGGGCTAGTGCTCAGAATAATACCATAACAAGAATAGATAGTTTAACTCACCTTTTTCTGGAAAGGGTAGTGGATGTGCCTCCGGTGCGACTCAGTACCGAAGAGGTAATCAATATGAATGAAGCCAGATTCAATGAACTGGTTGCCATGATGGGCACTACGATTAGTTTTAAATTCGATCCAAGTGTTGTTCAGCAAATGACCTATATGAAACATCCTTCCAGCAGCTTCCTCTACAAAGCCTGTAACAGGAAAGATCTCTACTTCCCTGTATTCGAAGAAGTGCTGGATAAAAAAGGCATGCCGGCTGAAATTAAGTACCTGTCTATTGTTGAGTCACTTTTAAGTACCAACGCCGTCAGCTGGTGCGGTGCCACTGGGTTGTGGCAGTTTATGCCTGCTACCGGGAGAATGATGGATTTGGCTATTGACTCTGAATTGGATGAGAGAAAAGATATTTATAAAAGTACTGAAAAAGCCTGTGATTACCTTTTAAGCATGTACAATATTTACGGCGACTGGTTGCTGGCGCTTGCAGCATACAACGGCGGTCCAGGAAATGTCAACAAAGCTATCAGAAATTCAGGAGGTAAAAGGACATTTTGGGAAATTAAGAGATACTTACCTAAAGAAACACAAAACTATGTACCAAAATTTCTGGCAACTGCCTTTCTGATGACATTCTCGCCACCTGAACACGAAGACTTTAATATCCTTAGAGCCAGTGAAACTTTAGTGCCTGTTTATTTGTGTTGTCCGGTGGATATGAAGTATGTCTGTGCTTTGGTTAACGTAAGTGAAGTGGAACAGCTCGAGTGGAACAGTGTTTATAAAAATGGCTTTATCCCTGAAAATATCGAAGATAAAAGAGTGGTGTTGCCTTATACAAAAGCCATGCAACTTGCTGAATGGCAGGACAGTGTTTATGCTATCAGCAATAATTCGTTTAATCCTAATAACTACATACGGACTGAATCGGAGATGGTTTACCATACAGTTAAAAAAAGCCAGACGATTCAGCAAATTGCAGCTCAATACAATGTGTCTGTCGCCTCAATAAAAAGATGGAATGGTTTAAAGTCCACTAAGCTTAAGGCTGGAAGAAGAATTAAAATATACTCAAATCGACAGGTCGTTTTGCCTGTATCTCATGGCCCTTTAGGATTCCTGTACTACATTACAGATTACGAATCACAAACTATTTATGATATCTGCTCAAGGTTTAAAGAGTTCGATATGGACCGCATTTGCGAAATGAATGGAATTGCTTCTCCTCACACCCCTATAGGAAAAGGCAAGCTGATTCGATTATATACCTATCCCAATTAATATATGTTTACAATTCAAAAATTTTGTTATGCTCTCTTAATTTTCTTGTTTTTAAGTTCCTGCTCCCGTTCTAATAAAGAACTACCTCTGTCAGTCGGAAAATTGGGTACACTTACCGTAGTTGCAGATGCTGATGTTCATAAAGCTATATCAGCAACACTCGATCAGGTTTTTTTAGCTGAAGATGCTTCATTTACCGGGGGTAGCCCATTCTCGGAACTTCTCAAACCTGCTCCGGATGAGTTTTTTCAGTTTTTTAATAATCAGAAATCAATCCTGGTTTTAGTTACTGAAGATAGCAAAGGAAAACTCGATGATGTGTTGGAAGACTTTACAGATGAAGAAATCAATAAGTATATTCAGAATTCAGGTATCGATATCAAAGAATCTATAGATAAGTTTGCCAAATGTCAGCACATCGTTTTTCTTTTTGGAAAAGATGACGCCAGCATTCAGTCTAAATTAAAGTCTGCAGAGAAAAAATTGAGAGTTTTATTGGTAGATAATGAGATTAAAGACCAATATGGTTTGTTATATGGTCAAAATGCTGCTGCAATGGATGATGGGACGGCCATGAGAAAAGAACTCGGAATGGGGTTCAAAGTGCCTTCAGATTTTAAACTGATTGAACACAGAAATGGTTTCTGGTGGTTTGAATCGAATATTGAAAATGGCAATGCTTCTCGCAAAATTGGTTTGATTGCCCATGCCTATCCATATCAGGATTCAGCGCTGGATTTTACCTATTCAAAAATTTGTGCCAACAGGGATTCTGTTATCAAATATCACATTAAAGGTGAAATTAAGGGCACCTATATGGGAACTTCAGAGAGTGAAGCTTATCCTGCCCGTCATAGTGATGTGGTTCAGATAAATGGTCATCCTTTTACCAAAATAAGAGCCTGGTGGAATATAGATGGCATCATGATGAGCGGTCCTTTTATTCGCTATGTTACCAGAGTCCCGGGTACTTCTACCATATTTGCATTTGAAGGGTTTATATATAAGCCTGAACTGAACATTAAGGAAAAGGATTTGCGTATTATTGAGTCAATTGCTTTAAGCATTAAATAATGTACACTATTATCATATTCGCTTCAGGCAGCGGCAGCAATGCACTGAATTTAATTCAACATTTCAATGGAAAAGGTTTTGCTGAAGTTAAAGCTGTTTTTTGTAATAAAAAGCAGGCAGGCGTTATTGAAAAAGCACAACGCGAAAATGTTGAAACGGTCGTATTTGATAAACATGCTTACTATGAAACAGATGAGGTCATTCAAAAAGTAAGCAAGTATCAACCAGATATTATAGTATTGGCCGGTTTTCTTTGGTTGGTCCCTGCAGATTTTATTGAAGCATTTGATGGCAGGATCATCAATTTGCATCCATCCTTATTGCCTAAATATGGCGGCAAGGGCATGTATGGTCATCATGTGCACGAAGCAGTATTGGCAGCTGGCGAATCCAAAACAGGTATAAGCATACATTTGGTCAACTCAGAGTTTGATAAGGGAGAAGTTATCTATCAGGATAGCTTCGAAATTCCAAAGGGAGCAGATGTTCCGCAAATAGAGGCTATGATACATCAATTGGAGCACAAAGGATTGCCAATTGCAGTAGAACAATTTCTTTCCAAAAGGAAAATATAACTTAGCTGTTGTAAATATATACTCTCAGCGCAAAGCGTTTTTATTTTATATTCTGATAATTTAGTTTTGCCCCTGTATTGAATGTTTATGAGAGGGGTTGGTAAGAGGAGTTGGATATTAATTTCAATCGTTTCAGGTTTTATTAGTTCGGGTTTTGCCTGGGGCTTTTATGGTCATTCTAAAATAAATGAATTAGCAGTTTACACTTTGCCCAAACCATTGTTTGGTTTTTACAAGGCCAATGTTCAGTTTATGGTTTTCCATGCTGCTGATGCTGATAAAAGAAGGTACAGTGATACAGCAGAAGCATGCAGACATTTTATGGATGGTGATCATTATGAACGAGCTGCTCCATTTGATACAGTACCTCATTATTATTCGCTGGCTATCGAAAAATATGGGAAAGATTCTGTTTTAAAACACGGAATTGTTCCCTGGCATGTCATGCACATGTATTTTAGGTTAATAGAAGCTTTTAAAGCCAGAGATAAAGAAAAGATTCTTCGCATAAGTGCTGATCTTGGGCATTATGTTGGAGATTGTCATGTGCCTCTGCATTCCACTTCCAATTACAATGGTCAGAAGACTGGTCAGAAAGGCATACATGCGCTTTGGGAAAGTCGTATAACAGAAATGTACTTCGACTCTTATGATATGTTGACTGGTTTAAGCCAATATCTTGAACAACCCAACAAGCATGTCTGGGAGGCTTATAACAGGAGTTTCTCTTTAGTAGATTCTGTATTAAAACTGGAACGCGAAGTTACTCGAAGATTTAGTCCTGAAGATAAGTATTCATGGGAAGAACGAGGTGCTGTAATTGTGCGGATATATTCGGATAGATTTTGCAGAGCCTATCACCTGTCGCTAAACGATATGGTAGAAGAGCGTTTGAAAGCGTCATTGATTATGCTTGGCAGTTTAATCTATACAGCCTGGGTACAGGCAGGTCAGCCTGATTTGGACAATATGCCATTAGAAGATTTGCCCAATGTGCTGCCCGAAAAAGGTACTATGATAGGGAGAGGAGAGGATGAAACTTAAGAAAAATGTGTTCGATTAAGTCAAAAAAGAGGCATTTAATCGCTTTATATTTTTAATTATGGTTAAAATAAATGGTAAGTTGTTGGACATTTTGAGAAAAATTGAAAAAAAATGAGAAAATTTTTTCAAAATGAGTTTTTTTTGGATTTGAAATGATGGAGTTTCGATTTAAGTATTAGTAATTCAGCGGGTTTCGATAAATTTATATTTTAAAATAAAAATTCTAAAGTTCTTTAATTCGGGATATAATTTGAAATTTAACTAAGTAAAAATACCATTTCAATTTGTATCAATTGTTCAAAAAAGGATAGTCAACCAAGTTTCATTTTATGAAAATGTTGAATAGTTTTAGTTGAAAATTAAGCAAAAAGGTAGTTGAAGGTCTTATAATATATAAATTGAAAAATAGGGCTTATGCAGCTTTGTGTAATTAATACTATTGAAGGTGTAAGGGGTTTGTGAACCCTTGCAAATACAGATGTTCCCGATATATCTTTGCAGCACCCAATTCATTTTTATGAATCCAAATTACACAAGTACACCTAACAAAATTCTAGTTGCATCTAAAAAACTACTTAGTAGTTTACTAGTGCTTGCTTTAGCATTAGTCAACGATGCGTCCGCTCAAACAGCTTCTACAGCCAACGTAAGCGGAACAACCTCTGTTAACACCATCAACAACAACACTGCTAGTGTAGTTGATGCTGGTCTCTCTCTTACTGCGAACGGTAACATTACCGGTTTCACAGTTTCTATTACCGGTAGTTACACAAATGGCGACGTTCTTTCTTACACAGGAACATTACCTAGTGGTATTTCTGCCGCTGCATTTAACACTTCTACAAGAAGTCTGGTTTTCACTGGAACAACATCAGCTGCCAACTGGCAAGCTTTGTTGCGTACAGTAACATTGAGAACAACTTCAGCTGTATGTAATCCTGAAAGCCGTCAGGTGAGTTTTATTGTAGGAAACAAATACTACAATCCCCTAAACGGACACTTTTATGAGTATTACAGCACCGGAAAATCATGGTCGGATGCTAAAACAATTGCAGCTACCAACTCCTATTTCGGTAGAGAAGGTTATTTGGCAACTATTACCAGTCAGGCTGAAAACAGTTTTATTTCTGTATTGATTGGTCAGAACTCCTGGATGGGATGTTCAGACAATTACTCACAGATTAACTCTGCTCTTGGTTACAATGCTTTTGCAAGTCAGGCAGCAGCTGATGGTAATTTCTATTGGGTTACAGGCCCTGAAAGAGGTATGAAGATGATCAGTAAAAACGCCTGGATGTCTGGTGGTATTACTCCTGTTAGTGGAGTTTATAACAACTGGGCTTCTGGTGAGCCAAACGACTGGCCTGGTCAAACAACTTCATCTCCTGGTGAGGAAGATTATGGTCACATGTACACATCCAGCGGAACCTGGAACGACTTTCCTAATGGTTCAATGATTGGTAGCGTTTTCGAGTACGGTGGTATGCCAAACGACCTGTCATCTTCTCAAGTAGTGTTTACCCGCAGTCTTTATATCAACGGTGCTCCATCTGGTACTATTACTGGTGGTAACGTTACTAAATGCGCAGGTACTAACAGTACTGTTCTTACTCTTTCTGGTTTAACCGGTTCTGTTGTTAGATGGGAATCTTCTTTAGATAACTTCTTAACTGCAGGTACAACTATTTCAAGTACATCTACTTCTATCACCGTTAGCAACATTAGCAATACAACTTATTACAGAGCTATTGTTAATACAAATGGTGGTTGTTCTGGTCTTGCCACTTCTTCTACTCCAATTTATGTTTCCTCAACAATTGCAGGTAACATTGTAGCCGCAAACAATTCAATTTGTGCAGGCTCTGATGCTGAATTTACTTTGTTTGGAAACTCTGGAAGTGTTGTTAAATGGCAAGTATCTACCTCAAGCACTTTTGCTTCAAGTGTCACCGACATTAGCAATACAACAACAAGTTTGAATTATTCACTTAGCTCAGTTGGTACTTATTACTTCAGAGCGGCAGTTCAAAACAATGGTTGTGGTTCTCCTTCTTACACACCTGGTTATACCATTACAGTGGTTTCAGGTACAGCTCCAGTTGGAGGTGTTGTAAGCAGCACTGAGCATTGCGGTGGTTCAAGTAATTCTGGTACCCTTACCCTTACAGGTTACACAGGTACTATTAACAAATGGCAGTATTCTACGGATGGCGGTATCATCTGGACTGATGTAGCTAATACTACAGCTTCCCTGTCATACACAGGTGTTGGTGCCAACAGAATTTACAGAGTTAAATTGACCAATGGTTCTTGCGGTTCTGCATATAGCGATTATGGTACAGTTACTGTCTACGGTACAACTGTTGCACGTTGGGATGGTGGTACAAGCACAGCTTGGCAAACATCTACTAACTGGTGCGGTGGTGTTGCCGATAATGGTATCGACGTTGTCATTAATACTTCTGCTCCAAACGATTTGATGCTCGATCAAACCCGTGTTATCGGTAACCTCGACTTCAATGGAACCAGCCGTATTATTAATATCAGCAACTACGACCTGACAGTTAATAACATCGAAGACGCTAACAGCAGCAGCTTTATCAGAACTCCTGGTACTGGTAAACTGAAAATGAACATCCCTAACGGTGCTACTAAAACTTTCCCTGTAGGTAATTCTGCTTACAATCCATTAACTGTTACCAATAATTCTGGTGCAGCTGACTACATGACTGTAAGAATCATCGACGAAGTGTACAACAACGGTTACACTGGTTACACTTCAAGCCTTCCACGCGTTAAACGTACCTGGGACATCCACAAGCAAAACCCTAATGGTGGCAGTGGTTTGACTTTCGTTTTCAACTGGAACAGCAACGAAACCTACAACTTAAGCAATGCTACTCTTTATCACTATGAGAATGGTGTATGGAACAAACAAACTGGTTCAACTTCTTCTGGTTCTAACAGTTTAACCTACACCGGTTATACCGGAACATTCTCTCCGTTTGCTATTGGTAGCGGCTTAACTCCATTGCCGGTTAAATTGGTAAGCTTCGACGCTGTAAAGCAAGATGCTACTAAGTCGGTATTGGTAAGCTGGCAGACTTCTGAAGAGAAGGACAATATGAGCTTTGAAGTTCAACGTAGTATAGATGGAATCAACTGGATTACTATCGGTACTGTTGAAAGTTCGGTTAGCAGCTCTATTATGAATTCTTACAGTTTCATTGATAAGACGCCATCTGTTGTTAATTTCTACAGATTAAAACAGAATGATCTTAGTGGTGAAGCCAACTACTCTGAAATCAGAAAAGTTGATTTCAATTCAGTTGAAACTACAGTTGTAAGCATTTATCCTAACCCTTCAAAAGGTTCTGTTACAATAGCAGTTGCTGAAGCAGCTAACTATTCTGTAATGGATATGAATGGTCAGGTTATCAGCGAAGGTGAAGTAAATGGTGAAGTTAAGTTGAACGAATTGCCGGTTGGTATCTACATGGTTAGAGTTACAGTCGGTGAAGAAGTTCGCAGCTTCAAACTCTTGATTCAGTAATTATATGCGCATTAATCGCATTTATATCTGATAAATTTTAAACTACCCAATTGCGGAGATCGTCTATGATGGTCTCCGCTTTTTTTTTGCCCAAATTTTTAGTTCTGTAAATTGAACTGTGCAACAACTCAGAAAATTCTAATGTCTTTAAATATATTTTGAAATTGAGTGTAGCGAAAATAACTTTTCGACGACTATAGTTTCAAAACCTTCAGAAATTGATCAATGAACAATGGATATTGACCCAATGCCTTAAAAAGGATCCAAAAGCTGAAACGGCTTTGTATCTCGAATATAAGAATTATATGTATGGCGTTTGCCTGAGATATGCCAGAAATGAGGATCAGGCATTGGAGTTTTTTCAAGAAGGTTTTATCAATGTTTTTCAGTCGCTCAATTCATTTAATGGTCAATCGACACTGAAAACCTGGATGGCAAGAATATTTGTCAATACTGCGGTTAGTATTCTGAGAAAAGAGCGAAAACACCTTGAAAATCTCAGACTTGAAGTGATAGTTAATCAGCATTCCGAAGATACTCTGGAAGATAATATTAATGATGAAGCAGACCATTGGATGGATGCCGAAATGGTTCTGGAAATAATAAAACAATTACCTGAAAATTACAGATTAGTACTCAATCTATATGCAATAGACGGACTGTCGCATGCTAAAATCGCTGAAATTCTGCAGATAGGCGAATCGCATTCGAGAGTTCTTCTTACCAGAGCAAGAAAAAAATTAAATCAATTACTTATTAAAAAAAACCTTGAAACAAATGTCACAAAAAATGGATAGTCAATTGCAATATGTCTTCAGCGATTGGGGGAAAAGTCCACCTCCATTGGCTTGGGAAGCTATAAAATCCAAACGATTGGAGAGAGAAAAAGCTGAAAAAGAAAATCGCAAGAGATTTCTTTTGGTGTTTTTTACAGGAAATGTCGCTATGGCACTGGTCCTGTTGCCCTTCTTTATTTTTAACAATTTTAATCAGGTTGAAGAACCAATAGCAAAAAGTGAAAGTTCTCAGCACGCTATACCCGAACTATTTGATCATTCAAATTCTGTATCAGCCCCTCTGTCAGAATCTAATTCAAACCTCAAAAATACTTCTAATAGCAGGTTCTTCTTTAAGTCAAATAAGTTGACTAATATTAGTTCTGAAGGCCAGCTTTCAAATACAGAATATACTGAAGAGTCTAATGATGAGAGGATGTCTGGATTGTCGGTAGTAGAAAAGTTTGGTTTTAATATTACTCATCCTGAATTTACAACAAATTTACCCTGCAAGTTAAAGATGCCTGTTGCACTTAAGAGTAGAATTATGTTTGGTCTGAGTGCCGGTTATATCCATGAAACTGTTGGTAAAGTGGAAGTAAAGAATCAGAGGGCCATTCATAAAGATGCTCCGAAAGCTTATACCAATTGGATGTCCGGACCATCAAACGGATTTAATGTACAAGCAAATTTGAGAACAATGATTGGTGCTCAATGGCAACTAAGTGCAGGTTTGAATTTTACTCATCTGGCTCAGGTGCAGGATGTGAATTATACTTATAATCAGGTGCCGGTGAGTCAAAATGGTTTAATTGTTGGATATTTTACTCTACCTGATTCACTGTCTACTAAATATAAATTCACCAATCACTCTCGGTCGAGTAACCTGAGTTTAAGTGTACAGATTGGTCACCCGATTTGGAAAGGACGCAGGTTTAGTCTGGCAGGCAGTGTTATTGCTTTCCCAACTTTGATATCCAGTACCAAAGGTCAATTACCGGATATAGACAGGAACAGTTTGCGCAATCTCCGGCAGGCAGCTAAATCTAAAGGAATTCCAATGGGATTTGGCTTGTCGTTCGTCAGGCAGATTCATAGAAATTTGTTTTTCCAAATCAACTATCAACTCATATATACACAAAACAGTGTACAAATGTCAGGAGCCAGAATTGTTAGCAAAGGAGTCAGTAATGCGCTTTCAATAGGAATTCTGGTGCCTGTAACATTTGCAAACAACAATCAACCATCCACAAAAATTTTAAATTAATATGAAACAATTTTATCAATTCGTGTTCTTAATAATCTGCATGAATTTTACCATAAGCGATGCTCAGATATTCAAACATCTAAGAAGGGGAGCCCCGGGGGCAAAAAGAGACACTTTGAGTAATTCAAATTATATGCAGTCGACATCCGATACTATGGGCAATATCTATCTTCTGATAGTCGATTCAAGTTCGTTTAAGGAAGTTAATTATTCAGTAGTTTCCTCTAAACTTACCTGCCATGTTGAAATCTGGAATGGTACTTTGTGGATCAAAACAGCATCTGTAACTCTGTTTAACAGGAAAGAGAATTCGACTGATTACATAAGAGATCCTTACATCAACAGTATGGTGATTTATGATGGTCAGGTGGTTTTGGCCGGATTGTTTGATTCAAGCTCCAATAACCTGGGCAGAGGAGTGGTAGCCTGGGATGGTTCGCAGTGGCAATCTATTGGTAATGGTTTATTTATGGGTTATCGTTACAAACAGAATATTTATAATCACAGATGCTGGGTGAATAATGCATTTCTTTTTAAAGGTCAATTGCATATTGCAGGCAATTTTGATTCAGTTCCAGGAAAATCAGTACACGGATGTGCCAGGCTTAATTCGAATAATCAGTGGGATTATTTTGGTGGCAGTGCTACTAACAGACCATTTCAGTACTATTGGTATGATTCTGTTAAATTTATGCAGATTGTTCCACCAATCATAAAAGTTGCAGACGATTCACTTTACTTTTTTTCGGCCTATGCTTTTAAAACTTATTCAAATGGCTACCAGGGTTCGTTTGAGTTTACAACAAAAGAAAGTCAATCAAAACAATGGGTGTTTGCTGATAGCATGGGACAAAAACTGTATGCCAGCGATGGTCTGAATCACCGACCTGTCAGTGTACCTAATGGATTTATCATAAGAGGTTTGTTTAAACACAAAGGTCAATTGCATCTGCTTGGTCATACCGACTCAGGCATGAATATCCGGATGATTGCCAGAAGAGATTCATCGGGTATATGGCATATCAGTACATTGCCTCAAGGTGATAGTATCCCTTTTAATTTTTCTGACAATCCAATCTACGACCCAATTGATAAGACTAATGGAAATGTTTTGTTTGCCGGTAAATTAACCCGTCAAAGTCCTAAAGACAATACTGTAATTAGATTTTTTGAGTACGATGGTAAATCTGTTACAGGAAATGACCGGATTATTGAAGGGGATATATACAGTTACAACGTCCGCTATAACGATTACAATGTGTACAAAATTCTTCAGTCGGGTAAACAATATTTCCTTGTTGGTTCATTTATGCATCTAACAGATTTCAATACACGTGTAACCGATTCATTCTTTAGATTCGCTGCTGAAATTAAATTGAAGAAAACGATGCTCATCAAAGGTAAAGCCTTTGTAGACTGGAATCTGGATGAGGTTTGGCAAAGCTATGAGCCAGTGCTAAAAAATAAAATAGTTTACTGGAAAGACAGCGGATATGTGTGTAATACCGATAATCAGGGTAATTATATGTTGTACATTCCTGCCGGTTCAAACAGAAAAATTGAAATCAATACCAATCAGTATTATGTCTCAGCCTGGTCAGGAAGTAAAATATACAGCAGCAATAAAGATACAGTTATTGTAAGCAATTTTCCGTTTGATGTAACACTAGACAGAGATTTGGCTTTAGAGTTAATACCTTACACAGGGATTAAAGCCAGAAGAGGTGCTGAGAGTAAGTATATGCTCAGAGTATCCAATATTTCAGGAAAGCCGGTTAAAAGTGCAACATTGCGACTGAACTTAAATAAAGGGATACGAAAATTTGTAGCCATTGGTTCTACTCCAACTTATGACAGTGTGCGTTTGATGGCTGAATGGAAATTCAATACAACACTTCAAGCCGATTCTTCATTCAATCTGTATTTTAAATGTCTGTACAGTGCCGATAGTTTTCAGTATGGTGATACAGTCTATACAGAAGCAAGAATTGTGAATAGTTTTAGTGATGCCGATACTTCCAATAACTACGTTCGTGTCCTGCAAAAAATCAGTTCGGCTTATGATCCAAATATGAAAGAGAGCAATCCAAGAGGCGAACAAATCAAACAACCGGATGCGATACAGTTTACCATACATTTCCAAAATGAAGGGAATGACACAGCTTATCGTGTTGTTGTGGTGGATACACTTAGTATGATTATGCCTATGTATGAAATTGAAATTGGAGCAGCAAGCCATCCGTTTAATTTCACAGTCGAAAATAACATTATGGTATGGGAGTTTGATAAGATTATGCTTCCCAACAAAAGTGAAGATGAACTTGGTAGTTGTGGATTCCTAAGCTTTAAAGCAAAATTGAACAAACCACTTAAAGTAGGTGATTCTGTTCGCAACAGGGCAGGAATATATTTCGACTACGAGAAGCCTGTTATGACCAATTATGCGTCGATATTGATGGTAAAGGACAATCAAAATGATTTAACAGTAAACACTTCCGGTGAAAGTTTGATTAAAGTGTATCCAAATCCAAGCAGCGGGTTTGTAACAGTTCATAACGCATCAAAGGAGAAAGTTAAAATTAAAATGTATTCAATGGATGGAAAATTAGTAAGAGAGTTTGAACTCGAAGCAGGTTCAGACGAGGTCATAGACTTATTCGATGCTTCCCAGGGGATTTATTATCTGGTCACTGATCAAGGAGAGACAATTGCTTTAGTCAAACAGAAATAATGACCCGTAAAAGGCAGCATCTGGAGAGGTGCTGTCTTTTATTTTCAATTGAATCAAATTCCTGATTTGGGGATTTATTGGTTGATAGGCAAGTTGCACTTTAAGCATTACTCAGGGACTAAGAGATATAACCTGTTTTAAAATAAAATAGAAGGATTCGTAAATCACTGAACATGATATTATAAATGCACTATATGGATTAATTTAGATAGAGCGGCTTGGAATAAATGTATACGGGAGCTTGCATTGTACTTTGTTGATTGCGCTTTCGTTGTTTTCGGGAGACCTTATCTGAAAGGATAATGGTCTCCACTTTTTTTATACATTTGCACATGGCTAAACATAAAATCAGGTTGCGCCCAAAAAAGTCAAGCAGACTCTCTGCAAAGTCGGGAATGCCTACTGAGAGCTTTGTTTATGTGGGAAAAGACAGACCCGGTGAAGTCAATATAAAACTCATCGATTACGATGGGGTGACTCTTGAGGAGCGACCAGTAGCTTTAATAAAAGAATGTGAGGCTTATAAAGAAAAAAATTCTGTAACTTGGATTTCTGTTACTGGGGTACATCAATCTGAAAAGATTCAGGAAATTTGCAATTTGTTTCATATTCATCCTCTGATTCAGGAAGATATTCTCAATACACAACAAAGAACTAAGATAGAAGAGTTTGAAGATTATTTGTTCGTCACATTTAAAAATATTTTCTATACTGAGTTAAATGAAGTGGAAACGGAACAGGTGAGTGTGATCCTGGGTAAGAATTTTCTGATTTCATTTCAGGAGTCAGACAGCACTTTGTTTGAGGATATATATCACAGAATCAAAACTGCAAAAGGCACAATCAGAACAAAGAAATCGGATTACCTGCTTTATAAGATATTAGATACAGCTGTCGACCAGTACTTCGTTATGATTGACAAGGTTGAAGAGCGCCTTGAAGACCTGGAAGATGAAACAATGCATAATCCCAACAGCCAAACGTCTTTTAAAATTCAGTTATTAAAGAAACACCTGCAAATGATGGGCAAACACATTTTACCTATGCGTGAAGCCTTGAATAAACTGGAAGCAGGGTCGAATGAGTTGATTGAATTTAAAAATCTGAATTATTTCAGAGACGTTTACGATCATACCTATCAGGCTTATGATGCCATAGAGAATCAAAAAAGTTTGCTCAATGATTTGATGAACCTGCATTACACGACGATGAGTAATAAACTCAATCAGGTCATGAAACTATTGACCATCATCAGTACGATTTTTATGCCATTGAGTTTTATAACAGGTGTTTTTGGCATGAATTTCAAATATTTTCCGGGCATGGACCATCCGGAAGCCATCTATTATTTTTGGGGTATCTGCATCAGCATATTCCTTGTGATGCTGAGTTATTTCAGATGGAAACGTTGGTTTTAATTCAGCGGAATCGAGACATTTTTTCTGTACAATTTTTAAAATAAGCTGTAAATGAGCTGTTTGATTGAAACTTCATTTTAGAGGTTTGAAAAGGTAGATTTTTGTGTGAGTTGAAAAATAAAATGACCTGTCAGGTCCCCTTGTTTAAAGTTAAGTATTTGTAAATCAATGCCCATTTTAAAAAATGGGCAACCTGACAGGTTTCAAATAGGGGTCAATCCAGTTTTAGGTGTCCTCTATGTATGAAACGCGTATTTTTTCTGTCTTTTTTTTGTTTGAGCTTAAATTTGATTGCTCAGAATAAACCTTATTATAAAGATGTGGTTTTAAAAACTAACGTCCTTTCGCCGATTAGTTTGGGAATTGAATTTCCGTTTAAAGATAATCTCTCTGTTGAATACACTGTCAGAAGAGGAGGTACATTTGTTTTCTCAAAAAACACTTACCGCGATGAAAGATTAAACCTTAAATACCACATGCCTCTCAATGTGATTTTCGATAAGCAAAATACATTTTACTTGATGCTTGGTATTCACCATCAATATCGTGAACTGGATAATAAAATTCACAGGACCAATCAGCGCGAGTATGGAGTTTTGGATCAAAACAGATTGGCTTATGGCATAGGTTTAAGGTACAGATTCATCGATGTTTGGATGGCAGCGGAAACTGTGTTTTTTGAAAGACATAACTTTTATGAACTCAAAGACCAGGATGGCTCTGTACAAAGCAGAAATTACTGGAAATCGGGAGGAGGATTATTTGTAGGCTTGTCTATCAACTTTCTCAATATCGAAAAATTAAAGTCTAAATTTTGAAATTATTGTAAAAGTATTCATCTCAACAGGTTGTAATACTTCGCATTAATGTTTGTTGGTTATTAGTTTATCTCGGTTTAAGACTGTCGACTTTTTGAAAATTAAAGGCTAAAGTTGATATCAATTCAAAATTAATTTTTAGTCCATTCAAATTATTCATTGATAAAACGATAGTTGATACCAAAACTCAGTCTGCTGTATGTTAAGTTTTGCTCATTGTAGCTGGGTATATAACTGTCCGTAAAGAAGTTTTCTGAATAAATGCAGCCTGTCCCGACTTCAGCGTTAAGCATGATTTTTTTATCCTTATCAATATAAATTCCGGTCCCAAGGGCTATGCCTATTGTGTGGTAGAGGTCGCTGTAAGTGCTGTTTTTTAATTTAGGAGTATTGTAAGTTATTATTTCTTTCACATTGCTGAGTCCTATTGAGGGTATAAGAAATAGCCTTAATTTATTTTCAGGATTAATTGTCAATTTCACCTTCATCATTAATGAAGTTGAGTTATAACGGAATTGGGTCAGAACATTTCGAACAGTGTCGTTTTGCCCTGGAGTAAATGGCTGTTTGAACAGTATAATCTGGTCGTTAAAAGTGGTGTATTTATTGCCGTTTAAATAGTTGAAATTAAAACATAGCTGAACATGCTTTGATATGTTGAATCCAAGTTCAAGATATGGACCTTTGCAATTGTTATAGTATTTGTATTGCGATTTATTCAGGAACAATCCGATGCCAATTTCGGGACTTTGATTAAAGCCTAAAAGTTGCGAGTTAAGGAATAGAAATGATACTGTTAAAAATCTCGTAAAGACCATTTGTTTATTGAAAGTTTAATTTTTGCTTATGAAATGGTACTTTTTTTTATTATTCAACCTGCCAGGTTGAGTTTTTAAACAGATTCTCATTTTATCTTTAAATCATATTTTGTCAGCAAACCACTTAATCCTTCCGAAGAAAAAACAGCCTTTTTAATATAATTGCGCTCCGGGTCGATGGTGTAATTGTAAGCTGTACTTAAATCTGCTTTTTCAAGTTTTGTCTGGTCAAAAGTGGCATTTTCTAAATTGCAGTTTACAAAACTGGCAGAGCTTAAATCACACTCCGTAAAATCGACTCCTTTCATTGAACAATCCTTGAAAACAGTCTGTTTTAATTTTAACTGATAAAAAGAACAATGATCGAGCAACGAGTTTTTAAAACTGAATTCGAGCAACATGCTTTCACATCTGTCAAAGCGCGTCCCCAGTATTTTACAATCCTCGAAACTACAATTGTTGAAAGCCGTATTATCTAATCGTGTGTTGCTGATATCACATGTTACGAATTTACATTCCAAAAATTTAAATGAACTTAAATCCATATTGGCAAAAACAAGTCCTTTAAAAGTGCAATTTTCATATTCACCCAATGTCAGTGCTTGCTCTAAATCTGACTTCTCGAAATTTTTATCACTGATGTATTCCATTTTTAAAATTCCAGCATTTTTTCTTCATTTTCATCCAAAAAGAGGACGTTAACTTTATTCGGCTTTAAGGTCTCTTTAATAGTTGTTGTCAATTCTTCGTAGTAACTTTTCATCGTTGGATCCAGTATGTCTTTCCTGAAAAAAGTATAAATTACCATATACTGATTTTTACGATAGTAAACAGACAGTCCTGATTTGTATGTGGAGTTAAAATAGCCAAAGGTATGCATGGCTTCGGCAATTTTATCAATCGTTTTAAGGTCAATGTCTTTTTCATAATAAATTATCCCATTGTATTTTTCATATTGAGATATAGCCACATTGGTGTAAATTGATCTAAGATTAAAAGCACCTAACAACAGGATATACAGCAGGAAATAAAGCGCGATTCTGGGTACTATGAATTTCAGTGTATGATAGGGAATGCCTTGAGCTACATATTCCTTTATGCTGTTGACATTGATTAATCTGTCAGCAATTACAATAATTAATGTCAAAATTATATGAGTCAGCAATATGCCGGCTATCCAGTTATTGCTTCTCGCTGGTATTATTTTCATCAGTACAACTATCAAAAGCAATTCAATAAAGTAAATGATGTTAGCTTTCTTTTTACCTAAATGGATATATGAATTGATATGTGTCATTCTGGCTCCGGCTAAAGGGCCAAGAATTAAAGAACACAATGCAATGTGATTGTTGTGCAGTGGTTGTATGACCCTTTGATGGTCGATTATCTGATCTTCATTCATAGTTTAATGATGATTTGCTGTTCATATCCCTCTATGGCCAGAATATAAATGCCAGGACTTAATTGATCCGTTTGAATATTCATGGATGGTGAACTAAGTTGACCAGTAAGCAATATTCTTCCCGTTAAATCAGAAATTGTAAATGGTTGATTGTTGCCCTTAGATTCAATAGTGATGCTGTTTTCGAATGGATTGGGATAACACTTGAACACCGGTAGTTTATGAGGTTGAGTAGTGCTGTTGCCGCAATAGTCCTGACCAATATTACCCTCTTTTTTTATTCTGTCTGAGAAGAAGTCAATCATCGTATTGCTTCTTAAATCCAGATTATCTACACTGTGACCATTAGAAAAGCAGTTGTTGTTGTAGACGTAATTGTTGACAATATCAGCTTTGAAATTTTGACCTATGAAGCCCGAATCGACAAAAAATTTGCGTATGGATTCGCCACCGTAAGCAATAGGGTAGAAGTAATAAGGTTGACATAAATTCGAACTAAAACATTCATAACTAATGCGGCCTAAGAGGATGCCTCTTCTGTAATTGACCACCACATCCGAGCCCTGATGAAAGAGATATATACTCGGGGTATCTCGTACATTTTTGAAGATGGAAGGGTCTAATACAGCACCATAAAAACTGGCCACACCTTTTACTTTACTGTTGTGCGTTCCTGTATGTAGTGTTCCTTCAATTGGTCCAAGGTCAGGGCGACTTAAATTTAAGGCAGATGGTAAGCAACCATAAGGATTCAGTTTTGAACTTGGTGTGGGAGCAGAACTGATGGAATCGCAAAGTGATGATTTTTTTATAGAGGAATCGCTGAAAGCCGTTTGCAAAGCAATGAATGCACCTGCACTAAAACCAATCAGGTAAAATTGATCCGGGTCGCTGGAGTCTTGCAAATAGCGGTTTTTCATAAATCGAATGGCACCCTTAGTGTCCTGAACAGCTCTGTAATTGGCCCGGTATATCTCGGCGCTATCGCAGATGTATGCACAAGGTTGTGAAACAGAATTATTACATAAAGCATACATATCATAGTTTTGAGCTTTGTGCGTACCTAATCTGTATTTAATATTGGCAACAACCCAGCCTCTGCGTACCAGTTTATCTGCCAGATATCTTAAAGTGGCGTCATCTTTACTGCCTACTATCCATGCACCTCCATGAATTAACATGGCAATTGGTCGTCTGCAATTCGAATCATTGACTGGTCGGTAAATATCCATCACCAGCGTATCGTCATTGCCTGCGAAATTTTTAACAATTCCGTATTGAATGTTCTTAATACTGTCGTAACTGTATTTGGGAACCGTATAAGGCTTCTGAGCATTTAGCGGCGAATAAAGCACCAGTAAAGACAGGCATATTAAAAGAATTATTTTTTGCATTGCTTACTATTCTTGATGTTTTTGATTTGCTTTTTTTCATCCTTTCTTATTTTTACTTTACTCATGTAGAGATTTAAATAGTAAAGTGATTGAGTACAATCTCCTTTGAAATAATAGCAGAGACCTAAATTCCATAAGGCCAGAGTCATTTCATTGTTTAGTGAATAACATCTTTCCATACAGTGTATAGAAGTATTTAAAGCAGTGGAATCTTTCAGGTACATATAGGCTTTGTATCTGTTGGCGCCCAGATCATAGAAATACCATTCCAGGCCTGTAAGTATTCTGGAAGTATCCATGTTTAATAATGTCTGATAGTAGCTGTTTATTGTTGCACTATCGTTCAAAACAAGGCAAACATTAAAAGGGGCTTGCAATCGCATGCTGTCATAATGTAAAGATTTAGACTGAGCCATGGCCGATAAACTGGCAAATAATACAACACTTAATACAGCAATTTTCATATTGTTTGTACAACAAATAAAACAAAAAACGCTGACATTTCTGCCAGCGTTTTTCAAATCAATGATAAATATCTTTATTTCAACTGAGATGCGGCTTTAAGGGCAGCAGCTGCATTGACAATTCCAGCCGTTTTGCAAAGTTTGGAATATTTGGTTTTCTTTTTCTTTCTGCCTGGTTTTTTAACTTTCTGCTCAGGTTTAATGACGGTTGATTCAATGCAGAATTTCACCTGTTCGGCAGTTAAATGAGGATAGTATGAGCGAATTAATGCAGCAATACCGGCAACAACTGGTGCAGCCATACTGGTTCCACTGTTATCCTTGTATTTATTGTCAGGTACAGTACTGTAAATATTCACTCCTGGAGCAAACACGTCAACAGTTTCATTGCCATAATTAGAGAAATCTGCCGGGTTTTGATCTCTGTCACTTGCACCTACTTCAATCCAGTTTTTGCAAGTACTGCCATCTTCATATCTTGGAGTAGGGTAATTGCTTTCTTCGTCAATGTCTTTAGAATCATTTCCAGCAGCATGTATCAGCAATACATCTTTACTTACTGCGTAACGTATGGCTTCATCAACAATTGCTTTGTTATGGAAATATGCTTTACCAAAACTCATGTTAATCACTTTAGCTCCATTATCAACTGCATAGCGAATAGCCAGCGCAACGTCTTTATCTCTTTCGTCACCATCAGGAACAACTCTCAATGTCATGATTTGTACCAAAGGATCGATACCATCCATGCCTATTGCATTGCCTCTTACAGCACCAATGATTCCGGCTACGTGAGTACCGTGTTCGGCATCCGGACCCTTTACTTCGTGGTTACCATAAGCGTTGTCTTTTGGATCGGTATAGTTGTCACCAACATTTGAGCGAGGGTCGAAACTTAAATTAAGATGATATTTAACTTTGTTGTAGAAATAATCGTAACCTTCTGTTATACCTTCAAAAAAGTCTTTAGGTTTAGTGCCGGTTGCAGAACAGTTACCAACAGTAAAACTATGGCCAACTTTAGCTTCAGAAGATTTAGGTTCAAATTTTTTCAGTTGTTCCAAAGTGATATTGGTGCTGTCCAACTCATCGGTTAAGGCTTTAACATACTTGTGAAAAGTGCTGTATCTTTGGAAAAGAACACTGGCTTCTTCGTATTCTTTCTTGTGAATTTTAATTAACTGTTTGTATAATTTGTAGTCTTCTTTGTCTGCTTTTGCAATTTCAGATGACTTTTTACCTTCAAATTTTTTGCCCAGTTCTCTCAGTCTTCTGGTCAATTCGAGGTTATCATATTGAATATCTTCAGAAGAATTACCAAGAAAATCCCAGCCATAAATATCATCTACATAACCATTGTGGTCATCATCAACACCATTGTTTGGAACTTCCGCTTTATTGATCCACAGATTTGGAGCAATATCAGGGTGAGCAATGTCAATTCCACCATCAATAACTGCAACGATAACAGTTTTAGCAGTAGCAGGTTGTGGAGTTTCACTGAGAGCGGTATTTAAATCGATACCGAATAAAGTGTCTTTAGGGGAATACTGTAAATGCCAGTTTTTGGCGTACTCTTGAGCAAAGAGCATGGTTCCCAAAAATAGAGCCGGGAACAGCAGGGTTTTCTTCATCATTTTATTAACGTTAAATAATATTATTGAATCAGTAGCTGATAAGGCAGGCGTGTTTGAAATCCTTGCACATTAAATACGGATTTCATTGCCTTAAAATAAGTGTATAAATAACCAAGTTCAGTTTCAATTCTACTTTCCATCATGGTATTTCCGGCATTGCGGAATAACTGGCTAAATGGATTTTCTATTTTCGGATAGGTAACAGTTGAGTATGTCTTGGTTTTGGACATGAAAGCTGCAATTTTTACTGCATCGTTAATACCACCAAAGGCATCAATTAAACCTTTTTCACGCGCCTGACTGGCAGTCCATACACGGCCTTGTGCAATATTTTCAACAGCAACACTATCCATACTTCTACCTTTTTCAACTATAGATGTAAAATCATCGTAAATACGGTTGACTACCCCTTGTAAGTACATTAAGTCTGTTGGCGTTAATGGTTGATCGACTCTTCCAAAATCGCTGTATTGACCGGTTTTAACACTTTCGAAAGTCAGACCAATTTTGTTCACCAGTAATTCATGCATGTTAGGGAATAATCCAAACACACCGATTGAACCGGTAATGGTATTAGGTAAAGCAATTATAGTATCGGCCATTGCAGCGATGTAATAACCGCCGCTTGCTGCGACATCTCCCATAGAAACTACGACAGGTTTAACGGATTTGCAAAGTGAAATTTCTCTTGCAATTACATCAGAAGCCATACTGCTGCCACCAGGAGAATTGACGCGCAAAACAATTGCTTTGACATTTTTGTCTTCACGGGCACTCCTCAAAGCTTTAATCATAGACTCGGAACCAATGGTTGACTGATTGCCTTTTCCTTCTATAATTTCACCTACAGCATATACAACTGCAATTCTGTCTTTAGTTTGATTTTCATCTGAATCGAAACCTGAATATGCAGATGGTTTAACAAATGCCAGTTCTTTTTCTTTTTTTATTTTAAGTTTCGACTTCATCATTTGGATGACCTCGTCTTCGTAAACCAACCTGTCAATGAGTCCAAAGCTGACAGCTTGTGCTGGTGTTTGAATAGTAAATCCATTGAATGCAGCTGCAAGTCTGGCAGTATCAATTTTACGGCTGTTGCCAATGCCAAGAAGAACACTGCTATATAAATCATTTACGTACTCAGAAATCTGATGTCTGTTTTCCTGGCTCAGGTCTGTTCTGGTAAATGCTTCGACAGCACCTTTGTAAGCGCCCACTTTAACATATTGCATTTCGACGCCCAGTTTATCCAATGCGCCTTTAAAAAACATGATATTGGCTGTTAAGCCATTGAAAAGCACATTGCCTGATCTGTCAAGAAATACGGAGTCGGCAACACAGGATAAATAATAATTTTTCTCATCATACATCGGAGCGATGGCATAAATAAATTTACCTGACTTTTTAAAATCATTAAGAGCGTTTCTTATTTCGAGAATGGTGGCATAACCGGTTCCGCTGATATTGGATTTAAGGTAAATGCCTTTAATCTTAGGGTCTTTTTTAGCATCATCAATACAGGAAAGTATTCTGTCAAGACCTGATAAGCGATCTCCGTTTTCAGGGTCAAATATGGCTGAAATATCAGGATTGCTTCGTTCCGGAATATCGTAATCGAGATTGAGTTCCAGAACTGAATTATCCTTTACCTGAGTGGTTTTGTTGTCACCCGAACTGATTAAGCTCATGACTGAAAAAAACAATAGCAATCCTAGAAAAAGAAAGCTAATGAACAAGCCGACTATCGTGGCAAAGGTGTATTTCAGAAATTCTTTCATGTTGAATATTAACGCTGCTGATGAACCTACAAATTAACTATTCATCTTTTTATCTGACAGATTTTTTTCGATAAACGCCGAAATAGTAGGACAAACACAATGCGGGCAGCTATTGTTCATGAACTGTGGGTGGATAATCGGTTTCAGATTAGGGCTGGAGTTCAAAATTTGGTATTTTTGCGGCGATGCAACTCAACGAACTTACAGCTATTAGTCCGCTCGACGGCAGATACCGCTCAAAGACACAATCTTTGGCTACTTATTTCTCTGAATTTGGATTGATTAAATACAGAGTGCGTGTGGAAATTGAATACCTCATCAAACTTAATCAACTCGGTTTAAAAGCCTTTAAACATCAGTTCTCAGCCTCTGAAATTGAAGCTTTGCGAAACTTGTACCTGCAGTTCAACGAGTCTGATGCCCTTGAAATTAAGGCTACTGAAAAAGTGACCAACCACGATGTTAAGGCAGTCGAATATTTTATTAAAAACAGAATGGATAGCCTGGGATTGGGTAATTTAAAAGAATGGGTCCATTTTGGTTTAACTTCTCAGGATGTCAATAATACCTCAATTCCTTTGAGTATAAAAGAAGCTTTACACAACAGTATTTTACCTGAGTTGCAAAAAGTAATTGCTCAGCTGGAAGCTTTGGCAAATGAACACGCCGATGTTCCAATGCTGGCGCGCACTCATGGTCAGGCTGCAAGTCCTACAAAACTTGGTAAAGAGATAATGGTATTTGTATCGCGACTTAAAGTTCAATATGCTCAAATGCTGTTAGTGCCTCATTCTGCTAAGTTTGGCGGAGCTACAGGTAATTTTAATGCCCATACGGTTGCTTTCCCTGAATACGACTGGCAGGTCTTTGGTAACGAGTTTGTCAATCAGGTGCTGGGTCTTGAAAGAAGTCAGCCTACTACACAAATCGAACACTACGATAATCTTGCAGCATTGATGGATGTGTTTAAACGCATTGACACAATTTTAATAGATTTATCCAGAGATATCTGGCAGTATATCTCTATGGATTATTTCAAGCAAAAACTAAAAGAAAGTGAAGTAGGAAGCAGCGCAATGCCACATAAAGTAAATCCTATAGATTTTGAAAATGCTGAAGGAAATTTAGGTGTAGCCAATGCCTTGTTCGAACATCTGGCAGCCAAGCTTCCAATATCAAGATTGCAAAGAGATTTAACCGATTCAACAGTTTTAAGAAATATTGGAGTGCCTTTTGGACATTGCCTTATCGCATTTTCAAGTTTGCAAAGAGGTTTAGATAAACTGATATTAAATAAAGATGCTATAGAACGCGATCTTGAAAATAACTGGGCTGTAGTTGCTGAAGCAATTCAAACTGTGTTGAGAAGCATCGAGTACCCTAGTCCTTACGAAGCATTGAAAGCTTTAACCAGAACCAATTCGGTTATTGGTGAAAAAGAAATCAAGGCGTTTATTCAGACTCTGGATGTCAGTGATGAAGTCAAAGAAAGACTGATGAAAATCTCCCCGATGAATTACACCGGACAATAATTTTTTGTCCTTTAATTAATGCTAAGGACTTTGAATACGGTCCTTCTGTTTTGTGCTCTGCCTTCAGGGGTGCCATTGTCAGCTACAGGAGCAGAATCTCCATATCCAACAGCAGTTAGTCTGGTAGCATCAATTCCCTTGGAAACAAGATAATCCTTTACAGCTTTTGCTCTGTTCATAGATAAGGTTTTATTTTTTGCTTTGTCACCGGTGTTATCTGTATGTCCGCCTATTTCAATTTTCATGAATGGAAATTTCTTTAGCAAAAAGACCAATTTATCGAGTTCTAAAAGAGATGCCGGTTTTAATTCGTATCTGTCTACATCAAAGAATACGTTATTGAGCACAACTTCTGTATTGATTTTTGGTTTGTGAAGAGGCACATCCAGATAATAAGGCTTTAAATCAGGCTGTTCGGTAAGGGAAAAATTAGCAGAATAAAACAAATAGTTAACCTGATCGATGGTCATCATATAATTGGTGTTGGCTTTTAAAACCATGAAGAAAGTGCCATCTTTCAAACTCTCAACATTGGCGACTACTTTGCCTGTATTCAAATCTGTAAGTTCCATTTTGGCAACAAGTTTATCTTTGGTATCAGCATCGTATACTAAACCATTGACATAACTCACTGCCTGAGGTTTTAAATACTGAGGCAATTCAAATTTGTATATATCCAGACCACCTAATCCACCGCTGCGTTCGGAGCTTAAATAACCAAATTTACCAAATCTATCTACTATCATTCCCAGCTCATCTTTTTCAGTATTGATAGGAACACCAACGTTCAGAGGTTTGACGAATTTACCTTCTTCATTCATGTGTGTAACGAAGATATCCCAGCCACCGGCACCAATGTGACCATCTGAGCTAAAGTAGAGCGTGTTATTGTCGTAGTGAATAAAAGGGGCTTGTTCATTGCCCGATGTGTTGATTTCAGGGCCGAGATTGATAGGAGGAATAAAACGACCATCTTTAATTTTGGTCATCCAGATATCAAAGCCTCCAAAACCACCGGGACGATTGCTCGAAAAATACAAGGTTAATCCATCAGGACTAATCGAAGGTTGAGCATCCCAGACATCAGAATTGACTACCGGTCCGAGGTTAACAGGTTGCGTCCAGTTGCCATTGTTGTATTTGCAGTAATATAAGTCTTGCGAGCCTTGTCCTGTTGGCAATCCTCTTTCATTGATTCTGTCGAGTGATGAAAAGAATACACTCTTGCCATCGGCAGAAATTGATATGGTACCTTCATGATTAGGTGTATTAAGAGGGCTAGGTAATCTTAGAGCCGGTCCATAAACTGTATCTGTAATTTCTGAGCGAAAGAAGTCCTCATTAAGACCTCTTTGAGTGGTCATTCTGGTGAAATAGAAATATTTGCCATCCAGTGTTAACCCCGGCCAATATTCATTTTCTTTTGAGTTAATATTTGGCCCCATATTCTGAGGTTGAAAATCAATAGGGTTGCTGTATAGTTGTTTGATTGCACTTAGATTTTTGAGAAATGCATTGGCTTCGGCTTCATTGTCTTTCGAACGGCGTATAGGTGCTTTAAGGTATGTTTCATAGGAAGCCTTAGCATCGTCAAACATCAGTAGTTTACGTTCACAGTTGGCGAGATAAAAAAACAAATGCAATTCATCGGGCACCATACTGATCAGTTTTTTATAAGAGTATAACGACTTATCGTAAGCTTTCATATCGTATTCGATAGCCGCTTTTGTTTGCCATATTTTAGGGCAGGTACTGTCTTTTTTCAGACCTTTGTCCAAGAGTTCCAAAGCTTTTTCTTCATCCGGCTCTTCACCATAGAAAGCTTTTTGAGCATCATCGGCATATTTATCAGATGGACAATTGGAGCCTTTTTTTTGCTGAGCACTGGCGCAGGCTATCAAGGTCAAAGACAATGTGAAAAATAGAAGTTTCTTCATGAAGGGTTAAAAAGGTAAAACTGTTTAAGGGTCAAATTTATTGTAATTCAGGCAAAATCCCTGCCGTTCTTTTCCCCAATTCAATAACGGCTACATTTTTTATTTGAGCCTGATCGATTTCAAATTTCAGCATGGTTCGCATGTGGTGAAATCCATGTCTGCCGGCAGCACCAGGATTCATACACAACATGTTGTTAAGATTGGGATCACGCATCACTCTTAAAATATGACTATGGCCACAGATGAAAAGTTGAGGAGGATTTTTTCTCAATTCAGTTAATATTTTAGGGTTGTATTTACCTGGGTAACCTCCAATATGTGTCATCCAGACATCCAAGCCCTCACATGTAAAGCGATTGTTTAATGGATAGCGATTTCGGATATCTTGTCCGTCTATATTGCCCCAAACGCCTCGAATCATTTTCCCTGTCTTTTCCATTATGTCACTTAATCGAACTTCGCCCCAGTCTCCGGCATGCCACAATTCATCATAAGCATCGAAATGCCTGATGATATCAGCTTCATGACAACTATGTGTATCGCTTAACAATAAAATCTTTTTCACTTCTCGCAAATTAATTTTTTCTTTGTAAAAATAAAATGGTCTATTTAATTTTAGCAGCAACGGTTATTTTGTCTTTACTGGCTTTTCAAAACTACAGGTTTTACGAAATGACTTTGTTCAGGCCTTATCTGATTAAAAACAGCAATGAGTGGTGGAGATGGGTAAGTGGAGGATTTATACATCAGGATTATATGCATTTAATAGTGAACATGCTGTCATTTTATTTTTTTGCAGGTCCGTGTATGGAATTTTTTAATGAGGTAAGTCATCACAACAATGGGGTCTTGTTTCTGTTTTTTTACATTGGAGGTATCGTAATGAGTGGGATGTATTCCTATTACAAACATCAAAATAACTATGGGTATGCTGCATTGGGTGCATCGGGAGCAGTAGCTGCCGTCATCTTTAGTTACATTCTGATTAATCCATTCGGTAAAATTTACCTCTATGGATTTCTTCAGTTACCTGCCTGGTTATTTGGTATTGTATATCTTTATTACGAATATGCAATGGGTAAAAAACAAATGGATAATATTGGTCACGATGCTCACTTTTTCGGGGCAGTTTATGGACTTGTTTTTCCAATAATTATATCACCATCAACTGGATTAGAATTTGTAATGAGTTTTGTGAATTTATTTAATTGATTAAAATGGCAAATAAAGAAGAGTTAATAGCAATCGTTAATGAGTCGTACAAAGTTTCAGGTACTTCAATCATTTTGGGTGCTCCAAAATTTCAAAATGAAGTACTCAGTGGTACTCAAATTAAAGCACCATTGAAAACCTTTAACAGACATGGATTAATTGCAGGTGCAACAGGCACAGGTAAAACAAAAACCTTGCAGAACCTGGCAGAACAATTGTCTGTCAATGGTGTGCCTAGTCTGTTAATGGATATAAAAGGCGACTTAAGTGGCATTTCTCAAGCGGGGACAGAAAATCCCAAAATAGCTGAAAGACATGCTGCGATTGGAGTTGAATGGAAGCCAGAAGCCATGCCTGTTGAGTTTTTAAGTATCTCGAATGAAAAGGGGGTAAGGATGCGCGCAACTATCTCTGAATTTGGTCCTGTATTATTGTCAAAAATATTGGAACTTAATGATGTACAGAGTGGTGTTGTGAGCATGATATTTAAATATTGTGACGACAGAAGACTGCCACTACTGGATATCAAGGATTTTAGAAAAGTTTGTCAGCATTTACAGACCGATGAAGGTAAAAAACAAATTGAAAATGATTACGGATTAGCCTCTTCTGCTTCTATCGGAGCTATCATGCGCAATATTCTGGAAATAGAACAGCAGGGTGCAGATTTGTTTTTTGGAGAGCCTAGTTTTGAAATTGAAGATTTAATGCGCAAAGACAGCAGAGGATATGGCTATTGCAACGTACTTCGATTGTCAGACTTGCAGGCAAAACCGGGTTTGTTCTCAACTTTTATGCTTTGTTTACTTGCCGAAATTTATGAGAAATTGCCTGAAAGAGGCGATCAGGATAAACCGGTGCTATGTATATTTATTGATGAAGCACATTTGATTTTCAATGAAGCATCGAAAGCTTTGTTGAATCAAATAACCACTATTGTCAAATTGATTCGTTCGAAAGGCGTTGGTTTATATTTTATAACTCAGGATCCTACAGATGTGCCGGAAGATGTACTTGGACAGTTGGGTATGAAAATTCAGCACGCTTTAAGAGCATTTACTGAAAAAGACAGAAAGGCGATAAAAACCATAGCTGAGAATTTTCCTCCAAGTGATTTCTACACTACATCTGAATTGCTGACAAGTTTGGGAATTGGAGAAGCATTGGTTACTGTATTAAACGAAAAAGGTATTCCTACGCCATTGGTTCATGCCTATCTGACAGCACCGAAAACCAGAATGGATGTGGTAAGTGAACAAGAATTAAATGCAATAGTCAATAGTTCTGAACTGGTTGAAAAGTACAATGTCGAAATCGACCGACAAAGTGCTTATGAAATACTGAGTGGGAAAATTCAGGCGCATGCAGAACCTGAAAAAGAGGAGCAAGTGCCTGAACAGGAAGAGCAGGAGCAACAATCTCCAAAAGGAAGAGGAGAGAAATCAACGTTTGACAAGGTGATGAATAGCTCCGTAACGCGAACAATCGTAAGAGAAGTGACAAGAGGATTGCTGGGAGTTTTAGGAATAAAGTCTTCCACTACCCGTCGTAAAAAGAGTTCATGGTTCTGATATGAATGAGCGGGTTTTTAATGATTTGAAATCAGATTTAAGAGCAGTCTTAAAATCGAAATTTGGTATTGAAGGTGCAGCCATCGATATTTTGGTGGATAAGGGACAGTCAGCTTTAAAATCAACAATGTTAGCCTACATAACAAAGAATGGTACTAAGGAAGCAGAGGATATAATTTGTTCGAGAATAGAAACTGTAAATAGTCCTTTGCGCAGTCAGGCCATTGATGCATTGGATAAAGGTTTAAAAGGAGCGAAAGAACTTGGAGGCAATTCATCTGAGGAGGTCGCGGAAGTTTCGGTAGACACTTTGCTGAATGGTATGAGACAAGCCTTTAGTAATTCGGGTCAAACTAAGGACACTAAAGGCATTTGTCAGTTCCTTGGCATTGATCCTATGATGATAAAAATGGTCAATTCGTCCGTAGGGAAGTTGTTTGGTAAGTTTATCAAATAAGATGTGAATATTTGAGTAAGTCGAATGGCTTTCGAAATAGCTTAATTCTCCTTACATTTGCAGAAGTCTTCTAACGCAATCAGCATAAGTTTAATGAAATACAAAAGAATCCTACTGAAATTAAGTGGTGAAGCCTTGATGGGCGATCAGCAGTATGGTATTGATCCAAAGGTTTTGGAACAGTACGCAAATGAAATCAAAGATACCGTAGCCTTGGGAGTGGAGGTGGCTATTGTGATTGGCGGCGGTAATATTTTCAGAGGTGTTCAAGGTGTTCAGGGTGGTGTTGTAGACAGAGCCCAGGGTGATTATATGGGCATGCTTGCCACAGTCATCAATGCAATGGCTTTACAAGGCGCATTGGAGAAAGTGCAAATTAAGACCAGGTTGTTATCTGCCATTAAAATGGAACAAATTTGCGAACCATTTATAAGAAGAAGAGCTATCCGACATTTGGAAAAAGGAAGGGTAGTTATTTTTGGAGCAGGTACCGGAAATCCATATTTTACTACTGACACAGCTGCTTCTCTGAGAGCAGTAGAAATTGAAGCTGATTTAATCTTAAAAGGTACTCGTGTAGACGGCGTTTATACAGCTGACCCTGAAAAACACAGTGATGCAACCAAGTTTGACCATATTACTTTCAGCGAAGTTTATGAGCGTGGATTAAGCATTATGGATTTAACGGCAATTACCCTTTGCCAGGAGAACAAATTGCCTATTCTTGTATTTGATATGAACAAACAAGGTAACCTGAAACGCTTGATGATGGGTGAGCAGGTGGGGACTTTGGTAAGCTAATAATAAGGCGAGCAGGTTAGAGAGACTTGCAAGCTTGTTAAAGAGCAAAATAACCTTGCTTCTTTGCTTCTAAACATCAGAAGACATTTATTTTTCATCTTCTTTGTCAAAATCTAAGTGCATACCCCAGAACTTCATTTGCTGGTAGCACCATGCCTGACGTTTACGTATGTATGGGCTTGGGTGTTGAATAGAGAATTTTCGTGGATTAGGCAGTACGACAGCTATTAAGGCAGCATCTTTGGCACTCAGATTCTTAGCCGATTTATTAAGGAAATCGTGTGAAGCAGCTTCAACTCCATACACACCATTGCCGAGCTCGATGTTGTTGAGGTATACTTCCATAATGCGTTCTTTTTTCCAGAAGATTTCTATGAGGAAGGTGAAATAAACTTCAAAGCCTTTTCTAATCCAGCTTCTGCCAGGCCATAAGAAAACGTTTTTGGCCGTTTGCTGACTGATGGTGCTTGCTCCGCGACGCTTACTCTTGCCTTTCTTTTCCATTTTTTCATTGTACTTCATGGCTTTTTGTATAGCGCCATAATCAAAGCCATTGTGTTTAAGGTAATTTTGGTCTTCGGCGCACACTACTGCCAAAGGCACATATTTGGAAATGTCTTCAAAGTCTACCCAATCGCGGTAAAGTTTGACAGTTTGGCCATCCATTTTTTGTTCTACGCATCGCTGATACATCAAAAAGTTATACGGAGTTGGTAAACCAGGTATACTAAATAAGAGCACAGACGCAATGGATAAGATGAAGAATCCCAGAACAATTCTCTTAATCCATTTCCAAATGAAAGACCAGACAAAAAATTTAGCAAGAAAACCGGTGATGGCAGGCATGAGGCAAAGATAAAATTGGGTGTTGAGCTGACAAGGTTTTTTTGTAAACGCTTGTTGAGTAATTTTGGATGGCTTGCAATTGAACCCAAAGATTGTTTTTTGCGAAAATTGTGTAAACGATTGAATAGTAGCGATATGTGTTGATTTGATAATCCCTGCTTAACAATTTTTATTACGCTTTCCCAATTGCTTTAAAAGATGGTTTTACACGATAGAGTGCCATTCTGTTTATAGCTAAAAGCTTGTCTATTAGGTTTGTATGTTTTTGTTGTGTTTAATAAAACATAAACAAAGCCAGAATTATACCTGAATTAACTTATAGATTATTCGGATACTGTATATTTGTGAAAATGTCAATTGTGAAAATACTTTCGTTCATTTTTCTGATAGTAATTGTAGAATCGTGTTGTGACAGATGTCGCGACAATGAAGGGTCTTATTATAGCTATGACCTTGAAACAAATATTTTTAAAGATGGCAAGCGCATTTCGTATCAGTATGATTCAGTTATTGCTATTGGCTTAAAGGATTCTATCTTCAGGTACATAGAAAGTGAGAGGTTTAAAGCAGATAATGATTCATTGTTTAAATTGAGATTAAGTATTCATAATGACACAACTACGTTTGTTTTTATTGATAGATTTCTGAGCAGAGATACAGTGAGTATCGCCTATAGAATTGAGTATTTTCAGGATTGGTACAGTTACTATGCTCGTTTTGTGAATATGAGAATTGCTGGTTTGTCATCGCGATTTTCTGAGGATTCAACCATTATTTTGGATGATAATTCAAGTGGGGTAGGCAGGACACTAAAACTATGTAGGAAATGAGAAAACTTCTATTGGTTTTAATGAGTTTAATTCTGGCTGAAAATGCAGTTGGGTTTAATTGGCGTCCATCCATTGTAAATGCTTTTGGACTAGGTGTCGAACTTATCGAACCTGTTCGAATGCTTGTTACTAAAAACAAACCAAATTTTGCAATTGGAGGATATTACAAACCTTATAAATTTTTGGCTTTGAACGCTTCTCTTTTCTATAACAGAGAGGGGTGGGAAAGTAAGAACAAGACTTATGGAATGACTGATTATTTGTCTTATGGTACATGCTTTAAATTTGGTCCTGAGTTGAGTTTTGGCATACGACCGATGAATAAAATCAAGAAACGAATTGGCCTGGCATATAACGTTGGTTTATTGAATTTTAAGGAAGAAGCGAATATCATATTTAATGAATCATATTGGGGAGATCTTGAAAAACAATTTAAAACTGCCGACAAGAAATTCGTGATCTGGGAATATGATTTTACGTACCAGATAGAGGTAAAGAATTGGATGTATAAATTTCAAATATATACGATGTTCGATAGTAGTTCGCGAAAAATAGACAATGAGAAGCAATTAATTGAAGGGCATAAAGTTGAATTTGTTCCGGGTTATGGGTGGAGCAGAGGAGGGGTTAATTTTTTTGTGTTTTATAAGTTCTAAACAGTAACCTGTCAGGTTACTTTTTTGCATAAAAAATAGTAGCTTTTGATTGTTTAGGATACTATTAATTAGGGTTATATAAAAATGTGTTTTTGTGAAAATGGCAACCTGACAGGTTGTTTTAAAAAACAGCTTATCGCTAAATCGACCATTTCATTCCCCTAAATTACACTTTCAATCAAATGAATGATTATTTGAGGCTTGTGTTTATTAACAAAGTGAATTAAATTTATTTTTACGTATCCTTTAGGTATATTGCAAGTCAAAATGAAAACTAAATATTATGTCGCAATACTTTTCTTATTGATATTGCAATCTTGTGTTGAAGATGATAATTTTCCTGAGATTGAACGCTCTCAGTATGCCATTAAAACTAAAATATTAAAATCAGGAGTAAATATCACCAATCGTTATAATTACGCTTTTGGTATCGACGCCGTTGATACCATCATACGACCAATGTTTTCTAAAGATTTTGATGCAAATGATCCCGATTTTGACAGCATTCTGCCACTTCCTTTAAACATTTTTAAAGATACAAGTACTTTTGTTTTGGTTGATAAGTCAGACCTCAGGGATACGGTTCAGGTTACTTATAAAAGAAATGTCATCTATTATAATGTTTACTTAAAAGTTAATTTCTCCGATATGAAAGTCAACTTTGTTTCAAATCGGATTGCGAATTTTAATATCAGCAGATTGAGTTCCATCACAAAAGCAGATTTAATCCTAAAATGAGACTTGTTGTTTTTATATTATTGTTCAACTTTTCTGCCACTTGGCTCGCGGCAAAAAATGATAGAGATTCTAGTTACAGAATGGCTCTGGGAGCAGATGTATCCATGTATGATGGTTATATATTCAGCCATATTAAGAATTATAGATTTGGATTGGATCTGAACTATAAAGTGACCAATAAATTTGCCACTCATTTAGCTTTGTTTTACAACAGAATCGACGGTCACGATTACACAAAGAGAAACACCTTTAATCAGTTGTCGTATACATTTAAAATTGGTCCGGAATATGTTTTACCCTTATGGAAGGCCAAATATCACCCCAGTTTGGTAGTCAACGCGAATATTAGTCTGGTGAATATCCGTACAGATGCTGATTACAGATTAGAAAATCAATATTACACAGGTCAGATATCAGAGGTCTATTCGAACCCTTTAAAAAGTTATTTATTTTATGATTTTGGCTTAGGTATACAGGCCGAATATAAACGCGTGAAATTAAAAGTTCAGGGTTTTGCAACTCCTATTAGCACCTGGCGTAAATTTAACAATGAGCAGGTGGATGCCAAAAGAGTAAATTTAACCAATAACTACATACCGGGATATGGCTTCCAATCCACCACTTTGTACGGAAATATTTTCCTTTATTACAATTTTTTAAAGTGAGACCAGCTCTAGTTTATTCAACTACATTGACATTCGCCGCTTCAAACACCTTAGTTTTGGCGTTGTAGCGATTGCCTTTTTCCAGAATGTGAACAATCATGTTTTCTACAGAGATAGGCTGACCTTCTTCAATATCTGCAATGTTGTTGTGTCTAATGTGTCGGCCATCGATGATGACAACAGCTCCACTTCCTATAGCTTCCATTTCATGACCGTTGCGAATGATCACTCCGGTGTCTTCACCAAGACCAATTCCAATTGCAGAAGGGTTAGCCGCCACAGCCTGAGCCAGACGGGCAAAGCGACCTCTTTTGTTAAAATGAGAATCGATGATAACGTCTTTAATAAAAGCTAGTCCGGTAGTTATTTTTACTTCACCTTTTAAGTGAGCATCCGTAGCATTTCCCTGGTAAATCATGGTATTAGACATAGCCATGGCACCGGCGCTGGTTCCTGCAATAATAAATCTCTCGTTTTCGTAGCGTTTGTGCAGGATTTCGAGAAACTCGGTTCCGCCGAATATAGAAGTCAGGCGCAACTGATTACCACCACTAAACATAATGGCATCGCAGGCAAGCAATCTGTCGCTGTATTCCTTCATCATGGCATCTTCACGGTTTCGGATTTTCATGTGACCGACATTGCTGCAGCCAAGTTTTTGAAAGGCATCCAGGTAGTTTTCACCTACTTCATCCGGAATTTGAGAAGCAGTAGTAACCACTTCAATTCGGGCCTCGGTATTGCCGATTTCGTTGACAACATTTTTAAGGATACCTATTTCAAAAAAGTTCAGGTTATTACGTGAGATGATACCCAGTTCCAGGTCAGTTCCTTTGTCTTCTGCACCACCAACTGAAATTAAAATGCCTTTTGGCTCATTGTTAGACATGTAAATTGCTCGATTCTAAACTGCAAAGTTAATGAAATGTTAACGATTACGAGGAAAGAAATTTGCCAAAATACTGACAAGGTGTCAATAAAAAATGTCACATTGGCGATTGATGTCAGTGAAAATGGCATTGGCACACTTAGTGAGGCAGTTGGAGTAAAAATATTTATTACGATTCATATGAACATAAAACCATTAGCAGACAGAGTATTGGTAGAACCAGCAGCGGCAGAAATGAAGACCGCAGGTGGTATCATCATTCCAGACACAGCCAAAGAGAAGCCACAGAGAGGCATTGTTGTAGCGGTAGGTGCAGGTAAAAAAGATGAACCTATGACTTGCAAACCGGGTGACACAGTATTGTATGGAAAGTATGCCGGAACCGAAATTTCGGTTGAAGGAAAAGATTACCTCATCATGAGAGAAAGCGACATTTTCGCAATTATTTAATTAACACGAATAAAAAATCTAAACCAAAATAGTAAAAAAAGAAATGGCAAAATCAATTCATTTTAACATAGAAGCCCGCGAAGGTTTGAAACGCGGCGTTGATGCTTTAGCAAATGCTGTTAAAGTAACATTAGGACCAAAGGGAAGAAACGTTGTAATTGGTAAAAAATATGGCTCTCCGGCCATCACTAAAGACGGAGTTTCAGTTGCAAAGGAAATCGATCTGGAAAACGAAATAGAAAACATGGGTGCACAGATGGTGAAAGAAGTGGCCAGTAAAACTGCTGATCTGGCAGGTGATGGCACCACTACTGCAACTGTTCTTGCTCAAAGTATCGTTACCACCGGTTTGAAAAACGTAGCTGCAGGCGCTAACCCAATGGATTTGAAACGTGGTATTGATAAAGCTGTTATCGCAACTGTTGAAGCTCTTAAAAAACTATCAAAAGAAATTGGTGACGATAACAAGAAAATTGAGCAGGTAGCTACTATTTCTGCCAACAATGACAATGCTATCGGTAAATTGATTGCAGAGGCAATGGAGAAAGTTGGTAAAGATGGTGTTATTACGGTTGAAGAAGCTAAAGGTACTGATACTACAGTTGAAGTGGTTGAAGGTATGCAGTTCGACCGCGGGTATCAATCAGCCTATTTTGTAACCAATACAGATAAAATGGTTGCAGATTTGGAAAATGCTTTCATTTTGATTTACGATAAAAAAGTAAGCAACATGAAAGATTTACTTCCGGTGCTTGAGAAAGTGGTACAAACCGGCAAACCTTTGTTGATTATCAGCGAAGAAGTTGAAGGTGAAGCATTGGCAACCTTAGTTGTAAATAAAATCAGAGGTTCTCTGAAAATAGCTGCAGTTAAAGCTCCGGGTTTTGGTGACAGAAGAAAAGAAATGTTGCAAGACATCGCCATCTTAACCGGTGGAACTGTTATCAGCGAAGAGCAAGGCAGAAAACTGGAAGATGCTACTATGGAAGATTTGGGAAGAGCATCCAGCATTTCTATCGACAAAGACAATACTACCATCGTAGGTGGAGCAGGTAGCAAAGAAGCCATCGAGGCTCGTATCAATCAGATAAAAGCACAAATCGAGAACACAACCAGTGATTACGACAGAGAGAAATTACAAGAGCGTCTGGCTAAATTAGCCGGAGGTGTTGCAGTTCTTTATATTGGTGCAGCAAGTGAAGTTGAAATGAAAGAGAAAAAAGACAGAGTAGATGATGCTTTACACGCGACAAGAGCTGCTGTAGAAGAAGGTATCGTACCAGGTGGAGGTATTGCTTACATCAGAGCGGTAGATGCTTTGGATAAACTTAAAGGGGAGAATGAAGATGAGATGACTGGTATTGCAATCGTTAAACGTGCTTTGGAAGAGCCATTGCGTCAGATTGTTGCTAATGCAGGTGGCGAAGGTTCTATCGTTATTCAGAAAGTGAAAGAAGGTAAAGACGATTTCGGATATAATGCCCGCACAGAGCAATACGAAAACCTTATCAAATCTGGTGTTATCGACCCAACTAAAGTGAGTCGTGTAGCACTTGAGAACGCAGCTTCAGTGTCAGGTATGATTCTGACAACTGAATGTGCACTGGTTGAGATTAAAGAAAAAGAAGCTCCGCACAGTCATGGTGCTCCAGACATGGGCGGAATGGGATACTAATAATTTTAGGAATAATAGGAAAGGCCGTTGCAGTTGATGTGACGGCCTTTTTTTATTGAATGGTAGATTTTGAGCAATGAAATAGCACTTTTTCACACTATTCAACCTTCCAGGTTGAATAAGGCCAAATCAGAGCTTTATTGAAAGTGCAATTTTAGCCGATGAAACAGTGCTTTTTTTTGTTATCCAACCTTCCAGGTTGAATAAGGACAAATCAACGCTTTATTGAAAGTACAATTTTCGCCAATGAAACAGTACTTTTTTTTATTATTCAACCTGCCAGGTTGAGTTTTTTCTTAAATTGCATCATGAACTTCCGTCAAGCTAACCATTTCGACTTCCCTGAAATTATTGAAATTCTCGAAGAAATTAACCTCGATATGGAGGATTTGGAACCTGCACAGTTTGTTGTTGGTGTATTGAATGATACTGTGGTAGGTGTTGGCAGAATTCGCTCACATGATTCCTGTTTTGAACTCTGCTCCATTGGCGTCCTTGAAGAACACAGAGGAAAAGGCTTCGGAAAAGGCATTGTCCAACTGCTGCTGAAAAATTGCAATGAACAAAAATCCTATGTCGTAACGGATATTCCGGCGTTTTTTGAAAAGTTTGGTTTCGCTATCACCACAGAATTTCCTGATGAAATTAATGCTAAAAGACAAATGTGTTTATCTGAACTCGGCTGTAATCAAGCTCAGGTTCTGGAATTGCAAGCTCGTTAAATTTTGTTCAGTTGTTTTAAAGCCAGATCGGAAATAGTATTACCTATAGCCAAAGAACTTGTAGCAGCAGGACTAGGCGCATTTAACACATGTATCTGACCAGGCAATTCGCGGATGTAAAAGTCATCTATCAAACCTCCGTCTTTATCGCAAGCCTGTGCTCTGACACCGGCTCCACCTGGTTCTAAATCCGATTTTTGTATTTCAGGTAACAATTTTTGCAATGCACTTGTAAAGGCCGATTTGCTGAATGAACGGTACATCTCGCCAAATCCGGTTTTCCAGTATTTTTTAAACACTTTTATAAAACCACTCCAGGTGAGCGATTCAAAAAGTTCCTTTAAATTTATCTGTGATTTTTTATAACCTTCTCTTCTGAAAGCCAATACAGCATTAGGGCCCGCTTCTATTTCTCCATCCACTCTTCTGGTAAAATGCACACCTAAAAACGGAAAATTCGGGTCAGGCACCGGATAAATTAAATTCTTTACCAAACTGCGTTTTTCCTTTTTTATAGAGTAATATTCTCCTCTGAATGGAATGATTCTGACCGGTAAGTCAGGTATCGTATATTCAGCAATTTTATCACAATACAAGCCGGCGCAATTGATCAGCAAACGACTTTTAATTTCAGCATTGGTTGTCGATATAAGTACACCATCTGTTTGAGCTTTTACTCCGGTAACATTAGTGTTAAACTGTATTTCACCACCAGAATTCTTAAATACTTCAGCATATTTGGCAGCTACAACTTTGTAATCGACTATACCGGTTTGTGGCACTACAATGCCTTTAACACCATAGGTATGTGGTTCTATAGCTTTTATTTCTGCTTCATTTATGTATCTCAGTCCTTCCAATCCATTTTCTATACCTCTGTTGTAAATGTTGTCCAGGGCTGTTAATTCCGATTCGGATGTAGCAACTATAATTTTACCGCAAAGTTCATAAGGAATAGCGTGTTGATTGCAAAAATCGATGAGCATATTGTAGCCTTCAATACAGTTTTTAGCTTTCAGACTACCCGGTTTATAATAAATGCCGCTGTGTATAACACCGCTGTTATTGCCAGTCTGGTGGGCAGCTACGCGCGACTCTTTTTCAATTACTACAACTTTTAAATTCGGATTCTTTTCTTTGGTTTTTAGGGCTGTTGCCAAACCAACTATACCTGCGCCTACAATGGCTATATCGTAACTCATGCTTGCGTGCTGCTGTCTTTTTGTTTTAATTGTGATTCTAAGAGTTCTATTTTAGCTTTTTGATCTTCCGTTTGTTTTTGAAGTCTTTTGGAATGTCTGCTGATTGGCCATAAAGTTATAATTGAAGCAATGATGCCACACATAAAGCATATTACAAACAGCAATACCAATGGGGCATTCACTTCCCAGAAATAAACTTTAACCGGTGTTGATTCACTGTTCTGAATTGAAAATATGACAATTAGCGTCATTAACACGACGGCTAATACGACTTTGGTCATGTTGTTCTTTGGTGTTGTATTCGCTTCCATAAAGAGGCTTTTGTGGCAAAATTAATGATTTTATTCTCCTAAAGTAAATGAATGATGAAAGTCAGATTAAATGACGTTGTTTAAATTCATTCCAATATTTTAAATGTGTCAGAATTTTAAGATGTCTTAATTTGTCCACTATCCTCATATTGCGCCACAATCTTAATTTGTGATAGGACAGCAAAAGTCTGAAAAAATCATCTTTTTCAAGGATGTTTAACTGATAAATAACGTTTAGCGAAGCTTTAATATCGTGTTCATCTGGTTCGATATTTTCGTAAAGAAATTTAATAAACGACTTCCTTTCAGATTCACTTACAGCCACTGGATAATTTCGCCATTTTATTTCCCAGAGCTTGTGGAGATTTGAATCAAAGTTATTGTGGCGTTTTTTCAGATTCAATTCTTCGCCAACTGTCATGTGATAATGTGTTAAAACCTCGTTGAGATTAGCCAGTTTTTTGGAATTTCTCAATCTGTACCAAAGTTCATAATCTTCAACTGAGTTGGCAAAGTTTTCATCATAAAAACATTGTTCATTTAAATAAAAATTCCGACTCATGATAGAGGGTTGAATCATACAGTTTTTAAACCACAAACAATGGTAAATTTCATTGTGTTTGAGTGGGAGTCTCTTAATAGGAACTTCATCTGAGTCAGTACTTATCCAGGTGCCAAGAATATCTGTTTCAGGGAATTTTTCGAAATAATTCAGCTGCTTTTCAAGCCTCTCTGGCATCATGATGTCATCCGCATCCAGCCATGCAATAAACTGGCCTTTGGCAGCTTTTAACAAAATATTTCTGGACGCAGCAATACCGGTGTTGTTTTCGGTTTGAAGCAGGGTCAAACGCTTATCATCAAAAGACTCAATGATTTCGTTGGTATGGTCCTTCGAGCCCGGATTTAAAACGATAATCTCAAAGTCTTGATATGTTTGTGACAGGCAACTCAAAATGGCTGACCGAATTGTTGCCGAGGCATTATAGCTTGGAATCAATATAGATATCATTGGTTGCATATTTTTTCTAAATAAATGTCTGATGAATCTAAACTGTATTTATTATAAAACTCCTCACTGGGAATTTGCCACTTACCTTCTCTTATGCAAGTGTATGCCTCATCAATATTATGAACTATGATGCTGTTGCTGTCTCTCAACAAATCACCTAAACCGCCTTTATCGTATCCAATAACAGGAGTGCCAACCAACAAACTTTCATGTGCCACTCTGTTCCATCCTTCGTTTACGTCGGTCAATGCCAGTGTGCAGCAACATTCAGACATTTGAGTCAGATAATCTCTGAAGGTGTGAAATTTTATGATTTCAAAGTTGCCATTGTGTTTCACTTCCTGACTGTCTAAAGTGCTGAAATAACAGAAGTAACCATCTTTCACCAATCGTTCTGCCAGTTTGTATATTTCAGGGTCGTTTTTGCTGCTCATCTGACCCATGTGAATCCATGGTTTTTTTTCTGTTTTGGCAATAGCTCTGTAAAATTTCAAATCAAATAAATTCGGGAACTTACAGGCATTTGGAATTCCTAAAGTTTTAGAGAAATAATTCTGCCAGAAGACAGATACTGCTATAATTTTAAAACGATTGTGCTTTACAGATTTAAGACGTTTGAATAGTAATCGATAGTACCATTTCATCCAATTGGATTTGCCATCATTGGGGTCGTAATTATGCAGGACTATCCAAACCTCATTGTTGTTATTTCTGTTTCTCAGCATAGCTGGCAGAGCCAATCTTGAAGTGACAATGTTGATATTGGCATCAGCATGTCTGAAAGCCCAGAACAAGAGTTTAAAATAAGCCAGAGGATTTTCGAAATACCTTTTTAATCGGATATTTTCGGCATTAACTTCAGTGGTTTTGCGATAATATCTGACAAGACTGTCAAAAAGAATTGTTTCATGCCTGTAACCGCCAGTCTTGAATTTCCCGAAACTCAGGTATTTGATGTGCATGATGATTTGAAACAGGATTTTATTCCGTTTCTATACAAAGTTACGATTTTTTTTAGAACTGGAAGTAAATGAATGCTTTCATTTCGCTGGTCATGGTTCTGTATATCATCATAAATGTCAATAAGACAAAGGTGACTTTAAGCCATACAGGGGATTTAATGAAATATTTTTTGTACTCCCATTTAACGGAAGTTGGTAGCCAATGAACAATAAAGGCCAATAATAACAATAAAAATACCTCTTTGAAATTATCAAGTACAATTGGAAGAATAGTCCAGTTGGTGTCTGAAGAAATTTTATCCATGACTTCCTTAGCCTGATTCATGTCTTCGGCTCTGAAATAAATCCTTGTAAAAGTGATAAACATAAAGGTGTTGAAGACTTTCCAGGCATGTACAGGCCAGGATTTTATTTTTTCATAAGGACTGATTTTTCTCCATAGTTTGGACACCATTAAGCCCAATCCATTCAATCCACCCCAAATGATGAAATTGAGTGTAGCACCGTGCCACAGACCTCCGAGCAACATAGTTATCATGAGGTTGATATTGGTGTTTAGCCAGTTTTTAACAGGAGGAGAAACCAGTGAAATAATAGCTAATACAAATGCAGCGGAACCCACTATCCACAATATGACATTGCTCTTTAACAACAAGGCTAAAAAGATGGTTAAAATAGCAATGATAATATAGGAAGCGATAGTGCCTTTTCTGTTGCCGCCTAGTGGAATGTACAGATATTCCTGTAGCCAGGATGATAGCGAAATATGCCAGCGTTTCCAGAATTCTCCAACATTTTTGGCCTTGTAAGGTGAATTAAAATTGGTAGTCAGTTTAAATCCTAATAATTGAGCGATACCAATGGCGACATCCGTATATCCTGAGAAGTCGAGATAGACATACATTGAATAGGCAATTACCGAAAGCACATTTTCAACACCTGAAAAGAGGAGAGGATTGGCATATACTCTGTCAATAAAGTTAACTGCTATATAGTCGCCAACAACTAGTTTTTTAATGAGGCCGTTTAATATCATAAACATGGCCAGGCCGAACTGGTAGCCGTTTAAATTAAAGGGTTTGTATAGTTGTGGGATGAAATCGCGAGCTTTAACAATTGGGCCGATGAGCACCTGAGGGAAAAACGAAGCATAAAAACCAAAAGCGACAAAATCGTTCAATGGTTTTATTTTCCTCTTGTAAACATCGATGGTATAGCTAAGTATTTGAAATGTGTAAAATGAAATACCTACAGGAAAAATAATATTGTCTACACTAAAATGGGTGCCAATAGTACTGTTACTCCAATGAGCAAAGTAATTGAAAACTTTGTTGTCGGTATGGAAAATGGTATTGTATGAATCTGTAAAGAAATATGCATATTTAAAATAACTGAGCAAGCCCAGATTCATAATAACACTGTACAGAAGCATGAGTTTGCGCTTCCATTCTTCTTTGGTGACATCCATTTTACGGGCAACAAAATAATCGCTCGTAATAGAGAAAATTAAGAGCAGGAAGAACAGGTTATTGACTTTGTAATAATAGAACAAACTGACAAGAAAAAGGAAAAGATTGCGTTTGTTATACTGTTTATAAAACACAGTGAAAAGACCATAGACGACAGTGTAAAAAATCCAGAAATCTATTTGGGTTAAGACTAAAGGATTTTGCTGATCGTAAACGAAAAAATGAAGGATCTTTTCAGTTATAAAATTAGTCATGCTTGATTCGAGCAATTGGTGTTAATAGATAATCTTCGTATTTGTGTATAAAGGCGTTGAACATCAGGTCGCCAATTAGTTTATATCCCGTAGAGCTGAAGTGCACTCTGTCGCCTGCTGCCATTTTATTTCTGACCCAAAATTCCATACTGCCCAGACCACCCATAATTGAAAACAAATCCCATACTCCGGCATTGAATTCATAGGACAGATTGCGCATGGCAGCTTTCACCTCCAGTCCTGTGACATTTTGGTAAAATTTACCCTTGCGACCTCTTTTATAAGAATCGGTATTGGTAGTAAACAATATGGCAGCATTTGGTACAACTTTTCTAACGATTTTTAACCATTGTCTGTAGTTGTTTTCGTAGCACGACTGACAGAAATTAGGGTCAAATGCATCATTGATTCCAACCGAAAATATGACCAAATCAGGCTTGATGGCGTTTAACTGTTGTTCCAGTAAGGTACATTTCAAATACGTGGGTACTGAAGCACCATTGGCTCCAATGGCATTGTAATTTAATCCAGGTGCTTCAAGGTCAGTAAACATGCCATACAAAGTGAAAATATTCTGTATGGAATCTGTTTTTAATAATTTAAATGTGACTTCTTTTAGAGGTTGTTCAAAGACAAATTCAGTATATCCGCCAATTTTGTTTGTAATGATTTGCTTAGCAAAATAAGGCGAGTCCAGACCAATTTCATAACTTTGGTGATGAATGTCGTAAAAGACTTTGATACGGTCGAACAAATATTCTGTTTTAGCAGACGGATACAATGTTAATGTGAAAGTACTGCTGGAATCGTACGTTGTAGTTTTAAGCGCATTCATTCCAATGTTACCGGCACAACTCGGATTAACTGCTCTGCAACCATCCCATTTACCTGTAAAATTAAAGTTGTAATTAGCCGGATTGTTGTTTTTGGAAATACCCATTTTAAAGGGATATACCCAGCCTCTGGCAGCTTCTTTCTGATTGATGAACTGATTGAAGTTTTCGCGCAATCTGCCCGTCCAGATATCTGCCTGCACATGCGAACCTCCGAAATGCAGAATGTTGATTTTCCCTGTTCCGGTTGTAACCAGTTTGTCGAGTTTGCGGTAGAAACCATAAAAATCGATGCTGTCTCTGTAAAATTCAACCTGATTTAAACCATAGTTAACAAAAGGGTATTGAGGTATACTGACTGCTCCATCTTGTGAATGGCATGGCCCTGTTTGAAGACCAATTGTGATTAATAAAAGATATGTCAGTAGTCTCTTCAATACTTAGTTGTTGATTTTTTTTCTTAATTTATAAATTTCAAATTCTTTGAGAAGAGATGTATAAAATATGCTTGCAATCTTTTCTGCACCTTTCTGACTAAAGTGAATATAATCCGGAGAGCCGAGAGCTGGCTTCGATTTAACCCAGGTTACCATACTGCCTCTGCCGCCCATTGCTTCATACATATCCCAATAAACACCACCAGCGTCAATTGTGGCTTTTTTCAGAGCGTCTCTGACATTTTCCAATTGAGGGTGTGTCTGAAAAACACCATTGATTCTTACACTCATATCTGCTGGTCCAATCGTAAACACAATCAAATTAGGGTCAACCGACTTTAAGAACTTAATCTCTTCGTAGAATTTTTTTCCATAAGCATCTGCACTGGCCTTGCTTGTCATGCCCGGTAAACTGTTACCACCAAATTGAAGGATAACCATTTTTACGCCTAACATTTTGTATGTACGAGCCAGTTGGTCCGCTGAAATTCTTCTGAATATAGTGCCAGAGCAACCTCTCATTGGGATATTATCAAGCATGACACCAGTTGAACCATCCAGTGAAATTCCAAGAATATCGGCGTTTGCTCCGCTGAATTTAAGGCCAACGCTGCCATTGCTGCTATCCAGTTTGAAATCTACCAATTGCTCTATTGATGAAGCTTGCAGAGTTTTTGAATCTATAACTTTTCCTGCAGATGCAATGCTGATTTCCAATTGTCGGTCAATTGCTCCAACCAATATTTTACATGATTTAAAATTTCTGTTTTTGTAAGTAGTCCCTTCTCGTGCTGTAATAACAACACTTGCAACTTCGCTTTCCTTTTTACAGAAATAAGCCATTGGTCCGTAACGGTTGTGTTTGGCTCTGTTTTCACCGCCACCAAAAGTCAGTCTTCTGTTCCAGCTTCCTGTGCTTTGAACAGCAACTGTATATTTTGGGGTAACCTCCATCGCGGGCAGCAATCCCATTCCGCTTCCACCATAGGTTTTTTGTAATTGCTCTCGCAAATAAGAACTGATGCGGTCCATTTCAATTTGAGAATCGCCGTAATGTAAAATTCTGAAGCTGGTGTTGTCGGATTTTACTTTTTCCAATGCTTCAAAGAAATTGTCCATTACCTGAGCGTTTTCAGCATAATAGAATTTAGCCGGAGACTCCATCGCTTCAACCTGCATTAAAACTAAAGTGTCAGCAGTGGTTCGACTTGGTTTTTTTAATATTTCCTCTTTGCGTTGTTCAAGTGTTTTGTGTGCCTCTTCCTCTAATTGCTGAGCTAAAACAGCCTGACTGTCCGGTTGATTAACCGAATCGGAAGCATTTGGTCCCATGGAAGGCATGACGGCATACTCTTTTTCACCGATTTTAAACTTGACATTCGACAACAACAAAGAAGATGTCGCTAATACACCAAGTGTTAAAACAAGAAATAGAAATACTCTTTGTGGTTTCATCAAAGCCATTAAATGTGCAAAAGTAACGAATTAAAGAGGGGATTTATGATGACATAAAAAAAAATAATCAACTGAATACAAACGATTGATTAATTTTGTAGAGATATTATGGAACCCATTGTAAATAAAGTAGCTCAAAGTGGTCTGTTAACAATCGATTTAGAATCCTTTTTCGACCAATCCAAAAGAAGTCAGCTTGACATCAAAGAGTGGCTGTTTATGGGTTTGATGTTAAAAGAAAAAGAGTTCAGAGAATCGGTGAAACTCCACGACTGGCAACAATATAAAGATTGTCTTGTGTCTGTATTTTGTAGTTCAGATGCCATTGTTCCAACCTGGGCATATATGCTTATTGCAAATAAACTGAGCGGTATTTCCAAATCTGTCTTTTTCGGAACACCTGAAGATATGGAAGTGATGCTATTTGTTAAATCAGTAAATGATTTGAATATCGAAGAATACAAAGATCAGCGTGTGGTTATTAAAGGCTGCAGCAAACATCCAGTTCCTGTAAATGCTTATGTTCAATTGACTGAAAAACTTACACCGGTTGTAAAGTCAATTATGTATGGAGAACCTTGCAGCACAGTACCTATCTACAAGAGACCATAATTGGAGCTTTTATTGTAAATCAGTTCAATAAAATTGATGCATTATCCAATTGCTCATTCATCTCATCACTTATAACTACTAACCAATAACTATTAACTAATAACCATTAACAAATAACTATTAACTATCAACAAATAACTATCTTCGCATCTTCATTATGGAGTCACTGCTTATTTTAGTTTTTGTAATTGGTTACGCAGCTATTGCGTTAGAACATCCTTTAAAGATAAATAAAACAGCGCCGGCCTTGCTTATTGGAGCATTGATGTGGGCGTTATGGGTGTTTTTCGATTTTGATCAAGTCGAAGAAATTAAAGAAAAATTGGGTCACGGTTTGGTGGAAACCTCCGAGATTTTGTTTTTTCTGATGGGAGCAATGACCATTGTCGAATTGATAGATGCACACCAGGGATTTAAAATTATCACCAACAGAATTAGAACAAAAGATGCCAGAAAATTAATCTGGATTATATCATTCCTGACATTCTTTCTCTCGGCAATTTTAGATAATTTAACCACTTCCATCGTGATGGTTTCTTTGCTACGTAAACTCGTCCACGATCGTGAACAGCGCATGTATTATGTGGGAATGGTTGTTATTGCGGCTAATGCCGGAGGAGCCTGGTCGCCAATAGGTGATGTAACTACAACCATGCTTTGGATCAATGGTCAGATAAGCAGTGGTAATATCATGATTACTTTAATTATTCCTTCACTGATTTGTCTAATCATACCACTGATAGCTATTGGATTTAAATTAAAAGGGGAGGTAAAGCGCGATGCCTATGATTATGATAATGCTGAAAAAGAAGAAAAAGTAAAAGGCAGTTTAGTCATGCTGATTGCAGGTGTCGGTGCATTGGTTTTTGTGCCGGTATTTAAAGCCTTAACACATTTGCCGCCATATCTTGGAATGTTATTCGGTTTGTCTATTGTATGGATTATTTCAGAGTTGCTTCACGTTGACAAGACAGAAGAAGAGAAAAAACCTTACAGTGCAGTTCATGCTTTATCCCGTATAGATGTGTCAAGTGTCTTGTTTTTCCTCGGTATATTGCTTGCTATAGGTACTCTTCAAGGTGTTGGCGTTTTAGGTGCTTTGGCTACATGGATGGATCAAACAATTGGTGACGTTAACCTGATTTCAATTTCTATAGGCTTGCTTTCTGCCATTGTAGACAATGTGCCTATTGTGGCTGCAGCTATGAAAATGTATCCTATAACTGAATATCCAATGGATTCTAAACTTTGGGAATTTATAGCTTATGCTGCGGGAACAGGAGGCAGCTGTTTAATCATTGGTTCGGCAGCAGGTGTAGCGGTTATGGGTATGGAGAAAATTGATTTTATCTGGTATCTAAAGAAAATATCCTGGTTGGCTTTGATTGGTTATATAGCCGGTGCCTTGGCATACATTGCTGTGTATCCAATATTTGCCGTCACACATTAATTTGTTATCATCTCGACTTTAGGAAGTCGTATTTCTAGCTCTTTTAAGAAATCTTAATACCAAGGGTTAGTGGTGAATTGCTTTTGATTAATTGTAATACTAATTGCAGCTTTCAAAACATAATAGTCATTATGCAAAGAGTCTTTGTTATGAATTGAGTATTATCAGTTATAAAACTATTGTGAAATGCAGGATGTCCTCTGATTTTATTTTTGAATTCATTATAAGGTAATTTCAAAATGAGAAAGTAAAAAAAATACTCAAATATTTTAACAAGTATTTATTTTATTATATTAAATATCTTTTTTTAAATGTAAAAAATTGATTATTAGGATATAGGAGAAAAGTTGTATGATAAAGTTCAGACAAAATCCCGGTACTAAAAATGAGAATTTTCTAAAATTGATTCTAAGAAGGAATTTGGAGACCTCAGGTTGAAATCTGTGCTTAAAACAGCAAATTATTGTGTAAAACTCTAAAAATAATGAAAAAATATTATCCTTAAAATCAGCAAGATATAAAAAAAATAGATTCTATATAAGAGAGAAAGTGCAAATTTTTTTGATGAGATATTTTAAAAATCAATCCTTTCGTATATTTGATTAAACGGTGATTAAAAACGTAAAGTTAATTACTCACTAAGTAAAAAAACCTAAGTAGAACAAGTTAAAAATCAAGCGTATGAATGACATTAGCCAAACCAAAGAAGGATTCATCAAATCGATGATTTTGTTCATCGTCCTGTTGGGAATTTGCTTTGCACCATTTTTTGCTTTTGCGGAAAATCCTGCAAGTTCAATTTCAGTGAATATGCAAACGCGCAGTACTTATGTTGACTGCCAGTTTTCGACAGTTTTCAATTGCACATCTTATGCAATCGAAGCGCGCAATGCGGGCAATAGCGAGTATACAGCCATTATGTCCTGCAGCGATGCCAAATGTATGGATGCCAGCCAGACTGTTCAGTACAGTTTCGATTTAAACGAATTTCCATATACAGAGTATCGCATCAGAGCAACTGACGTGAACGGCAATACTCATTTCGCTTATGGATTTTTTAGTTCAAAAGTCTCTCATCCGATTGAACTGCAAAGCAATGCTGTTAATGAAACATTGACCATTCAGTTCAACAACGGTTCATTACCTCAAAACTTTACTTATAGTTTGAGTAACTTTAATGGAGAGACAGTTGTTGCAGATACTCAGTTAAGTGGTCAGCAGATTGACCTTAACGGATTATCACAAGGATTTTACATCATTAGTTTCAAGACTAACAGTGGTGAAACCTATCACTACAAGTTTTTGAAACAGTAAAGATATTAAGTGTAGATATTCATAGTGCGTTTGTTGATTTTCAAAATAAAGCCGGTTATGCGCCGGCTTTATTTAACCAAACTTCGAGGAATACTACCACAAGACATTAAGTGACGATATTCATAGTGCGTTTGTTGATTTTCAAAATAAAGCCGGTAATGCTCCGGCTTTATTTAACCCAAACACCGAGTATCAGCACAAGACATTAAGTGAAGAAATTCATAGTGCGTTTGTTGATTTTCAAAATAAGCTGGTTATGCGCCAGCTTTTTTTTATGCCCTTTTGTTGGATTTTTTGAAATGGTGGTTTTAATGTTTGAAATGATGTATTTGGAAATGAAGTGAAAATTGCGATAACCTGTCAGGTCCCAATTTTTGCTTGCAAATTTTTGTAATACAGTTTGTTGATTCGATTTTTTTCAACCTGACAGGTTCAAATTACATTTGTCAAATTATCGTCAGGTATTCAAACCATTATTGTTATACAAATTTAAATAAGCTTACATTTGTTCAAGTTATTCAGCTGCTTATGAACAAATACTACTTATTGATCTTCTTATTGGCGATTTCTGTTTGCGGATTTTCTCAAAATTGCGTGCCTTCAGATAAACCAGACCTCTATTTTTTGGATGAAAACAACGATGGAATTGATGGGGATACTAATAATGCCGTATTTGTTTCTGCAACAACTGGCAACGACGCTAATCCCGGAAAAAAATGGGCCCCGGTAAAATCCATCACAATGGCAATGGTTTTAGCTAATGCTAATTCAAAGGATATTTATATTTCTGCCGGAACCTATACTGTGAGTGCACCTTTAATCTTATATGACGGGGTAAGTATTTACGGCTTTTACAGTTCAACCACCTGGGCTAGAAATACACTCAATAAAGTCATTATTCAGGGTCCTTCCAATGTGTTGTACGCTAAAGGCAATACTAAAAATTCAATTATTTCGGGGATAGAGTTTGTTGCAGCCAATGCTACAGCACCTTCTGAAAACAGTATTTGCGTTTTTATTGATTCTTGTGGAGGTACTATTACTTTACTGGACAATGTATTCAAAGCAGGTAAAGGAGCCAGTGGCAGCAATGGTCAAAATGGCAACAATGGTATAGCAGGAGGAGATGGAGGCAATGGTACCAATGGTATTTGCGATGGCAATGTTGCAGGTTCAGGAGGAGGAATGGGTTCATCAATTTGTTCTGTAGGCGGAAAAGGTGGAGACGGAGGTGTCCATACAGCACCTGGACAACAAGGAGGAGCAAATCCGCTTGGATTGCAAGGTGGAGCAGGAGGAGGTTCCGGAGATCCGGGTCAAATTGGACAAAAAGGTTCAAATGGAACTTCGGGAACAGATGGAGCAGGAGGAACATCTAATCTCAATAATTTATATTTTAGTTTTAATGGCATACATTCCGGGGATGGAATGAATGGAGGAGATGGAACTGATGGTACAGGCGGCAGCGGCGGCGGTGGCGGCGGCGGACAGCATTGTACTTTTTGTGATGATGGCTCAGGTAATGGCGGCGGCGGTGGTGGAGGAGCCGGAAGCAAAGGTTTTGGAGGTAAAGCCGGAAAAGGTGGTGGCAGTTCTATAGGCGTTTTTGTAAGAGATTCAAGAGTCTATCTCGAAAAAAACACCTTGTTTTCAAATTCCGGAGGTTATGGAGGCAATGGTGGAAGTGCCGGTATTGGTGGAGCTAAAGGTGTGGGGGGACAAGGTGCTTTGTTTTGCACTTCCGAAGTAGGTGGTGGAGGAAATGGAGGTGATGGTGGTAAAGGTGGCAATGGAGGTGGAGGTTCAGGTGGTAACGGTGGTTCAAGTATCTGTGTGGTGGCTTCACCTGATGCTGAAGTTTATATGCACAATTGTGTTATGACTATCGGAATGGCTGGTAATGGTGGAGTGGGAGGAACCGTGCAAATGGCATTCTCAGGAAATATGGGTATAAATGGTATGAGCAAAGGAATTCATGGCAATGTATTGGACTCAATTCCTGCCATTCATGGTGAGTTGTGTATACAGGATACAAAGATCAACCGGACTTTAAATACCAGTAATTCAGGAACAGTCAATGTGTTTTTATCTTATCCAAATCCTAGTCAGGTTAAAGTTTCCTATACATTTATTGATGGAACTGCGGTAAACGGAGTAGACTACATTGGCGCTAATGGTCAGTTGGTCTTTTTGCCATATAGCAGCAATCAAACCATTCCTTTTTCAGTGACAAAGGAAATGGGTGATACCAATAAAAGAACATTTACAGTGCAGTTAAGCACAGTTATTGGCGACGCTGAAATCAGTCGTTCTACTGCAACTGTCAAGATATTGCCGAATGGCGTCAGCTCTGTTGAAACGTTCAAGGTCCAAAGCATTCAGATTTATCCAAATCCTGTTAGGGATGTTATAAATATGCATTTCATGAGTTCTGCTCAAGAGGTCAATATAGTTGTCTATACGATAGAAGGGAGATCTGTTTTAAACTTACATCCAATTCTGAAAGATGGTCAGTGGACACTGGAAAATGCTGATATTTCAATGCTTCCAGCGGGGGTGTATTCTTTGAATATCATAAGTGAAGGTATATTGATAGGGAATATAAAGTTAGTGAAGATCTGATTCAGTTCATTAGTTTAAACTGGTTAAATTAGTTTATGTATGTAGATCGCAGAACTAAGACAGAACACGCAGAGCACGCAGAATATATTTGGCCTTTGACACGGCTAGGATTCGCTTACGCGAATGGAATCCACAGAAGATTGAAATGTAGATCGCAGAACTAAGACAGAACACGCAGAGCACGCAGAAAATATTTGGCCTTTGACACGGCAAGGATTCGCTTGCGCGAATGGAAGTAGCGGAAGAAGGAACTGCTGAATTGCTGACAAGCTGAATTGTGTCGCGGATGAAGAGATTATGAAACCTTAGATTACGGTGAACTTTTAGAGTATCGACAAGCCGGACGACTTAACAACTTAACAACTTAACAACTTAACAACTAAACGACTTAACACAATTCTTTTTCAAACTATTCAACCTGCCAGGTTGAGTTTTTATTGAAACTGCAATTTAAGGCAATGAAATAGTACTTTTTTACACTATTCAACCTGGAAGGTTAAGTTTTTTTTGAAACTGCAATTTAGGGTAACGAAACAGTACTTTTTTACACTATTCAACCTGGAAGGTTAAGTTTTTTTTGAAACTGCAATTTAAGGCAATGAAATAGTACTTTTTTGCACTATTCAACCTAGAAGGTTGAATAAGAAACTAAGGCAAATCAAGAATATCCTTTAATATCAAAGCTTTACCCTAACTTAGTCTTATATCGAATTTTCCTTATTTTCATAAGGTACTTTTATTGCAATATATGCAAAGACGATTAAGCTTATGATGCCTGTTAAACTAAATGCCGCTAATGGCCCCCAGTTATACCACACTATGCCGCCAATCGTACTGGCAAGCAAAGAACAAATGCTCTGCAAACCGGCAAAAGTTCCAATAGCTGTTGCCGTATCTTCTTTCGCACTTATATTACTTATCCAGGCTTTGGATATGCCTTCAGTTGCTGCCGAAAAGGCTCCGTATAATATGAAAATTGCTATGAAAGTCCAGGCTTGACTCGCAAATGCCATGCCTATATAAACAACAGCAAACATTATCAACCCCATTAAGTAAACGCGTTTTAACCCAAGTTTATCAGCTAATAATCCTAATGGTAATGATAACAAAGCATAAATGAAATTATAAAAAATGTACATACCAATCACAAACTGATCACTCATCCCGCTTTCTTTTACTTTTAACAACAGAAACATATCCGAACTGTTAAACAAATAAAACAACAACAAACCATACAATAATTGTCGGTATACCTGAGGACCTTTTCTCCAGTATGAGATAAAATCCATGATTTTTACTTTGCCATGATTTTCTTTTACAACTGCTCTGTCTTTTATTAAATAAGTTGAAAGAAGTGCCAAAACACCGGGCACAAAAGCTATAAAAAACAATGCTTTATATTGACCCGGAAAAAAATTCAGATACACCAACGCCAAAGCTGGCCCTGCAACAGCTCCCATTGTATCAATAGTGCGATGAAATCCATATACCTGACCTTTGGTTTCGGGAGTGGCATTGTCTGACAAAATTGCATCTCTTGCACCTGTGCGAATGCCTTTACCGAATCGGTCAAGAGTTCGTGCAAAGAACACCCATAGAGGATAGACAAACATTCCAAGCATTGGTTTAGATATAGCACTAAAAGCATAACCAATTCTGACAAATGGCAGACGTGTTCCGTAAACATCCGACATTTTACCAAAATAACCTTTGCTTAATCCTGCTATTGCTTCCGCAAATCCTTCCAAAATGCCTATGAAAATAATTGAAAAACCTATTGAAGACAAGTATATGGGCATGACTGGATACAACATTTCTGTTGCGACATCTGTAAAGAAGCTGACTATGGATAGCACGATGACCGTTCTTGAAATGGCCCTCATGCTTTTGATATTATAAGCAGTTTCTTAGTCTCAAAAAATGGGTCTGTGAATTGTGAAATAAGGTCAATTGTCTTGACTTTTCTATCCGGATTATGTTGTTTGAAAGTTCTGATTTCTTCAGCTAAATCACCACCTTTTAGACATAGAACTTCTGAATCTGGTTTGAGATTTTTCTTTATCCATTGAAAGAAGTCATTCAGTTGAGTGACTGCTCTGCAAGTTACGATATCGTATTTGCCTTTAATCTGTTCAGCTCTCGCTTGTTCTGCTTTTAAATTTTTAAGTCCAATACCTTCTGCCACTGCATTAACAACTGCAATTTTTTTACCAATCGAATCAACCAAATGGAATTGAATATTTGGGAAAAGAATTGCCAGAGGTAAACCAGGGAAGCCGCCGCCAGTGCCAATGTCCAATACACTGTGAACATTTTCAAAGGATGCAAATTTGGCTATAGTTAATGAATGCAAAACATGTCGAAGATAAAGTTCATCAATATCTTTTCTTGAAATTACATTGATTTTTTCGTTCCATTCGGTGTATAGAGGATACAACTTAGCGAACTGCATTTTTTGATGTTCACTCAGATTTGGGAAGTAATCATATATCAGATTAACATCTACCATTTCTTTTGTTTACCAAAGATTGCCACAAACCCAAAGAAGACATTGTAGCCAACATATAAAAAGTCAAAAACAGGCACCCAGGCACTCATACCACTTTGCTTAAGTTTTTTAAAGCCCATGTACACTACAGGCCATTTGATAGACCAATACAGGAGCAATAATACCAGAGCCCAGCCGAAACTTTCGGGAACAAATGCGTTAGCAATAAATGTCATCCACAATAATCCATGTGTGAAAGCCATCATCCCCAGTTTGAATCTATGGTTGAATTTGTAATATTTACCTACGAAATTGTGTCTTTTCTTTTGTCTGAACCAATCTCCAAAACTGTTTTTTGATTTTGTAAAAACAAAGCCATCAGGGTGCAGACAAATACTTGTGTTATTAGGTGTAGCTGCATCCTGAACAAAGAGGTCATCATCACCTGGCGCAATATGTAAATGCGAAGCAAATCCTTTATGTTTGAAGAAAAGAGATTTTCTGTAAGCCAGATTTCTTCCAACACCCATATATGGATCGCGTCCCATAGCATAGGAAAAATAGGTCATCCCCGTATAAAGATTATCCATACGGGATATAATATTGACCATACCATTTCCTTTTTGAAAAGGAGAGTATCCAAGCACTATTTCAGTTTCAGTGCTGTTGTGGAATGGTCGAACCATGTGTTTGATCCACTGATTGCTCTGAGGTTCACAATCTGCATCTGTCAACAAAATAATATCATTATGAGCCGCTTTTATGCCGAGAGACAAAGCTAGCTTTTTACCCTGATAATTACGCTTCATATCCTCCGTCACGTAAATACCTTTTATCTTAGGATTGGTTTTTACAAGTTCTTCCAGATATCCTGTAGTACCGTCCCAGCTGGCGTCATCAATAATCAGAATTTCGTAGTTGGGATAATCTTGTTCCAGAAGAATAGGCACAAGTTTTTGCAGGTTGTCATATTCGCTGCGTGCGGCAATAACTATACTTACGCCTTGCCAGTTGTACTGATTTTCGTTGAATTCTGTTTTTCTTATAAAACGTCCATAAATATTCAAGTGGTAGATTACCTGAATGATAACAAAAATCGCCAATAGGCTAAGAAGAAGAATAGATGTGAGGTTCGGCTGTAGTGTAAACATGAATTACTTGAAACCTATTCCCGTTCTCTGTGTCGGGATATTATCTGCTTTAAACTCTTCCACATCTTCAATTACCAAAGTGCCCACCATTTTTGGTGTTCGTTTGGTCTTAGGCAATTCACTCAGTCGCAGGTGCTGATTTCTTACAGCTTCCTCAATAACCTTTCTCACAGCTCTACCATTTCCGAAGAACTTGTCGCGCTTTTGATACATGTATTCAATGTATTCTTTGAGTCGGGTTTTAGCTGCCTCATCAGGTGTAATATTATGATCAGCGAGTTGTTGAACAGCAATACTCAATAAGTCATCAGGACTGAAATCCTCGAAGTGGAAGGTTCTGTCGAATCTCGATTTTAAACCTGGATTAGCTTCAAGGAAACGTTCCATGTTTTGAGTGTAACCGGCTGCAATAACGATGAACTTACCTCTGTGATCCTCCATGCGTTTAAGTAAAGTTTCAATCGCTTCTTTACCATAATCGTTTCCGCCTCCTTCGGTTAAAGCGTAAGCTTCGTCAATAAACAAGACGCCGCCCATCGCTTTGTCAATTAACTCGGATGTTTTAATGGCAGTTTGACCAATATAACCACCTACAAGTGATTGACGGTCGCACTCAACTAAATGACCTCTTTCGAGTATACCCAGAGCTTTGTAAATCTGCGCTAGAATACGGGCAACAGTGGTTTTACCTGTTCCAGGATTGCCTGTGAATACAGAGTGTAATGAGAAAATCTCACGTGGATTTTTACCACTCTCTTTGTAATATCTTACCAGTTTGATGAGTTCATCAATATCCGCTTTAACTTTTGGTAAACCGGTTAGCTTTTTCAACTTGGCGACAGATTCCTTGAGTAAATCTTCATCAACAGGAATGTCAGCCAAATCACTGCTCTGCTTCATGTAAGCCTTTTCGATATCGTCTTTCTGTATGGTGCTCAGATTTTCAATTGTCAGTTTCTTAGGATCTTTCACCTTCATGACTCTCAATCCAAGATTCATTTTGAATTCATCAATTAATGAATTGACCATTCGGGCGTTACCAAAGAATTTATCTCTGTTGCGGTAAGCATCAACCAAATGTTTGTACATTTCGGTACTGGCTTCTTCGCTGAGTTTTACACCGCGTTTGTCGCAGGCATATTCAGCTATCTTGATTAATTCCTGAGGTAAATAATCAGGGAAATCGTACACCATTGTAAACCTCGATTTTAATCCAGGGTTAGATTCGAGGAAGGTGTTCATTTCGGTAGGATAGCCTGCAACAATGATAGCGATATCGTTGGCATCACTGAGTTCTTTTAAGAGAATCTCAATGGCTTCTTTCCCAAAATCCTTGCTGTCGTCGTCTTTACGGGCCAATGAATACGCCTCATCAATAAAGAGGATACCATCTTTCGCTTTTTTGATGGCTTCTTTTGTTTTTGGAGCGGTTTGTCCTATGAATTCAGCTACCAAATCACCGCGGTCGACTTCGTGAACATGGCCTTTTTTAAGTAAGCCCAGTTCTTTGTAGATGCGACCCAACATACGTGCAACGGTAGTTTTACCAGTACCCGGATTGCCTTTAAATACAGCGTGAAGATTGATATGTTCGTTATCCGCCACACCTTTTTCTTTGCGAAGAGCAATGAACTTAAGGTAGTTGGTATATTCTTTCACTTTGTCCTTGATGCTGGTCAGACCAACCATTGCATCGAGGTCTTTCATCACATTTTCGTATGAGTCAGGAACTGAAGGAGATTTTTCCTGTTTGCTTTCAAATTCATCGGTATCATCATCTTCCGGCATATCGAAATCGGCATCGAAATAGAAACCGGTTTGAACTAATGGGATAAAGTCTTCCTCAACAGCTTCCATATAATCATCACCCACTTCAAAAGGGACAGAAGCCACGAGTTCATCCATGAAGACCACTTCAATGTAGTATCTGCCGCGTCCCCAGGTACCCAGCATATCGCTGCCCCAGCCTACAGTAGTTGAAAAGAAATCCTCTTCAGGTTTAACAAAGAAGAGTTTGGTAGCAGAGCCTTTGAGGTAACCTGCCGAAGTTTTATAATTGAAAGTCAATTCACAAGCCCAGTCGGTGCTTTTGCGAGTCAGGTTTTTGGCATTGAGTTCAATCCAGATATAGCGCGTGCTAAGGGCGTTGAATCCGACATAGTATTTGCGTTCGAGTTCGGCCAGGTTAGCATCAGGACCTTCATAGAGTTTGAGGGTTTCGATTTTGAAGAAAGGATTGATACCGTTTCTGACAATACCCTGACGTTCTATGTAGAAGCTTTTGGTGGCTGTCAGTTCGTCATTGACATAGGCTTCCCAGCGGTAGGCACCGGATTTCCAGTAAGTAGCGGGAGTTTTGACACCCCAGCCTTCACGGACGAAGACGATGTTATCGCGTTTGTCGATGGTTCTGTCGCAAATCAGGTCACAGATTTCCTCATCATTTTCGTTGAGGCATTTAAGTCGGAGTTTGATATCCCAGTTTTCTTCGTCGTATTTTTTGTTGAAGAAAGAGAATTCGCAATAGATGTAGGCCGCTTCTTGTTCATCAAAAACGGAGCGGTACTTCTTGGCGTTATTAGCGAGCCATTCAGTAGAGCCGTAAGTTTTGATATCGCGGAATTTAAACAGATCTTTAATACTCATAAGGCTTTAAAAAGCAGTTTCAATAATACGATTAAAAGGCGGTTAAATACAAGGTTTTTAATAAAAAAAGTCCACACTTGAAAAATGATTTTGAATTATAAATAATTAGTTTAATTTTGCACTCCCAATTCGGTGAGGTGACTGAGAGGCCGAAAGTAGCAGTTTGCTAAACTGCCGTACGGGAAACTGTACCGAGGGTTCGAATCCCTCCCTCACCGCAACTCTTTTGAAAGTCCGAGCCTTTGGCTCGGACTTTTTTTATAACCCAAGGCGAGTCTGAATCCCGCAGGGTTCAAGTGAGCATTGGGTTATAAAAAAAGCAATTCACCTAAGTGAATTGACTTTCAAACAGAGTTTAGCCTCCCCCAAAGGGATCACAACGTAATCCCAATATTTTATTAAATCTATATTATATTACTATTCATGTAGTTAGAACTCCATTATAAATCTGATGTTTAATATGATTTATTCATACATAGCTTCATTTATCAATAATCAAAAAAAGGAATATTTCTGATTGTTTTTGTAATAGAATTTATGAAATGGAAATTATGTTACTATATTTCACTGTTGTCTAAACCATTGTCGAATTGTATACGAGCTTATGTTTAAAGTGGCTTTTTCTATGACGGTATTTCATAACCAATAAAAAACAACGCTTATTTTAAGGAGGTGGGAGATATTTGTGGGTTTAGGATCAATTTGACAACCCATATTGGTAGAAAAACTTTCGGAACTATCGCTTTGAATAAAGGATATAGTATCGAATCTGTTAGCAGAATGTTAGGTCATACTGATATTAAGACTACACAAAAGCACTACGCAGTAATCTTAAAGAAACGAATTTTGGAAGAAATGTAAATTATCTGATAGAATTAAAACAAATAATTTTATATTTGATTTAAAATCATAAACTAAAAATGCCTGATAAGAAAAAACAGCATTATGTTCCAAAATTATATCTAAAAAAATTTTGCGATTCAGAGAACAGTAACACTATTGGTCTGTATAATTTTAAGTCAAATAAAATTATAACTACTACTGATTTTAAAAATCAAGCTTATAAGACATATTTTTATGGGAAAGATGGCTTTGTCGAAGAGATGTTAGGTAGGATTGAGCAAGAGATAGAGCCTATTTTAAAGAAAATTATCCAAGATTGTTCACTTCAAATAAATAAGGATTATATAGAACTACTAAGGCTTCATACTTTGTTGCAATCAATAAGAACTAATCAAGTTTTAGAAGAGGTAAATTTTATTTCAGAAAAAATAAAAAAACTATACTGTGGAGATGATGAAGAAAAATTAGAAATGATAAATAAGGATGAAGTCGAGAATAAAATAAATGGATCTTATATGATATCATTGATGGGTTCAAAATTAGATGTAATTGATGATTTAGGTTATAAATTAATAGTTAATAATACTAAATTTCAATTAATTACTTCGGATCACCCAGTTGTGTTTTATAATCAGTTTTTAGAAAATAGGGAATATAAATATGCCAAATTGGGACTAAGGTCTAAAGGGTTGCAAATATTTTTCCCAATATCACCATACCTTATGATTCATTTTTTTGACAATAAAGTATATAATTTAGGAAGAAAAAATAGTAATAAAATTGATCTAACAATTAATTCTGTTAATAAACTTAACCTTTTACAAATCTTAAATTGCGGAGAAACTCTATTTTTCCACCCTCGAACTCAAAGCAAATATTTATTTGGACTTATTCAAAAAGCAAATTCGCATAGGTTTGATAGGTCTTTTTTTGAGAAGGAAATAGTTTTAAATCCTAACCAAAGTATACATTATCATTTGAATGATAGGATTAGCATTAATCTTAAGTTGGACTTTGTTAAATTTACGAAGAATGCATTAAATTATAAATTTGGGGATTATTTTGTTGAATTGCGAAATTGATTGATATAAATTGTTTTTTTGATATTTATTTAAAATGATTTTTTTAAGAGATTTAGAAAAGGTAATTTCAGATTTTCAATCCTATGATATGTATATGAAATTAGCAATGGTGACTGATCCTGAAAATCCTTACCTAGATAAAACTATAAATAAAATTTTTGAAATTATCGAGGCAAGTATGGTGAATTTTGAAATATTAGAAATTCAAAGCAATGAATACAAGACGATTATTAATGGACTAAAAATGAAAGAGATGTACGATTTTTATTTTTGTTTAAAGAGTGTTGAAACTTCATGTTCTAAAGATGATTTTTTACAGCTAATGTGCCTTCATTCGAGTTTATTAGATTGTCATACTCTTATAGAATCTTTAAAAAAAGATATCGATAAATTTTAATTCTATTTTTAAATCCGTTATTTCTTTATCTAAAAATATTAAATAAAACATTTTGATGTATCCACAAGAATCAAATATACTGTTTAAATTCAAATAGACATGTTTTATGAAATTTAGATACATAATACACTTAGAGATAGTAAAAAGTTAAATTGAAGATTTGTTTTGAAATATGAACATAACTAATCAAGTTTTGTTTTTTAAACATGTTATCATTTCGGCTAATTGACCTTTATATTTTTCTGATAAATCTATGAATGTATTATCTTTATAATCATATAGATATATTGATTTTACTGTTTTTGTCGATTGAATCATATTTACTTGATCTTTATTTAGTGTAAAACTGCATTCAATTGAACGGACATTTTCAGCAGGAAATCCATTTACAGTATTTCGAGATTTGTTTTCAGCAATTAGAGTTATAATGCTGTCATTAGATAATTTAATAATTAATTTGTTAGGTGTCATCTCTTTCTTATAGCCCCCCCATGAATAAGATGTTACTAATGTCCAATTTTCATGTATTTGTTTTTTTGTAGTGTCGACAATTCTATTCATAATAATAAAAATACTTTGCCAACCATTTTCAAAATCCTTGTTATTGTAGAATGGTTCAGCCATAAAATAATGATTAGAACTATCTTGAAGTGTTTTCTTTTTAACATCACATTGAGCTTCAATGTTTTTTATTGAAACAATGGAGGCAAATATTAAAATTAATATATTTTTTATTTTCATTTTTATAGAATATTTTATCACAAACTTAGCCAAAATGTTGTCTCAAAAGTTAAAAAATTTTTATAATAGATTTCCCTCCCCAACGATTTTTGTCAATCCCTGTTTGAGCAACCCCATTTTCACAATAAATCATTGTGTCTACAAGATTTCTCCATTTTTCTGACCCAGTGAAACCACCATCCTTGGTTGCTTGAGATAGAATGGCGAAAGTCTTTGCAGGATATTGCTCTTAAAGAATTTAAATTGTAGGTGATCCAAGCACAAGCTGTAATTATAATCAATTACAATATTTAGATTGCCCTAAATGTTCAAAATATTTAGAATTTAAGTTGTAACCACCATAATCCCCCCTCTCACTCCACAACCACTCTCCCCACTACCTGCTTACCTCCAACTTTTAAAATCACAACATAAACGCCTCTGCTCCAGGATTGGGTGTTCACTTTCTGTTGTGCATCATTGGGCTGGTACTGTGCTATTAGTTGACCATAGACATCGTAAATTTCAATAGTGGCAGTTTCGTTGTTTGATAAATAGTTTATCGTGAACTGCTCGTGTGAAGGATTGGGATAGATAGACAATATCTGTTGGTTTTTCGGGGTGTTAATGAATGAACCCGGATCAATGATTTCTTTCACATCAAGTAAGGCTGTGTTGGTGATTACTGGAGGATTGTAATCGAAATAGATGAAAGCGCGATTGGTTACTTCATCATTTAATGTCAGTTTGGATTTAGGCTTAACTCTGAAAACAATCTGACCGTGAGAGGCTTTCTCATCCGAAAAACTATCGGCTAAATTGATGTCTTTGAAATAAAAGGATAAGGCTGTCCCTTTTAGGGCGTAAGTAAGAGGGTGACTGCTGTAAAGCAACTCGAAACTCTCAGGGTCGAGTAAAGCGTCCAGAGTATCTCTTACTCTGATATTAAATGCCACATCATTGCCTGTATTCTGGAAATGTATCGTGTGGGTTATAGGATGATCGTAATTTTCGTAGACCTCGTAAGGTTGTATTTCAACCAAATTGGGGTCATACGAATTACGGATTGGAATACGCACTGTAAGCTCATTGTTACTGGTATCCGCATCATTGCTTAGTTGACTGATTTTAATTTTCGCAATAACTGTATCGGTGATAGTGGCAGTTGTGTCAACATCAAAAAGAAGAACCAGAGAATTGGGCTTAATATCGTATAAGTTGCTGATGTTGTATGTGAAATGAAGTCCATTAACTGAACTTGGTGTAAGTGCATTTTTTTCTGGTTTAAGATACTTTAACTTGCCGTTAAATTCAATGTCAATCTTTGCACTAAGTGCAGAATTCTGGCAAAGATTTTTTAATAAGTACTCATGAATCAATATTTGGGATTGAATGCTAGCAGTTAAACCCGGTCTCATGTTTTGACCATTGATAAATCCAACTCTGGGGTCAATTGAGGCATTTGAATTACACTGTACCATAAAGTTAAAACCATTGTTGTCTGTCGCAATTGTTATGACTTCTTTGGCTTGTTTTTCGCAATAGTCCAGAGCCTTAAATGTATTATCGGGAGCTACAAAGTACTTACCTGAGTCCAAATTGCTAAAGAAATACTGACCATCTTCACTCATATAAGATTGGATGGGCTGCATAGCTGCATTGTATAGAATGACTGGTATGCTTGCCGAAATATCAGAGCCGTCAATCGCACAATTGTCATTGCGGTCGAGATAAACTTTACCGCTGATATTTTTTGAAGAATTGCTAGAATCAATTATTCGAAAGAACATAGAAGTATCACCTGCGCAGAACCATTCTTCCATACTTACAAAATTTTTGGAGCTATCGTCATGGAAGATGTAGATTGAATCTTTGGATTTGTTTGGGTCTAGTTTAACACCATCGATGTACCAGGCATATTGTTTGCGGGTTGATTCAAATGAGCGATTGGTATAATACATATACAAATCACCTGAGATGTGTTCTTTTTTAAAACCGTGAGGCTTTGGTGGGGATACAATGACTGTTCTTTTGATACTTGAAAAATTGCCGCTTCGGTCCTGAACCTGATATAATACATAGTATTCGCCGGGATGGTTGATGTCAACATTGGTAAACATTACCATATTGGAAGTAATATCTCCTTCTGTACTATCATAAGCAGTGGCGCCCATGTCGGTATAATAGCCACCACTGCAAACGAGGTCGACAGTATAGACTTGCTTTCCAATCAAAGTAATAACAGGAGGGAGGGTATCTGTTTGAGCCTGGACTTTTAAAGTCGCAAACACAAAAAATAACAGTATGGAAAAAGTAAATTTAAAGTTCATACGCAGGCAATCAAAATTCAAAGTTAAGTTGTAATCGTTGCTTTAACTTCAAAACGTTTTGATTTTGACCATGCAGTGGCGAAAAACTGACCATAATCTGACAAGGAGGGAGTGCCTTTTTGATAGTCAAATTAATATTTTTATTTCACTTTTATTTTAAATTTCTATTAAATTCGCAGTGAACTCAAACATATGCAAATTTATAATGTATTAGCGAAAGTTGTTGAGGATTTTCAATCTATTGAAATGGATTTAGAATTGACTATGCTAATGGATCCACTTATTCCTTATGATCAATCATCGGTTGATAAAATATATAAAATAGTTGAAGCTAGTATGATTCATTTTGAAACCATTGAAATTCAAAGTTATGATTACCAGTGTATCATTGATAAAATGAATATGGTTGATATTTACAATGATTTTCGTAATATTATTTTATCTAAAAAATCCCTTACTGTTTTTGATTGCTTACCGATGTATATTTTACACAGTAGTTTAACTGCATGTGAATTGTTGATAATGCCAAGAAGATAATTATTTAATCCTTAATAACTATAAATTCTAATTTGGGAAAGGCTACATTTTTATGAAATTCGTGCTACTTCTGCGATTGGCGTCCCACAACAATATATAGTATAACCCTTCGCTTAAGTTATCTATTTTTATCTCATTTACACATTTTCCTTCCAACATCAATTGTCCGTTTGTGTTAAATAGTTTGAAATTCATGGAATCGCTATTTGTGATATTTAAGATGTCCTGACAAGGATTTGGATACGTCGTAATACTTGTTTTTGTGGATGGATTTAGGCCTGTTGGAACATAGCATTTATTTACAGCACCGGTATCTAAAAAATTGTAGATGCAGGATTGGCCAATATATGAGTTCAATAAATAAAAGACAGGGTCAGCCGTTCTGTAATAAATCTTAAATGGTTCATCCAAACAGCCTATGCCTTCAACCATTGTAAATTGTCTCTGTTTTAAATTTTGAGTTTCCCGCAAAACAAATCGTTTGTGTTTCCCATCCGGTAAATCAATTGTGTCTATTGATATCACTTGGTATTCGTTATAATAAGTTTGACTTAATGCCAGTGGCGCATTTGTTTTATCTCCAACTTTTAAACTGAAATCGAAGAGTAAATATTCCTTCATTTCATCCGGTCGCATGTAATACACTTTGCGCGTTGTTACATTTTCACGGATATAAACTATGGGGTCTAAACCTTCACAGTCTGTTATAGCCACATACTCTTTTGAGTTCTCCTGTATTACAAAGGCTTTATGGTACCAATAGGTGTCTGTGCCTCCCTGAGCACCCAAAAGTACGCGCCAATCCGTAGTCGATAAAAATGGTTTGTATTGGTAACTTTGTGCCTGAATTTTAAATATAATAAGGCAAAATAATAGTAAGAGTCTTTTCATGTTTGAAAGACAATTTACTTTTAAGAAATGTTGCTTAGCGACTTAAAATAGGACCTAAGATTTTCAATCGTGTTCCCACATATTGTCCGAACCACTTACTTTGTGCCAGTGATTGTTGTTGCTCTTCGACCAATCATAAAGATCAGAACTGATGATCAGGTCGAAGCCTTTTAACTGATTCATTTTAGGCAATTTTTTCTGGAAAGATTCCAGTGATTCAGGTTTCGTAAAGTGGGGGTGAGGAACGCCCTTTTGTAAATAAAAACGATTGGGATAGAACTGATGGGTATTGGCCTTGTGTCTGCCGTATTCATACTCGTATCGTATAAATGGATTTTCCCATGACTCAACGAAAATTTTATGGTGTTTTTCTGTTTCTATCTGATCAAAATCGTAATGTGTGTTGGCATGCATATCCTGCAACGGATAAATACTGTTATCATGTTTTGGGTATAAATAGCGATTGAATCCTGTAACGGTTGCAGCACCAAAAACAATCAATGAAAAACTCATCATCACCGGCACCCATTCTTTTCGTTTAATAAAGTCAGCTGCCAAAATATATATGGTAAACAAGAGTAATAGATTGATGGATAAATTACTTTTGGAACCTACTCTCCAAGGATAAATTCCAATCAAAGATAAAGTCAGATACAAAGCATGTAATATCAGACAAATCATTATCAATGTTCGGTATTTAACGGTCAATTGTCTTAATTTAGGAACTACAACAAATGGTATCAAACCAAAGACAAGTATTAGATAGGCTGCATTAATTGGACGAAACAATACGGTTGGATCATTGCTCAGATATTGTAAGTATTTTAATTGTTCCAATCCGCTGTTTTGATATCTCAAGGCAAAAAGGTAGATATAAGCAATACCAATTGAAATCGGCAGAGCATAAGCAAAAGCAAGTTTCAATTTGTGTTTAAAATTATCCGGTATGCGTAAAATGAGGTATAAAACATAAAAAGAGCTTGCGACAGTCATAATGACAACGGCATATCTTGAAGTCATGAATATGGCACAGATGATTCCGTATATCAACACATTTTTAGTACTGAAGTCGTTTTTGAGTTTATCGAGACCAAAGACCAGGAGAAAGGTCCCCAATACTTCCATTGAATAAGCTCTGAATTCGAAAGCCATATTCAACATAGTAGGGAAGAAGAAAGGTATAAACATAGCCAGTACAGCAACAGAAGTATCTTCCAGGTAATCCTTACTCATTTTAAAGAAGAGATATACGATGCCAATGAAAAACAAGAACGGCAATATCCTCAACCAGATGACATGATTGCTAATCATGGTCCAGTAATGGGCAATGATGCCAAAACCGCCTGGATCCATATTGTAAAATTGGTTATTGTCTATGACGTCTGCAATAGTACCTTCAGGGCTATACGGGTCAGAGTCGTGGTTCAGGCCCTTGGCTATCCAGAATTGACCGGACTCGTCGTACCATAAATATTCATCATTGAGATTGCGAAGAGAAATCGCAAAAACAAAGAATAGCTCTACGAAAAGAAACAAGAGCAAATAATTCTTTGACTTTAGTAAGTCATGTGTTCTGATAGTCATGTTTTTTATGACACGTTTTGTTTCGGTACAAACATAAAGTGGAAATGTGGATATTTCAAAACTAGAATTTGTAGAATTTAAAAAACAAATAAACAGAGAAGTAAATCCGCGTAACTGTGAAATTTTTCAAATTCAGATGAAATTAAATGAAGTGGCTCTGCTAATTTGAGGTCTGCAGTTATTTTTGAAATGTATTGTGATTTGTGTGACATATAAGCTTGAAAAATAACATTAACTTTGTTTGTTAGTTTTGAAGTAGTTAGTCGGGAAATTGAATTAAGATGAACTCTGAAAAGGAAGTACAACTCGGATTAAGGTCCAACAAAAAGCAATTCATATTACTGGTAGTAGTGAATGCATTTGTTGGTGGTATGATAGGTTTAGAACGCACAATTTTACCACAAATAGCTGAAGCTGAGTTTCACCTTGCAGCTAAGTCGGCTATATTGTCATTTATAGTTGTATTTGGTATTGTTAAAGCATTGTCCAATTACTTTACAGGAGCCCTTGCCAATCGTATTGGTCGAAAAAAATTACTGGTACTTGGGTGGTTACTGGCATTGCCTGTGCCATTTATTTTAATCTATGCAGATACCTGGAACTGGATCATTTTTGCCAATGTATTATTAGGCATACATCAAGGTTTAACATGGAGCAGCACTGTGGTAATGAAAATAGATTTGGTAGGAGAGGAGGATAGGGGGCTGGCAATGGGTTTGAATGAATTTGCGGGATATATAGCAGTTGCAGTTGTTGCATTTTTAACGGGTTATATAGCCAGTCATTATGGAGTGAGACCTTATCCTTTTTATATTGGAATTGTTTTATCTTTTATTGGATTACTCAGTTCATGGTTATGGGTGAAAGATACGCAAAGTCATGTGCAAAAAGAAACGAGTTATAGTGGAGTACCAAGGCTGAAAAATTTATTTTGGGACACAACAATTTTTAACAGAAACTTAGGTACGGTGACACAGGCAGGCATGATCAATAATTTAAATGATGGGATGGCCTGGGGATTATTTCCTATGTTGCTGGCAGAAAAACATTTCAGTTTGTCGGAGATTGGAATTGTAACGGCAGTTTATCCTGCTGTTTGGGGCATAGGGCAGTTATTTACAGGTAAAATGTCAGACTACTTTTGTAAGAAAAGTATGTTGTTCTGGGGTATGTTTTTACAAGGGCTCGCATTGTTGTTTTTTGTTTTCGCACAAAATATGACCCACTATATCATTGTGTCTTTTATTCTTGGTTGGGGTACAGCAATGGTTTATCCAACATTTCTGGCCACCATTGCCGAGAATACACATCCAATGGACAGGGCAAAAAGCATAGGTGTATTTAGGTTGTGGCGCGATTTGGGATATGCCATTGGCGCAGTGTTAACAGGAGTTGTAGCCGATGCATTTGGTATCAACACGTCTATCATTTTGGTAGGATTACTGACTGTAACATCATCCATCATAATTCAAAACAGAATGCGCTGCCTCAGTACACAACCAAAATTATTGGATTGGATATTGAAACGAGATAGAAAAAAATTACAGTGTTCATCTGAATCTTTGAATGCATTTTCAGGAGTGTGAGGATTTTAATGATAAACCAGGATATTTTGGTAAATTGAAAAACTCTATTTTTGTCAATATGAAAAACTTAATTCTAATACTATTTTGCACTGTATTGATACAGACTATCAGTGCGCAGAAATTCAATGTAGGGGTTAAAAGTACCGATTTTTTTAAAGTGGAGAGAGTCGTTGGTACTATAGAAATTACCGATTCTCTGTTTACATTAACCATCAAAGGCGAGAATAATCGGGATAAAGTAAAAAAATACAGAATTACCAAGCGCGACAGTAACAGTGTTTACCTCTTAATTGCTTCGGATACAGTTTTAGTGACTATCAGTAAGAAAGCAAGTAGTGAAAAAAACGGCTACACCTATGATACCACTTTTTTTTTCTGGCAAAAAAGCAATCTCATAGAGTATTTTTGCCGAAGAGAAGAATAGGGTGGAAGGTATAAAACATCCGAAAATTGGAATCGCACTGTAATTGTTATTTTACTGAACTAGAAACCAGAGGTAGAGGCAGATTCAAGAGGAAATAATTCCTTTAAATTTTCTATTTGCATATTTAATTTATTTAATTACCTTTGCAGCCCAGTTCTGAAAATTTTTAAGGTATTCAAACGTGAAAGCGCAAGAATACTATGAAAAAGAATTCGGGGTGTAGCGTAGCCCGGTATCGCGTCTGCTTTGGGAGCAGAAGGTCGTAGGTTCAAATCCTGCCACCCCGACTGAAGATGGCAGTTGACAGTTTTAGATAGTATATCAACTGTGACTGCCTTTTTTTTTAAGCATGGTCTCGTAGCTCAGCTGGATAGAGCAACAGATTTCTAATCTGTGGGTCAGGGGTTCGAATCCCTTCGAGATCACTAGTAAACATAAGGAGTTCAATGATGGACTCCTTTTTTGTTTCTCAAATTTGCAAACCATTTGCAAACAAATTGAATTTTAAATAATTTGATTTTATAGATTTGGAATTAGAAACTGTAATGGTAATTTTTAAATATTATCTTTTTAAAATCAAAAATGACTTCATGATATTTTGACAACATTTCTATTGAAAAAGGCTTTTATTAATAAATATTATATTTAAAGAAAAGACTTTAGAATATCTTTTTGACTAGATAGTTTTTAAATCGGAATACCAATTATGACATGAATATTTTGATTTTATTAATATTCTTAGAAGTAAAGTTGTTTATACAGAAGATTTCTCTAATACAATTTAGATCAATATTTCTGAACAGACAAGTTCTACATATCGTTTGACAAAACTAAGCCATTGTAAAATATCCTTATTCATATCCGTATACTTCCGAGGTGTATTATGTCTCAAATGTATTTCAGAACTTATCAGAAATTGATACAACCATGTTCAGTTTCTCTCTGAGAAAGGATTCTGAATAGGTTTGAACAAACCTGATGTGCAAAGAGAATGAGTCCATGTCATTAAGGTCTCGGCAATCTCACTTACCAGTTTGTATTCTTTAGAATTTTATTCCATTTGTTAATGAACGCTTGCTTAAAAGAAAAAGCGATTCGCTCGCTAATATATTATCGCTCGTTTCGTTTTAATACCGACTAATAGGTTAAATACGGTTCCTGTCATTTGTTTTCTGTAACTTTCTTCTAATGAATGCGCCTGCTTAGTCCTTTAGATAACTGTAAGTATCTTTTCTTTTTTGCAAGAATGTCCTTTTGAACATTGAAGAGATCATAATACAATTCTTCGATGAGGGTTCCTTACAGGATGGAAAGCTTGATCAGGTTGTTAATGCCTGGAGTGGCTAGTCCTTTCTCCCATTTAATGATTCTGGAAGATGAACTGTGGCCTAAATAGTAAGCCACATCCTGTTGTCTGAACCCTGCAATCTTGCGATGAAATTTTAATCTATTGGTTATATGTCGACCTTCATTTACCATACTTTCATCATAAAGTAAAATACTGAAATGATATCTGTGGAAAATGTGGCAGAAGTGGCGTGAAATTTAGTCGGAAGAAAAAATAGCTTTCAATTGAATAAAAAAAGTTAATTGGGAAATTATAAATAGTCAATGGAGTGAAAATAATATCTTCGTACAATTTAACAAATTAATAAAATCAGAACGTTATATTCTAGCAATAGCTATTTATCATTTTTTTTTATAAAATTGCTATAAGTATTTCTCAAGAGTAAAACCAAACTATGGCAACAATACACACCCTAAAAATCAAAAATTTCCGCGGCATAAATGATTTCTCACATGTCTTCAATGAGAATTTTATTTGCCTTATTGGGAGAGGAGATTCCGGCAAATCTACTATCTTGGAAGCAATATCTCTGGTTCTGTCTCCGGCTTGGAATATATCTGTTTATGATTGTGATTTCCATAATAATAATCTTACTGACCCCGTGATTATAGAGACTACCCTTAAAAATTTACCAGATGTTTTGTTGAAAGAAGACAAATACGGTTTATACATCAAGGGAATTGACGAAAATAATGTACTTCATGAAGAACCGGATGATGAACATAATCAAGCACTTACCATACGTTTAACAATTCATAAAGACCTTGAGCCTCATTGGGAGGTGGTGAAAGAGGATCAAGCCACTCCTATTTCTGCCCGTGACCGGGCTCGGTTAAATGTTTTTATGGTCTCAGATTATGTCGATAGACATTTTTCGTGGAGTAAGGGCGCGCCACTATATTCTTTATTAAAACAGGAAGATGCTGAAAATGAGCAGGATGAGGAAGACGCAGTACTTAATGCTCTTCGATCAGCAAAAAGTAGCATCGATGCCCACCCCTTTAGTGAGTTTGATATAGCCACTCAAAAGATTCAGAAAGCCTCTTCTGACTTAGGAATCGATATGTCAAAAACAAACACTACCATCGATGTTAAAGATTTATTCATGAAAGATGGCAAGGTTTCCTTGCATGGAGAGAGAATACCTTATCGTTTAAAGGGCAAAGGTTCAAAAAGACTTATTTCAATATCTATTCAAATGGCGTTAGTTGAATCAGGAGGAATAGTTTTAATTGATGAAATTGAACAGGGGCTTGAACCAGACAGAGTGCAGCATTTAGTGAGTACTTTAAGTTATAGTTTTGGAGGGCAGATATTTATCACCACACACTCACGTGATGTACTGTTAGAGCTATACACAGATGAATTATTTCTTGTAAAAAATAATCCCCGCACTTTAGTTAATTTTGATAATTCTTTGCAAGGATGCCTACGGACTAATCCGGAGGCATTCTTTGCAAAAAAAATACTTGTTTGCGAGGGGGCTACAGAAGTAGGTATTTGTCGCGCGCTGAATCAGTATAAGATTATTTTAGGACAGAATAGTGCAAGTTTTGAAGGAGTCCGTTTTGTAGATGGTAAAGGTAATACCATTATTGATTATTGTAAAGGTTTCAAAGGGGTTGGTTTTGAGACAGCACTATTCTGTGATTCAGATACAGGAAAAAACTCTTTAGTTGAAAAAGACAAATCTGATCTTAAGGCAATGGGAGTAACCGTCGTTGATTGGTTAGCCGGTGAGTGCTTGGAGGAAGCAATAATATTGAATGTACCATTGAGTATACTTAATAGAATCCTTGAACTTGCAGCTTCTTTAGATGATTCTGCGACAATTGAAGATGCTCGGGTAGATATCTTTAATGCTGTGGTTGCAAAGTATGGAAATGCTTGCCCGTCATTGTTTCCTTTGGAGATAGATGATGTGAAAATTCGATCTTCTATTGGTCTGGCAGCACATAAAGGCGGTTGGTTTAAGACTGTAACAAAAGGTGAACAACTCGGGGATTTACTGTTTAATAATTGGGGTGAACTTACAGACAATGAATTAAAAAAACGATTATCCGATCTATCACATTTTATCGATGGCAATAGATTATAAAGAATTTGTTTCCAAGGAGAGGAGTATGCTCATTGCCCCCGCTGGCCATGGGAAGACATACACTATTGCGGAATCCCTAAAACATGCTGAAGGAAAACAATTAATATTAACGCACACACATGCAGGTATTGCATCTTTAAAAGAGAAGATAAAAAGTATGGGTATACCGAGTAAAAATTATCACATTGAAACTATTGCCAGCTATGCCCAAAAGTATGTTCTAGGATTTTATAAAGGTGGAGATATTCCTAATCAAGATAATTCAGCAGCATATTACCCATTTATTATTAAGAAAGCAGAGGAACTTATAAAAAGACAACCCATTGAGCGAGTTGTCAAACTTACCTACACAGGGGTAATTGTTGATGAATATCAGGATTGTAATTCACTCCAACACAGCTTTATTATGGCTTTAGCTGATATTTTGCCAACTTCGATATTAGGTGACCCGCTTCAGGGTATTTTTGCTTTTAAGGGTGATGTATTAGTCGATTTAACAAGCCAAAAAGATATGGGTGACTTCCTAAATTATTCATATGAGCTTACTGAACCCAAAAGGTGGGAAGGCATCAATCCTGGACTTGGTCAATCGTTAAAAGCTATTCGACATTCAATACTGGCAAGAGAACACCTTGATTTAACTAAGCACAAAACTATTGAATTATATATTCACCCTGAGAATGATATTTATAATCCGTCAAAAAAATACTACAAAGACTTAATCAGATTGATAAAAAGCGAGGAAAACCTACTCGTTATACACCCCAATAGTACAGCAGTTGCACCCAGAAAAAGGATAGTTTCTTTGTATAGTAACATATTGACTTTAATTGAGGCGATAGATGACAAGGATTTTTATGAAATTAGCCGAAGTCTTGACGACTGTAATCCTGCCCAAATACATAAACAGTTGAGGGATATTGCTTATACACTCTTTAATTCAACTGGATTAGACGTGTGGTTTAATGAACAAGGGGTTAAGGATAAACGCAAACCAATAGAAAAAGCAATGGTAGAGTCATTAAATAATTTGCTGATTCAATATTCGGCAAATCCCTCGCTAGGATCAATATTAGAGCTTTTGAAGGTAATAAAAAATCTTCCTGGTATCGTTTGCTATAGGAGGGAGCTATTGTGGAGCATTCTCAAAGCTGTTGAAAATGCAAGTCATAACTCCACTTCAGTTTATCAGGGTATGGTAGACCATAGAAATAAGACAAGGAGACACGGCCGCCAGATAAAGGGAAAATGTATTGGGACAACATTGTTAACCAAAGGACTAGAATTCGATACTGTGGTAGTATTGAATGCGCATAAGTTTGATTGTCCAAAACATCTTTATGTGGCACTTACTAGGGCGAGAAATCGTTTGATTGTATTCACACAAAATAAAACCCTCTCACCGTATTAATCGACATTACATATATTCTATTCTTTAAGAATATTGTTGATAGTTACAATATCCTCTATAATGGCATCCCAATCCACATCAGGGGGGGCAAATGTTGACTCCTTAGTGGTGTCGGTTTTACAAACACCTGAGTCCACTCCAAAGGAAAAACTTCAATAAATGTTATTATAAGCATTGAAAATACTATTCATTTTAGGTGTTCGAAAGTTTTGTCCATCAAATATCACCCCTTCAGGAAATTCGAACACCTGAAGTTTAATTTTAGTATCAAATCTGGCATTGAACCAAAATTCTACCGGGTTTTTTGGTAACTTTCAATTCCTTCAAGTATTTCAAGGATGTTTACAATTACTTCCGTTTTCTAGTTGAGGCTGTTTTTTGTATTAATAAGTTCCTCATTAAGTCTATTCATCTGTAGCTTTAATATTTCATCACTTATTAAACCTTTTTCATGTTTTATTAGCATTGATCTGATTTCTTGATTTAGTTCTTCTAATTTTTTCTGATTGTTTTGGTCAGTTAGCCTCTCTACTTCAGATTTCTTATGATAGTTCTCATCAATTTTTTTCCTGAAATAATTCAATATATGTTCATTTAGTCGAAACAGATTTAAGAATTGTACAAATTTTCTCTCAATAAATTCTTTGCTATAATTATGTCCTTGTGACATAAAACGAAAATAGGGGAATTTTTGTCTTTTACCTTTAGACCAACTTCCTTTAAGTTTCATCCCAGAGGGATGATAAACAAATCTTCTTAATGGAAAATCTGGGTTGTATTTATTGTACTGGAAATATCTCTCAGAACGATTACTAAGTTTCCACTGCACTGTATTCAACAACTCTTCTGTAATTATTGGTTCAAAATGACCTCTATTCACTTTGCCAAATTTCATAATTAAGCCACAATATGTTTTATTTCTAAGGAAAGTGTAGAAGTATGATTTGGAAATTGGTTTACCACTATTGTTTACAAGTCCAATTGATGTCATTGCTTTTCTGATTTCTTCAAAGTTTCCATTGCAGTTTGCAACTCTCTCAAAAGTTTCTTTAATAATTGGTGCCATGATTGGACATGGTATAATATTTGATTTTCCTGATAGTTTTCCGTTGGTGTATCCAATTGGGGCGGTCCAAACATATCTTCCTTCTGAAGCTGCTTCTTTCATGCCACCAATACATCTTTCAGCACGCACATCATTGTCAATTTGTGTCACATTGGCTATTATATTTTCCATAAATCTGCCTGCTGGATTATTTTCAAAATGTTCAGAGGTTGATTATATTTCAACTCCTCTGCTTTTTTAAAGTAACCTGATTTGGCTGTAGTCATCAGTGTTTCTAGATATTCGATCAATTTTATATGAAATTACACAATTAATGTTGTTTTTCTTGTCAGAACAATAGTTTAGTAGCTTCTTAAGTTCAGGCTTATTAATTGTTTTAGCACTTTTTCCTTGTTCAATGAATACTTCCGCTATCTCATACTCATTTCTAATAGCATATTCTCTTTAAGCATTTTCCTGTGAGACAAGGCTGTTTCCTTCATCAACCTGTTCCTTGGTTGATACCCGGCAATAAATCACTGCTCGTTTCTTTATTTGATTGTCTTGATAGATTTTCATTTTTAATTTGTTCGTATAATTCATCAATAAGTATTCTGGCTAAATAATCCAATGCTCTATCTTCGGACATATCCTCAACTGAAGAAGGACAGCGATTAACAAGTTTGTTGCTACACAGAACTGTTCGCTGTCCTTCTTCAGAATCTATTTTATTATCACCTGTTAAATCAGTTTTGTGTAGCCTATTCATTGTATCACAAACGCTTTTGGTTGTTAATTATTTAATTATCAATTGTTTTAAAAGTGGAAGCAAGTGGTAAATACTAGCCTATAAGCTACATTTTGCATACATATTTAAATCTTAAATTGATTGTATGATGAATGAATGGAATCATTAGAGAAAAAAGGAATCACACCCATAAGTAGAGTAAACTTCAGAAATGACAAAAGACTATTCGGTATCATACAGCAAGACAGATTAGGTCATATCTATGTCATTGGTAAGACTGGGGTAGGAAAGTCAACACTTCTATTGAATATGGCCAAGTCTGATATTCGGACAGGTAAGGGACTAGCGGTCATTGACCCAAGTGGGGATTTAACAAAGGAATTATTGAATTTCATCCCTGAAATGAGGCGAGAGGATTTAATATACTTTAATCCGGCTGATACTCAGACCGCTATCGCATATAACCCTCTTTACGATATTCCATTAGAACACCACAATTTGGTAGCTTCAGGCATCATCTCAACCTTTAAAAAGATATGGGCAGAATCCTGGGGTTCAAGATTGGAACATTTTTAAAGGTTTGCCATACATACCTTACTTGAGTACCCTTATGCTACTCTCTTAGATATTTAACCTTTGCTCACAAAAAAGGATTTCAGGGCTGAGGTATTGAATTTCGTTGACAATCCTGCAATAAGGGCCTTTTGGTTAAATGAGTTTGAGAAATATTCACCATATCTCAAATCAGAAGCTGTATCACCCATAATCAACAAGACGAGTTTATTTACAACCTCTCTGCCACTCAAAGCTGTAGTTGATCAGGTAAAGAGTAAATTGAATATTGGAGAGATAATGGATATAGGAAAGATATTACTTGTTAATCTCTCTAAGGAAGAGATAGGGGAAGATGCTTCTACGCTTATGGGTTCTATGCTTGTAACAGCCATTCAGTTATCAGCTATGCAAAGATCAAGACAAAATGAGAGAATAAGAGTCCCTTTTTACCTGTACATTGACGAGGCACATTCATTCATATCTCTGTCATTTGCAAATATCCTCTCAGAAGCAAGTAAATACCGATTGGGGTTATTTATAGCTCACCAGTACATAGAACAGATGCCGGAGAAGATACAATCGGCCATATTTGGCAATGTGGGGACTCTCATTGCTTTCAGAGTTGGAGCTACTGATGCCGGATTCCTTGCCAAGGAGTTCTACCCTTAATTCAATCAGGAAGACCATGTGAACCAACAAAGATTCCAGATGTACATCAAATTGATGATTGATGGCGCAAGTTCGAGGCCGTTTAGTGGATATATTAGAAAACTATAATAGAAGAAGTTCTAATTCTAATATAATGGACAAGATACAGATTGTGATAAGATTTTAGCCAAACACGATGAAAATAAGTTATTTGTTAATAGTAATAGTTTTCATTAAGGTTTTAAGAAGGCTATATGGAGTTTGGATATGATATTTTCATGAACATAAAAGGTGGATAATATTTTCCTCAAATTTTAATAAACTACATTTTAAGAAGTTTCTTTGTAGAAATATAACTTAATTATGAAGCAAGTTAAAAATTCTAAAATTAGCATATTTAAGGACTATATACACAATTATATTCACATTACACCAATTGAAAAGAGAATTATTGAAGATAAAAGATTTCAAAGGCTACGGTTCATCGGACAAAATTCTTTAGCATATTTTACATATGCATCAAATCATTCGAATCGATTTTGTCATTCCATCGGAGTAATGCATCTAGGAGGAAGAATGTTTAAAAGTGCGATTGAGAATTCCTCTAATGAAGACTTAATTCATTTTCTTGAACAATCATATATATTTGTTAGCACACAAACAAATGCAGTTCTTCCTATTAAAGAATTATTAAGATCTTGGAATGATCATTATGGCAATATAGCTGAAATTAATCATCCAGTATTAGATGAGATAAATTATAAGAATGGTACAGTTGTAAATGGAGAAAGTACAATATCCAAAATTGGAGGATGTTCTAATGCCGTTGCTTTATTAAATATCTTGTGGCAGTCAACTCGTATTGCGTCAATTTTGCATGACATCGGACATCTGCCATGCTCTCATCTATTTGAGTATGCAATGGAGAACTATAGTGCAAATCATGAAATCTTATCGTCAAATAATGGAAATATTGTCAACGAATATTTAGATAAAATGAATCAAGATTATACTTCAAATCTTGAAACCTTAGGGATAAAAGAGACTTATGTTTTACCATTGCATGAAAAAATTGGTATTCAACTGATGATGGATATTATTCCACAAGAACAAAAAGTTGAACCCTATAGATTAACACAGGCGTGCATAAGACTCTCAAAAATAGTGTTTGTTATTAATAAAGGGAAAACGAAACCTGAAGATAAACCCTCTTCCCACCAGTATGATCCAGTGAAATCAGCAATAATATGTCTGCATACGATTATTTCAAGTGATCTTGATGCTGACAGGTTGGATTATTGTGTAAGAGACGCTAAGGCTTCATCAACTGAATTGGGAGCAATTGACATTGATAGAATAGTTGACTCATTAATACTTTATTATGACAAGAGTGTTACTCCCCATGAGTTTAAAATAGTTTTAGAGCCGAGATCACTATCTGGAATAGAAGAATTTTTCCATCAGAGATATTTATTATACAAGTTTATTATTTACCACCATAATGTTATAAGATGTGATAAAGCTTTAGAACTTTTATTACGAAGAATAATTGAGATATATGAAAAAAGAATCAATGTTGAAATTGTAAATATATTGGAGAAGTTCGAATTTGTTAAGAAAGTGGATGGGAAACATATCTTTCTTGGTAAAACAGATTCTGACGGAAAGTCAAATTTTGAATTTTATGACGATTTTTGGCTACGAACTTTGTTGCAGCATATCTATGATGAAGCAAAGAAAGATAGTGCAATTAATTCGACGGATTTAATACCTATTTTGGAGGTTGTTTTATATAGAAAAATTGAACATATTAGGTCTTTATGGAAAAGAGAAAGTGATATACACAATAGTATTGAAGACATTGAGTTATTAGTCAAAGAGAGAATGAATACTATAGATATGAATATACCTGAAACTTCAAACTACAGTTCTGCAATTTCATCCTCGATAAACGAACTTGAAATATATGGCTGTGAACAATTTACATTAATTAGTCAATTATTGAAAGATAAACTTGGAGTAACATTAATTGTTGGTCAAAGTTCACCAAAGGTATTTAATGATGAAAATCCGGTCCAAATCTTTACTAAGAAAGGGTTAGTAAATGCTTCAACAATTTCAAAATATCTATCATCACTAAAGGATATGGGAATGAAAGTGGTTAGACCTAGGTTCTTTTTTCTAAAAAAGGATTTGCGAAAAGATGATAATTTATATGGTGAGTGTGTTGACATTTTTAATACATTCATAGTAGAATGCGTAATAAGAAATATAAATCAAAATCAAATTTAATACATATATGAGTCCGGCAGCAATTCAAAACCCGAGTCACCCCCCAAGGATTATTGCTTATCAAAAGAGCAAATTCTTAATTCTTAATAAAATCTTCTCTGAGGAGAAGATTAGACCAAGCGATTTATATTCGTTCATTGATGACAATCAAACTAATATTCATCTACCCGCTGGTGTTGTTTGTTTTGAGTATGTCAAGATACTTGAAGAATTTAAAGTTATTAAGTTAATTGATAATATTTATTTCTCTTTAACAGAAAAAGGTTTAAGAGACCTTGATGAATTGAAGGCTGTAATCGAGAAATAGACTAATACTAATGGAGCTCTTAAAAGCTCCATTTTTGTATATAGACAGAGTTGTAATTATATGCTATAATAATTACAAGCTGGTTACTTCAATTCTTATTAGATTGTATGTAATGGATTGTGAGAACGTCTAACAGCTTTATACTATCCACATCAACATAATAAGTTCTTATACTAGCAATCTTTACAGACTTCGTTGACACTTCGGGCTAAAGCCCTTGTCATATATGCATATTATGTTAAGTGGCTAAATGTTTCAGAAACAGAGTATTATATTAAGGCTCAAATTTCCTTAGTTTAAGTTCAAATCTATTATTTGTTCCGCTTGCAATTTTAATTTCTAGGTATTCGTCATAAATGTTCAAAATGTACTGTAACGAAAAGTCTCTGTGAGAAAATCCATGATTTACGGTTTGATTATCACTAAATTCGATATCCAATAATGGTTGAGAATTATCAATTTCAGACAATTTTATCGATTCATCCACTATATAGCATTTGAGATGTCCTGTATAAAATTGAGGGAAATTCATTGTTGTGATAATGACAAATTCTTGTCCAAACATAAATAGGTGTAATCTATTATATTTAGAAGAATATTCTGTTTTTATTACATCTTTGAATAGGTCATTAGACTTAACATCTGCTTCTATCTTCTTCAATAATTCAGTACTTGCTAAATAGAGCTTATTAAATCGTCTGCTATAATCTTCAAAATTACGATAAGTACTAGTGTAATTATTCCATTCCATATCAATCATCATCTTCAGTTGGACGTTCATCTTTAGGTCTACCGGATTCGCCTTTTTCAAAACGATCTTTTTCCATTTTTTGACCTTCATTAATCCGGCGAAGTTCTTCTTCATTTCGGAGTTTTACTCTTTCATTTTCACGCCTTTGTTCTTCCCTTTGTCTTTGAAGTTCTTCTTGGCGTCTTTTGATTTCGTCATTATTGCTCATAAAGTTATGAATTTTTGCAAATAAAAATTAGGGTTAATATTAGCCCAGTAATAAGTAAGGATAAAGAAATGAAATTGAAAATTATTGTGAAATTGTCTAAAATCTTTGTCTGGCACTTATAGGTTGATTCATTATCAGTATTTACTATTTTACCTCTCTTTTTTCTTATTTGAAGTCTTGTAAATTTAATTTCTATCTGATTGGAGTAATATGATGTCTGTTGAGATAGAAGGTTGGAAATAATTGATGAAGTAAAGAATATCCATGACAGTTTGACTAATAAAAATGATACAACAATTGTATCGCTTTTAACAAAATCTTTAATAAATCCAATTGAAAAACCAAGTGCTCCTGTTGATAAGGAAATAATTAATATATCAAATCGAGAAATTGCGTAAGATGAGGCTTCTTGACAGTTTTTAATCCATTCTTCTCTACGTTTAATGTAACTTTCAAGTTTAGCCTTTTCTGCGCCTATTTCACTATTGCTAATATCTTCCATTGAATTCAGTATAATCTTCAAATATAGTTATTGAAAATAAAAGTTAATAACACATATCTTAGTTAAAAGTTATATTTATTTAGTAGTATTAAAATTTACTCAACTTAAATTACCAGTTAAGTTATTTTCAAAAATAACAAATTATCCTATATTTGTGACGATATTTAACGTACTGCGTTAGTTTTGTCGTCCAGTTGGAAACCGCGAATTTCTGAATAGCCGGACACGATTAGACTTAATGCCTCGCTACTGCGTGGGCTTATAGTTCTATTTGTCTGGCTGGCTCTTCGCGGTGCCTCAACTGGCGATAGGCTATAATGTTCCACGCATTTTTTATTAACCGCCTGTTTAGGAACATTAGGGCACCAACCTAAACAGACAAATGAAATTATTTAACAGTTTTATTAAAGCATCGCTTCTTTCTCTATCAATCCTACTATTATTGCCATCCTGTACGATTACTAAAATGCGATATAGTAATGGTATTAATGTGTCTTTTAATCTACTTGGCAACACACAAGATGGTGAGAGAAAGACAAAGAGACAAAAACACACTAACAAATCTTCAAAGACTCAAAATGCAGATTCTTTTGTGAATTTTGATTTTGCAAGAACTCAACTAAAGGATTCAATGATAGGTCATTGTGTTAATGAAGAAAATTACACACTAGAAACAGTAGGTTATTGTCAAGAACAACAACTAAATAACTACAACCCTAAATTATCCAAAACAAACCAGAGTTTTCTCAAAAAAACACAACCGGTTCCTGTTATTGAGAATTCCGGAATAAATAATTCTGGGTTAGATGATAAAAATGTTAAGCCTAATAAAACACATTCAGGGAATAGCTGGATAATAGCATTATTACTATGTATATTCTTCGGCATAATTGGTGCGCACAGATTCTATTTGGGATATACCGGAATTGGTATAATACAGCTACTGACTTTTGGATTATTGGGAATCTGGACATTGATAGATTTCATAAGAATACTTACCGGATCATTAAAGCCTAAAGATGGAGATTATTTTGATTATTGATTTTACAATCTTTATTAATCTCAATATTATAAAGATACCTATTTGGTAATTCACATTTCTTACAAGTTTATTCAAATTTAGGCACTCTCAACAACAAGAGCCCATTATATAGTAATATTTATCCGTGAATAATATCATAATAGGTATGATATTATTATTAATATCAATAAAGAAGCAATCACTTTTTTGTGATATTTTGTTGATTGCAAACCCATTCAACTCGACAATAATCAACATATATGCATTACTAATGATAAATATCTTATTTGCATGATAATACATTTTAGAAAGAGGCAAGCTTTATTCTCAATATCAATATTTATCATCAATATAGAGGATATTCAAATATTCTTGACTTCGGTTAACATAGGACTTATTAAAATGTATATATTGGAACTGAATGTTGGAATAATTAATAAAAGTTAACCATCAAGTTTACCAATTTGTGGGGTAGTGGCTGTGTAATAGCACGGCTAAATGATAAAGTACTTATTCTTCCAATAATTCAGGTGATATTTGGCTGGGTATTAATATTGTCAACTCAGATGGGTGTTATCGTATTCATTTAAAATATTGATATTAGATTCACTAATTGGTAACATTTTATGATCCATATATTTATAGATCACTTTTTTATCAATATTTTTTTAATATTTGTTAGATTGACATTTCATATAGTTGGAAAATAGTATTTGGAAAGAATTTATCAATGGTATTAGAGGAGTATATTAACTATAATCGGCATATTTCTTAGTCTATATCAATTAAATGTAATAACAGGAATTAAATTTAAATATACCATCTGAAGGAACATTGTTATTATTGTAAATTCTAAAGCGGAGTTTTTTTGAAATGGGTTTTTTATTCAAATGTATCCAATAAATTGACTCTATATTAGTGAACGTGGCTGCTTTTTTCGACAGGTTGTAAATATAGTTCATTAATATTCAATACAACTTAATTCATTTTAATCCCTAAAAATATTTAAAGGGATTTAAATATTACACCGATAACTACAAATAAAATTAACTTTTGCTTAAAAAATGTGTCATAAATCTATAATTTTAGGTACAATTTTTATACTTCTGGGATAGGTTTACTTCAAATTGCAGAATAAATGCAATATATAAAACATGCTATGTTGGTATGTAATATAATATTGATTAAATGACAAATCATCGTAAATTTTAAATACTATACATTTGTATAATTTTTACAATTATTGAGATTGAATAAAGTTATGTATTCTATAGTTTTAAAATAAATATGAATGTGCTCAAATTGATATTGAACTAATTAAAGTTCTCTTATTTATATAAGTTGTTTATTTTTAACTTTATTTTCATTTTAGCCGAAAGAGCTTCACTTGAAAGTTTTTATAGATATTATATAAATCCTTTTTTCAAAGCAATTACTGCCAGTTCAACAGCATTGTGTACCTCGAATTTTAAAAATATTTTCTTCTTTTGAGAGTTAATAGTGTTAACACTGACATTTCGCTGTTCAGCTATTTTATCAGTACTGTAACCTTTACATAAAAGCTTCAAAATTTCTAATTCAGCTTCTGTCAAAGTGTGAATTTCCGAAATTGTCTTCTGTCTTTCAAGTCTTTCAGATACTGTTTTTGAATAGTATTTTTTATTTTCAAGATTGAATTTAATTACATCCTTCCATATTTCCAGGCTTTCTTCTTTTAACAAAATACTATCGACATTTAACTTCTGAAGTTGCAATAAATCATACATTATGTAATCATAACTGTTAGTTATGATTTTAGAGTTATAATGTTTATTTTTTATATGTTGAATCAATTCTATTCCGGTCATATCAGGTAAACACATGTCCACAATTAAGATATTATAGTTTGTTTGTCTATTTGCTTCCAATGCTTGAAAGCCATTAGAAGCAACATTAAAATTAATATTTGGAAAGATTGATTTTAAGTGTTTTTGTAAGCCATGTGAATAGGCAGGATGATCTTCAATTATTAAAATATTAGATTTAATTTGATCCATAAAAGTTAGTTTTTTTTCAATACAATTCTAATTGTTTTATTACAATTATCAAAATATCAGAGAAATTTAGTTCACATGAATATGTGGTAAAGAGTCACATAATCATGTGATTAAGTAAAAAAATATTAAATTTTTCTTGATTATAGAGGTTGTTTTCTATTAGTTCGCTTTTATAAAATAAAAACCCTATGAAAATAAAATTAATAATTCTGATTACTTTAATTGCTATTTTCCCTTTATCACTTTTTTCTCAACTAAGTATTCAATTTACTTCCATAAATAATTATTTATTTAACACAAAGGAAGCTCTGAATTTTATTGTTATAAACAATGGTGTAAAATCCGTTCAAGTTCAGTTTTCAGGAAAGATAGTAAAATCAGATATTGGGAATGTCACCTTATTTAAAACAGAACCATTAATTTTAAATGTAGGAGCAAATATCATTACACCTACAAGCATTAGTTTAAATGAAATAAATTATTTAGATAATGATATTAGAGAAATAGAGCAAAAAACGGGGACATATCCATCAGGTAATTATACAATCTGTATTTGGTCTGCCTGTACTAGCCCTGACTGTGATGGTTCGGGCCCAAGTGCAGGCTCAATAGAACAACCGATATGTACTAATATTTCAATTGAAAATCCAACACCATTATTGTTGTCCTATCCATGTAACGAGACAGAGATTGAAGAAACTAAACCAGTTTATACTTGGATCCCACCTGCACCTGTTGCGAGTTCGGCGTCTTTAAATTACAAAATGACACTTGTAGAAATATACGATGGTCAGACCAAATCGGACGCTCTAGCCATCAACAGACCATTAATTGAGTGGACTGGTATTTCCAACCCAATGCTCATGCACCCTTCTGACTTGCCAGCACTTGAAGGAGGAAAGTCATATGCCTGGCAAGTACAAGCTTTTGTTGGGCAGACTTATTTTGCGACTAGTGAACAGTGGAAGTTTAAATTGAAAAAGGATACCTTGAATTTGAAAAATGTACCTCGAGCACAATCTTATATTGAAATATCAGGGCAGACCGGGGCTTCCATTTTTTATGCGGTAGGGAAGTTGTATTTGAAAAATGTCGTACGGTTGCAGTCGGGAATCATTAAGTTAAATATTATGGATAATTCCGGTTTAGCAGTTGATTTTAGTACCAATGAATTTCACATTAAACCAGGTGACAACCGCCTAATAATTGATCTTGAATCTGAATTGAAATTTATACATGGCAAAACTTACACATTGACGGGAAAATTGTTAGATGGAACCGTCTTTAAGATCAGATTTATCTACATAGACCCAGAGAAACTTAATTAAATTTATGAATATCAATAGAATGCTGATATACCTATCCGTGGTATTATCAATAGGTGCGTTTGCTTTCAGCGCTTTCACGTTTCAAAAGGAAAAGCATATCTATTTTGTCAACAATGGTAAGTTGTATGACAATTTTAAATTGAAAATTGAATATGAAAGCCAGATCAAAACCATACGATCACAAAGAAAAAATATGATTGATAGTATTGAACTGACCCTTCGTCAATTGGAGTTGCAAAACAGGAATGATGAGTTTAAGATAGCACAAGGGTATTATATAGAAAAAGTAAAGAAGTTTGAGGAAGAGGAAGAGGTCTTAATCCAAGAGTACAACCAACAGATATGGAAACGATTGAACCAGTATGCGGTCGACTTTAGCAAGGAGAAAGGCATAGATATTCTGCTTGGTGCTAGTGGAGATGGGAATCTATTGCACGCCGATGATCAAATCGATATGACTAAGGAACTCATCGCTTATGCAAATAACCGTTATGCCGGCAAATAGAATCGCATTTTACGCCTGTATATTGTTATTGGTCAACGCTTGCAAGCCCAAGAGTTTGGAACCAAGTGATTTAATTAGCTGGGTTCAGAATCGAGACAATGGGTTGGTGAAAGAGGAAGTGATAGGAGAGGCTAAGTACACGGTGATGTACATGCCACCGCAATATTTGCTTGCGAAGTCTTTGCTCAATTTGGATTCATTTGCGATAAATTCAAATTCAGATTGCAACCATTGTTTTGTTATAAAAATGGAGCCGGTAGATGGTAAGTCCCAGTTTTTGACTCTTGGAGCAATGGGAAAAAGTGAACCATACGAACGTATAAACTATTACATGAATGATATAGCTCAGGATATAAACATTCTGGTAGGAAACGATACGGTTTGTATGGATAATCTTGTCTTAGAAAGATACTACAACGTTTCACCTTCACAAAATCTTGTCGTTGCGTTTAGAACACCTGGAGCTGATATGCAAGGTAAAGGTGTTCGATTGTCTATAAATGACAGGTCAATTCACACAGGTCAGATGAACTTTGAGTTCTCATCGAGCCTGATGAAGGATATTCCAAAACTAAAAAAATAAATCAAAGAACTTATGAAACCTAGTTTGTTTAAAACTATAAGAAAAAGGGGAAAATTCATCGCGTGTTTTTTCGCACTCAATCTACTGGTAGAAGTGGTGGCTCCGTTACAGGCTTACGCGTTGACAGGAGGGCCCAGCCAGCCGGAAGTCACCAGTTTTGAACCGGTGGGAACTACGGAAATGGTGGATTTGTTTAGCGGTGACTTCAGTTATAACATTCCCTTGTTTGATATTGGCGGCTATCCGGTAAATATCAGTTACCATGGCGGTATATCGATGGATCAGGAGGCGTCTTGGGTGGGATTGGGCTGGAATATTAACCCAGGAGCTATCAATAGGGGAATGAGAGGAGTGCCGGATGATTTTATTGGTGATGAGGTAAAGAAAACCATGAATATCAAAAAAAATGAAACATGGGCAACAAATTTTAACTCTGACGGTGAAATATTTGGATTTACCTCTAGCAAAATAAAATTGGGAGGGAAAACTTTTAATACTAAAAATTCTTACAATCAAGGCAAAAGGATGAATAAACTTAGCAAATTTAATTTTGGTTTTGGAATAGTTTACAATACTTATAAAGGGATTGGTTATTCTTTGGATTTGAAATTTGACATTAATAAAACAAGTTATTTTTCTAGGGAGGAATTCAATGAAAACATGGATTTATTAGATAATTTTAAAAAAATTAAAGATGACCCTGATTTAGATTTAATTAATAGGGAAGGTTCTAAGGATTATTATCAAGCTTTGGATGCAAATTATAAGAGCACAACTGCACAAAAGGTTGTTAAAAAACAATCAAGTTTAAATGCAAATATTAATCTTTCAGCTTCATCGAATGAGGGAGCTAAGATTAACTTGACAATGTCTAATAACTTTCAAGATTTGATGGATGATAGAACCAATTTATACAGAACAATAACACCATCAATTGGGTTAGGATATAATAGTTTGCTGGGAGTAAATTCATTTGATGTTGGTTTGTCAAAGCGGTATAGCTGGCAAGTGGAGGTAGAAAAGGGAGCATATTATTCAGGCTCTATAAATAGGAGTGTTAATTCGTATATTCCAATAGGTTCATATAGTTATACGCCTAACATTCACTTTCCTACATTAAGTACATCGCAATCTTATAACGCAACAGTCGGCTTTGATGCATTCGGAGGACACCCAAATATGAGATTAAGCGGCTTCTACAATTCTGAGGAGCTAAAGGATTCAAATATTATATATAATGCATTTGGATATTTGCAGGAACAAGAAGTGTTCTGGCATAGAGGAAAAAACTATGTGTTAATGGATTTTAACAGGGAGAAAGAATCGAAAGGAAATAAAAGCTCAACGCACTTACCTTTATCAAATCATACTTACGATATTTTCATGGTAACTGGCCAGGGCAATGGTGGCATTTATCGCCCTCATAGAAAGACAATTGGTTTGTTGTGTGACCCATACACTGAAAATAGTAATAAAAAAACTGGAATGAATGACTTCGGAATTGAGTTAGGATTTGGGGCCAATTTTCATTGGGGATTCAATTACAAAAACAAGGTGCAGAATTCATCTACTGGACTTTGGTATAATAATAATCAAAGAAATTTTTCAATAAAGTTTAACGAAGATGCTGATTTTTTTAATTCAAGTTTATCTGTTGATTTTTCAAAAAAGAATAATGTACTGCTTAAGGACAAGGACAATGAATTAGTAGAGCTATTAAATTATAGAATGGAAGATGGAACTTTGAATAAGAGAAACAACCACTTTTACTTCAAATCTGCAGGAGAGCAAACTCCGTCTGACAATGATTTAGGAGATAATTGGGGCGGAAAGTTTCCTGTTTCGTTAAGAATAGGAAAGACAGAAGGACATGAGAGAAACTTTAGATTTGGCAAGGTTACAAACAAATTGAATGAGTCGACTCATGAAGTAAAGGGCCACTCAACATGGAACACCCCGCGTAACAGCGCAATTGAGTATTTATCCGCGGAAGAAGCGAGTCATGGGGGGATAGGCATGGAACCATTTATTGTAAGCTACCCACAAAATTATTGGACGTATTATATCAAGAGTCAAAATCTCCCGACCGTTGAGGTTGAAGAACGGTACAATGGAGCAAATGGCGCCAAGGCACATCATATTTCCGAGATCATCACTTATGGAGGTGATGGCATGCGGTATGTGTATGGTTTGCCCGCTTATAACAAAAAGCAACATGAGGTTAATTTTGCAGTTTCAAAGGACATTGTGGGGGGTGATTTATCTACTCGTTATGAGGATTGGGCCAGAGGGCTTGTTAAATACGAGCCAGGCCAAGATAATTCGACTAGAAATACCAGAGGGGCGGATAATTTCTTTATGAGCACTGAAATGCCTCCTTATGCACATTCATATCTCTTGACAGGAGTTCTTTCACCAGATTACTCAGATTTAACTGGTGATGGCATTACAGATGATGACTATGGCAGCGCGGTAAGATTCAACTATTACAAAGTGCCAGGATCCTATAAGTGGAGGACACCTTATGAAAAGGATTCAGCAAATTTGGATCTAGGGTATATTACTGATTTCAGCGACAATAAAGGTTCGTATGTGTATGGAGAAAAGGAGATTTGGTACGTACAATCCATGGAGTCAAAGACGCATGTAGCTGAATTTAAATTATCAAGACGATTTGATGGTCATGGAGTAGCTTCAGAAAATGGTGGACTGGATACCTCAGAGTCTAATACGCTAATGAAATTGGATTCTATAGTGATATATAGCAAACTGGACATTCTTGCCAATGGCAGGAACGCAGTGCCTGTAAAGACCATAGTGTTTAAGTACGATTACAGTCTGTGTGCCGGTATACCTAATAATTCTGTAGGACAGGGTAAACTTACTTTAAAAAGCATTTATTTTACATACGGAAACAGTGGAAAGGGTGTTTTGAACCCTTATCAATTTGAATACTCCAATTTCAACCCGGCATACAGCCATGTGCATTTCGATAAATGGGGCAACTACAAGTATGCGAATGAAAACTTGCCCAACCGGGATTTTCCTTATTCGGATATGGATTCAAACAGGGAAGTATATGACAAGTACGCTAGTGCCTGGAATCTGACTAAAGTCAAGTTACCTTCAGGAGGGGAGATTAATGTTACTTATGAAGCAGATGATTATGCGTACGTGCAAGATCGACGTGCGATGCAAATGATAAAGGTAATAGGAGCAAGTTCTGACTATAAAAATTTCAAATTGTATAATGCCTTAAAAATTAAACCAGATATTTATAAGAAAAACAAACCAATCGTCGCAACATTATACGATGAAGGTAGAAATAATAATTTTTTGTATTTCAAATTATTGGAAGAACCAGCAGAAATTCCTACTTCAGGTCAATCAGATTATATAGTAAATAAATACCTTAAAGATGAAAATGGGCAAAAGATGAGTTTTGTTTATTATAGATTCAAAGTGAATATGGATCCAAGGGCAAAAAATGAAGACCATTTTGAATATATTTCAGGGTATGCGGAAATCGAATTAAATAAATGTGGAATTACAGATGATAAAAAATATGGTTTTATAAAACTCAAGGAGGTAGATCAGGGAGATGTAGGGCTAACCAAGGCACAGCCTATAGCCAAACAAGCTTGGCAGGAAGGTATGCAAAACCTAAGGAAAGTCATGTACCCTGGTAGTGATCAAAGTCAGCCTGATGTAAATGGAGATAAACAAAGTGCATTTAAAGCTCTGTTGAATTCTTATGGTCAAGCATTGAATATGTTCACCGGTCCTTATCAAAACCTGAGATGGAAACACATTGCCAAGAATTTCGAAGTGGGTAAGTCGTTCATTAGACTATACAGACCAGATAATTTCAAAGTTGGTGGAGGTAGTCGAGTTAAAAGAATCACAATTAACGACAATTGGTCGGCTATGAATACTAATCAGGAATCAAATGAGTATGGTCAGGAATACTTTTATTTAACAAAAAACCAAAATGGAGAGGTAATTAGTAGTGGCGTTGCCTCATACGAGCCATTTGTAGGAGGTGATGAAAATCCATTTAGGATACCGACGTTTTATTCTACAAACAGGTTCATGTTCCCTGATTTGAATGAATACTTGGAAGAACCCTTTGGAGAATCATTTTTTCCTTCTGCTAGTGTAGGTTATTCTAAAATTATAGTCAAGAATATTCCAAAACCAGGTGTCGTCGCCAGCAGTACAGGAAAGATAGTGCATGAGTTCTATACTTATAAGGACTTTCCCATAGTAACTAGGAATACAAATTTGAAATATTTGACAAATGGGAATGGAAATTCAAGTGATGAAAAAAATGTAAATAATAAAAAAGCGAAGAAGTTTAGCAAAGCTTTAGCTAGTTTGTTTAGTGTAGTCAAACGCGATTATATGGCTGCCACGCAAGGATATTCTATCATATTGAATGATATGCATGGAAAGCCAAAGTCAATGAAGGTGTATAGTGCGTTGGACGAGGCTGGAGATGATATTGAAAAGTTATTCAGTGGGAGAATGCTCTCTGGAACAGAATATAAATATAAAACAAGTCTATCTGAAAATAGGCATAAGTTTGATGATTTATACACTTCAAAGGACACCTTGCTTCCTTTTATTCCCGGAACTGAATTAAACAACACTGTCTGGGTCATGAAGGAAAACGGGGAATTGGTTGAACGAGAAATCGCAACTTCATATGATGTTTCAGTGGAGACTAAACAATCAAAATCACATTATCGACATGCTGGTGTAGATTTTAATACGGAGAATTTCTTATTAGCTGGAATACCATGCCCATATCCTAAATATCTGGTGAATCAATCCTTGTTTCAAGCGGCTATTGTTACCAAGGTGATTCAGCAGTATGGTGTCTTAGAAGAAGTGATTGCCTATGACCATTCATCCGTTGTACGGACAAAAAATCTAGTATGGGATGAGCAAACAGGTCAAGTATTATTGACCTCTACAACAAATGAGTTCAATGACCCAATCTATAATTTCACCTATCCTGCTCATTTGGCCTATGAAGGCATGGGACCCGCATATAAGAATTTGGATTACGAAACTTATCTAACTATAGGCAGTGATGGTGATGTCAATGTCAATATATTAAGTGAAGAAGACCAGGATATGTTCGTTGAAGGTGATGAACTTTTACTACGGAAAGATGAAGTGGTAATACGAGCGTGGGTATTGAAAGTGGTTAAAAATTCAAGTACAGGCAACTATCATCAGATTCGACTCATAAATCAGGCTGGACATGAAATAGGATCTGGCACATGGTATTCTCGAGTAATTCGTTCAGGTAGACGTAATCTTTCTGGAGCTCCAGTTGGTGCTATTACAACCATGTTTAAAGGGATTTTTAACAACGACTCTTCTAAAAGGTTGAAATTAAATAAAGAAGTTGTACAAAGCGCCGCCATGACCTATTCAGACCAATGGCAGGGGTATGTAGACAAGGCCTCGTTTTTACGGTATGTTTGCGACACCTCACAGATTGGTAATGAAGAAGCTTATGCCCTAATTAAATCTATAGTGGAAACAGGGAATATCGGAGCATATTATCAGAATGGAAGCAACCTGTCGCCTGACGCATCAACATTGTCAGCATATACCGGAGGATTAAAAAATTCAGTGGAAAGTTATGCCAGATCTCTTGATGTAACTCAATGTGGTACTAACAAGGAATTAATCGGGACTTATTTTGGTCAGAGAATCGAAACTCCGGGAGTGTTTAATTTCAAGGCAAAATTCCGATGTGTTGGATCTGGAGATACTGTAATACGTGACCTGACATGCGAAATATTTCTGGAAAAAGTGGATTCTGATTGTGAAATCGAACTTGACAGTTTGGACGAAGTAGGTTCTTATTACCTTGATGCTGGATATCTGTATTTCAATGGCTATAAAGGAGAGGACTCTTGCCTGTTTAAGTTAACTTTCCCGAATATATGTTTTCTCAAGGTAGATTGTAGATATGTTCAAGATTGTGATTATTACGTCGGCAAGATTGTAAACCCTTACGTCAATAACATCCGGGGTGTCTGGAGACAGAAAGAGTCGTTTGCCTATAATTCAGGTAGAAATTATGAAGTGAAGAGTAACAATAACACAAACATTAGAAAGGATGGGTTGATAAATGACTACCACCCTTTTTGGCTGTTCAAGGATACGTCTGAAAATGGCATTTATCAAAGCAATCACAATAAGTGGGTCTCTTCAAGTACTGCGACACTATTTGCTCCTGAGGGCAACGGTCTTGAGGAAATGGACGCTTTAGGGATCTATTCTTCCCAACTATTTGGATACAACGATTTGTTGTCTGTTGCCCAGGCTTCAAACGCTAGACATTCCCAGATTGCTAGCGATAATTTTGAAGATTATTTCAGTGCTTATGTTGGTTGTCAAAGAGAAAAGCACTTTGATTTCAGGAATGGATTGAATCTCGGTCAAATCACATTGCCAACTTATGCCTATGATTTATTGAAAGTAGTGAATGTATTGCCAATTCCATCCTCAACTTTCGCTCATGCGCATATCGCCAGAGATACTGCTCATACAGGCTTGTTCAGCCTTTGCGTTAATTCTGGGGCAACTCATTCCAATATCAGAAAACTGGATTATTCTGATTTGGCACTGGCTTCTGGAAATGACAGTCTGTTCAGATTGAAATCTGTAGAGGATATGATTACCACTTTTGCTCCTACTAACGGTAGATATGTTTTATCATCCTGGGTCTATCAAACTGCTGAAGATCAGAACAGTCTGAATACATATTCGGATGCTTATGTTAATGTCAAGGTCTTTAAGGACGGTACCGCAATTGTAGATAAGAACTATCTGGCATCTGGTAAAATCATAGACAAATGGCAGAGGATATACGGGGTGCTAGATATCCCGACAGAGTCTGACAGCATACGCGTGACTTTTGTAAATAATGGGGAAAGCAATGCTTATTTTGACGATATAAGGATACATCCTTTTGATTCAAAGATGATATGCAATGTCTATCATTTCACCAATTTGAAAGTCATAGCAATACTGGATGAGAATAACTTCGCCACTTTTTACGAATACGATAATGAAGGTAGTCTGATTCGTGTGAAACGTGAAACTGAAAATGGCATCTTGACCATTCAAGAGTCTAGAAAATCAATTAGAAAAACACCAAATTAACTATGAAAAAAGGAACAGTAGCCATAATACTCCTTGTCTTTAGCGTCCTATCTGGATTTGCTATTGGGGTCTTTAATGTGATAATGGATGACTCAATGGAAAATACGGAGTCAATAGAATCATATATGGAAGAAAATGATTCAAGTTATAAACGAGTAGATCCATTCGCAGCTTCGGAACTAATTTCAGTATTGAAAAAAATGAAAGAATCAAAAATTATTCATGCGAAATTTAATGTGAAGCTGTTTAGCATGGATCAAATGAAGCAGTTTGAATCTTTTGAAGGGGAGTACATTCGAAATGAAATGGGTGAAACTTATATCTCTTCTTATGAATCTGAGAATTTAATGACTTCGGAATATTTTATTGCTGTTGATCACTTGGAGAAGATGATCTATGTTGAGAAACCTGAATTTATGGGGTCTGGAGACGTTTCATCTATGAATATACTCTTCGAACTGGATTCTATTGTTAATTTTCAAGACAGTTCTATTGTTTACAATATGATAGATGGTTCATATTCAAAATTGAGCGTCTTTATTGAAACACCCTCCTATTATCAGATTGACATAATTTATGAAACTGCAACAAAAAAAATTTCAAAGCTTGTTCTTTACCCGTTTCAAGATGTTTTTATTGAGCCTGAGTCTGGTGAAATCGGGAAAATTGAAGTAGAAAACACGGAAAATACTATTGTAGAAGAAGTTCCTGGACTCATTGTCATTGAATATACCAAACTAGAATGTAATTCGGAAATAAAACAACTAAAAATTGATTCTAAACGATATTTTGAAAATAAAGATGGAAAACTGGTAGTAAATCGTAAATACAAAAACTATGAAATCGATTACGAATAAATATTTAAGGAATTTAAGTAAATTAAAGTGGTTTGCCAACTTGGGTCCGACAAATCAGATTCTATACAGATATCTAAGTTTGTTGAGTTTGCTGATATCCTCTTTCATTCCTATCTCTTCCAATGCTCAATTCATGCCGGAGAAATTTTCAAGCATATGTTCTGGAGAAAAGCTCAAGACAATTATTACATCCTCATCTTTGCCTTTGAAAATTGACAGTGTCATGGATGACAAGCTGACTATGATTGAATCAGGTGGAGCATGGCGTTCTGATTTCAAGCATCGCAGCATAACCAATAGGATTACAATTTGTGTCAAGGATACGAATAGAGCAATGCAGAAATTCGACTACCTTTTCAATCTGAGCATTGATACAATAAATTCCTTGAATCAGAAAGGAAGCTTCAATGTTGTCATGAGGGTTTCGTATGATCCAGCCTCTCATAAAGCCTATATGGATAAGTCAGTCTTTCAATTTATGGGATGTCATAAGTTTTCCATAAAACTGAATGGAATCACCGATAGTGCTTTGTTAAATCCTAGTTCATTTGACGCGGCCAGTATGCAGACAAATTTCTATATAGAATCAGAAATAATAATTGAGCGGTATTATTTGGATGCCTATTCTACGCCGATTGAAAGTTTAAATCACTCTTTTGTAGGAAAGGACAGGTTGATGTTCTACTGGACACCACCGAGTTCAAGTGCACCTAACATGTACGAGTTGGAATGGACCTATATAGATACTGCTGGTATGGATCCTGATTCTATTCGATACGATTTTAACTCTAACAGTTCTCGGGTTTTATTGTCTCAGACAAGTTTTGAAATAAATACCATATACGATGCGGGTGTTATCTTATATAGGGTCAGACGAGTGCGCCCGGATTCCGTCTACTTCAAGTATAACAAATACAGCGATTGGTTTCCTATTGGGCTATCAGACAAAGGATTTGTCAGCGCATATTCAAGCAATAAGGTGTTTGTCGCTTCGCACGAACAAATGGGTAAGAATTGGGATTACCAGATTGCTTTCGCGGAAGAGGGATTGAAGAAAGAAGTTGTCAATTATTTTGATGGATCGCTTAAACGGAGGCAGGGAGTTACCTTGTCCAATAGCAATAATTTCACCTTGGTCGACGAAAGTATATACGATTATCACGGCAGGGAGGTCATTAAGATAATACCGGCTCCAACAGATAGCGGCACAATAAAATTTTACAAGGATTTTAATTTGAATGTCTCAGGACAACCCTACTCAGCGAGAGACTTTGACTCGACCGATGCCATGGAAGACCGTTGTAATGGGCAATACAAGGCTGCCCCTTTAGGTACTCAAAATGGCGCCGGAAGATATTATTCCACAGATAATCCGGATAAATCAAATGAGAACGCCGCCATACCGGATGCAGGAGGTTATCCCTTGGTCCAGACACAATTGATGCCTGATCCGACAGGAAGGGTCGCCTCACAGGGCGGGATTGGGGTTGCGCATCAGTTAGGAAGTGGGCATGAGACCAAATACTCTTATGGAACTTCAACTCAAGAGGAACTTGACAAGATGTTCGGAAGTGAAATGGGGGTTGTTTCGCATTATAAGAAAAATTCCGTAACGGACCCAAATGGGCAAGTTAGTATTTCCTACATAGATCAGCATGGGCGGGTCGTCGCCACATCTCTTGCAGGAGGTGTGCCAGGTATGGTTGATACGGTTGGATCCTACATGTGTGAAGAGTTCGTTATGAACAAGCTATCAAAAAATAATGTTCCAATCGACAATTCCTTGGTAGTAAGATACGGTTTTTCAGTTTTTGCAAGTCATGTCAACAAGATTTATTACAATCTTCAAAGCGACAAGTTCCTGTTCGGCTGTATTGGATTGAATCATTGCTATACGTGTAGGTATAATGTCGATATGTATCTGACAGACGACTGCGGAAACAATTTACTTCAATTCAACCGAATAATTGGCGTGCATCAGGATACGAGTTGTGGTATTCTCGAATTTACACTGGTCGATAGTATTGACGCGATACTTGGTAGTGTCAGTCCGAATTCGGATTCCGTGGCATTGACATTGACACCGGGAAATTATTTCTTGTATAAGGTGCTCAGAGTTAACACAGATTCTCTTGATTTCGCGATTGATGAGGTTTTGTTCAATGATTCCACATGTTACAAGACTATAGATGAGTTTATAGAGGTCGAACTGTCCAAGATTGATTTTAATGAATGTGATTGTGATACATGTGGCCTGGATTCCATGACCTATTGCGATTCGAGAAAAACGCTGATGCTAAGCGATTTTGAACCCTTGGTCGGTCAATTCGCACTCAACGATGAACTTGATTATTCCGATTCCACGAGTATCTTGAGATACTACGGTGAAGGATATTTCTATCAATACGTAGATGCTAACGCCTATAAGGATGAGTATGGGGTCAAGGATACAATCTGGATTGACGGTATGCCAATTCTACCAACTGAACTGGAGCCAGAAGATTTCACGAATTACTACAAGGAAACGTGGGGAGAGGCACTGTTGCCATATCATCCTGAGTATTGTCAATACCGATACTGTATGGACTCTTTACAGCCAAGTTTATTGTTTGATGAAGACATGATGGCGATTGAAAACTATGACACGGCGATGTTCTATGGATATTTGGATCCACTGAAATACAAGGCCGAATATCCCGATATAGTTTCAGATCCATTTTTTGTTAATTCTGGTGGGACGCTCAATTGGAGGGGGAATCAGATGAAGGATAAGTTGGAGTATATGGATGACTTCAGTCAGTCAGATTCCAATGATCCCCTGTCAATCGGCGCTTCGAGTAGTGATATCTGGCAGTTCTCAAAATCTATTGGGTATTGTGAAAGTATTTCTGACAGTCTTGAACGTGCGGAGTGCTTCAAGAACAGGTATGATGATCTGACCATCAACAATTGGATGGACGATGAGTTTGGTAGAAATAATTATTGGAATAAATTCAAGACTTTGTATTTCCAACTAAAGCAACATTATATAGAGGAAAAAATGAATGAGTTGAGCTTCTCTATAGCCTGTATTCCTAAAATAGGCACAAACAATTGCCCGAGAAGTGAATACTACAATAAGGTTTCTCATTTCGTTCGGTACAATAACAAATTGGCTAATGTGGATTCAACACCTAACAAGGAGGACTTGCTAGATTCCTTGAAAACTTATGGTTCTTGTGAAGCCAATATGCAACATTGGGAAGAGGCGTTAAGCCTTTGTGAGAATTTTTCCGTACACAAGGATTCAATACTATATTATTTTAAAAAGGTTTGCCAAGCAGGTGGGTCATCCCAATCTTCCTTAAATATCATCGGTTCCAGTGAAATTCCGAGCAGTCTGCAGGGCAATCTTGCCTATAAATCATTTCACGAGGTGCTGGTTCACTTTCTTGGCTCCAATTATAAGAATGAGTGGTGCAACATCGATTTGATCAATATGCCAAGGGCTTATAATACGAATTATCTGAACGAAGGGGGCTCTGAAGTGACAGAATGTCTTTGTGATAATCTAAAACAAGAGATCAAGTTGTTCAAGGGTTGCCATTCTAAATTTGATTCTACGGAATTGAGCATAGAAGGCCATTTGGTAAACGATTTTATCAATACTATGGTCGATGATAATCTATTCAATATCACCGATACGGCATCGAGAACATTATCTGCCTATGCAGGTATGGCGGATCTGGTCAATAGGTTGTTCGTCCCTATAATGGGAGGTGTGCCGGGTAATTATAAGATTAAGATGCACAAAGATGCGGTCTACGGTAATGAAAAGTCGTATTTCATTTATAGAACCATACCATCTGAAGGATGCAAGTTCTCATTTAGATTAAATCCGAATGTCTCCAACTTTACGAATATTGATACGACTAAGTCATTTAAGATGACAGTGCGAAGCGATGGGTCTATCAATTATAGATTCTACAAGTTTGGGGGGGCTACTGTCGACGTATTTGTTTACAACACCTGTTTTAATTCGTTAGGGAAATGTTCTGAAAATCTATCTTATGCGGAGATATCTGATTTTACTGTTTTTTTAAATGACAAGTTTAACTCGAATATGACAGATATTGAAGTTGAACAACTTGTTGCCCAATGTGGAAATGCAGGATTGCCTAGTATTGTTCTGGATAAGAAAAACACCTACTATTTGCGTTATGGATCGTGTCCAGAGCATTACAGAAATTACAAGGAAGCAAAGGACATATACCTCCTGAGCTTCTTGAATGAAATGATGAGGCCTAATGAATATTGGCGTAATACGATGACTGGTTTTGAATTGGGAGACCAATCTAAACGTTATCTGAATACCTACGAACCGAATTTTCACTGTAATTCTGGGAAGGCCGATTTTCTAGTACAGACAAAAGATTATCATTTGTATAAGGAGTTTGTAGGAACGATACACGATAATTACTGGTGGGTTAATGCCAAATATGTTGTGGACAGTTCCCTCACTGTATTGGGCTGTACGAGTAGTTGTGTCAAGGTATATGATACCATCTTTCTAAATAATTATAACAACGACCCCTATTTCGTCGGTGGATTTTGGATTGGTGCACGTTGCGATTTGTATAAGGACTCGACTTGCTTTGTATCCTTTGGTGATCCATTCAAGCAGCTGGGGTTAGCAGGAAGGCCTTCCATTTCACAAATTGATTCCCTGACTAATTACCGATGGGATGGATCGGTAGGGAATTATGTTGTTACAGCGTTTAATAGAAGTTCAGGAGATTCGATTGTGCTGACTATGATGAACCAATGCAAGGCGCAGTGCAATCCATTGTTCAAAGTGAAGGACATTGCGGTGAATTACAAGGATGTATTTGCGATTCCAGGTAAAGGTGGTTTCGCCAGATTAAAGGATGTTACTGCGAGAACAGGTTTTGACAGGGGGTACGGTTGGCCATTCCTGGATATGCTTAATGGACTTACAAAAGCGGATAATTTAAGTGGTGGAGCTATCAAGGATATACGAAAAATCCAGAAGACTCATTTGCTGAATAATTATTTTGACCAGTTAATTCCAGAAGCTGGGTCATATTACTACAGCAACGAACTGACAAATGATAGCGTTCTTGTCGGTTACTTACAGGATAACATTGGGGCATCCTCAAAATGCAGTTTTGGCTTGAGAAAATGGGGAAGCGATAGGTCTTTTAGTTTCGCGGATTTGGATGTGTTCAAGGACATGACGGCCGATCCTGTTGCCATTGAAGATGGTATGAAAAACGAAAGGCTGGATATGGCAGGCTACTTCTTTGCCATTAAGGGGGGGCATCTGAATAGTCCTGGAGATACGACCTGGTACGATCTGAGAGGTTGGAGCTCTTGCTGGAAATTCTTTGAGATTAGCGCCCTGTCTGGTAATTCAAGAGTCATTTTCAATTTACCAGAGGGGTTGTCGGCCAATTGTGGATGTTACGCCTGTACGGAGACAAAATCGTTCTACGATAGCTTGTACAACGAATACCCTAATTTATATCCTGGGCATCCAAATTACGCTCAAATTGTTACAAATTATATCAATAGAAAACTCAATACAAGCCTGAGTTTCACCGAAATTCAGACGAATTGGGATGAATGTGGCGTTTCATTCAGACGGTTCACTTCAATTCCTGAGTCGGATTATCGTTTATCGGTAAAAAACACCGATTGCGTCAACCATGGGGATAGCATGCTGTATGAACTGATGGATGATTTGGGTCTGTCCTTTGGTGTCACCAAGGTAAAGGATGAAGACAGTTCGGTGTTTCTTTTGAATTTCTCAGGATTGTTGCCAACGGAAATTGCCACGATCCAGGACTCAATAGCGAAATACTTCAGTTCTCCCTATTGCGATGCCTTTATACATTGGAAACATTATCGAAGCGATTACGATATGATCCTTTATAACCTGGATTCGGCATCTACACTGGATCCGGATCAAAACCTTTCAGGATTTACAATTTGGTTCGCTTCGGTCAAGGAAAATTTGTTTGACAATTCATCGGACCTGATCCTATCAAGCTATGACGACATCAGTTACAGCGAAGACTTCTTTGCAACTGAAAACACCTCGAATTGGTACGCGAAAATCAAATTCCGTGATTTGGATGAAAAGTCCAGGACACGATTTGAGGACACATTGATTGCTTGGGTCAACTCATTCGGAGGTTTTGAACTAAAACGCTCGTATTATGTGCCGGAACTTTCCTTGCATGGGGATAATCTTCAGATTTGTGTCGTTGATGGAGGAGATACCTTATGTACATATTGCGATAGTGTGAAGGCCTATGTCAGGGATTACCAATACAGCACATACGCCGATTCTCTCAATGTACGATTAGCCATGAGCCCAGTCTACTTGGAGCCGTATCTGAAGTTAAAGACAGGCGTTGATGTGCAAGTGTTTGATGGGCCAGGAACTTGCGTCAGTTGTGCAAACAAAAGCTTGTACATATGCGACCAGCCCGAACAAAAGCTTCTTGGTATAGTTGAACTATTAAACCGAATCGCCAAATTAAAAAAACTCAATTCGACGAATTACGCGTTAAATGCAAGTTTTACCACTTTGTTAAATTCCATCAAGCCTGAAGACATCGTGCTTAATTCACCTTCCTACAGTTACAAGCCAAATACCCAGGGAGGTTGGCATGTAATGCTTAAATACAATACCACTTTTTCTGAAGTGTTGTTTTTAAGTATAGATACGAATGATTTTCAGAAAATATTCAATCCTGGCATCGATACATTCAAACAAATTCGTCCAATTTTGGAAGATGGTGTTGTCAGCGGGTTTAGTATTGAAGGCGTAGACAGCTTGTACAACAGTCTGACATTCAATTGCTATATGAATGGACTCAAGGCCTACGCGTGTTGTGAATTGCCTGTAACTATGCTTTGTCCCAGACCTTTCACAAGGGAGTATGACCAGTATGAATCACCATGCAAGCAGGAAGAAGTAGTACAGGCAGTAAATGCCGGTACTTTTAAGTATTACGCATATCTGGATTCCATTCGCAACGATATCAAGATACGTTACCAGACCTTTTGCCTCACGCATGCCAAGGAAGATATTCGGATAGGTCATAACCAACACAGGTACCACAGTACCTTGTACTATTACGACCAAGCTGGAAATCTGAGCAAGACGGTTCCTCCTCAAGGGGTCAATGAACTGGCCTTGTCAGCCCAAAGGTTGGATAGCCTGGAAGTCTATAGATCCAACATCAACCGAAACGATAGTTTTGTAAATTCGAATCATACGATGTCGACCCTATACAGATATAACGCGTTGAACCAGTTGATCTGGCAAAAAACGCCTGATGGCGGTGAATCAAATTTCTGGTACGACAGACTTGGAAGACTCGTGTTGAGTCAGAACGCGAACCAATTGGCCAGAAGTGGTGTTGCGCAAAAGATATACAGTTATACCAAGTTTGATAATTTGGGAAGAATTTTGGAAGTAGGTGAAATTAGTAACAGGACGATCAGCCAGGATTCCCTAATCAGTGATTTGGAATATTACGACTTTTGGTTATCAGGGTCACTTGCAAGGATTCAAATAACAAAGACTTTTTATGATTATCCAATAACAGAGTCTATTGACTTGATGTTTGTGGAAGGCCAGAGAAATTTGAGAGGACGCGTCGCTTCCATCTGTTATTACAACGCTTATGCTAGTGCCGATACTACCGCGTATACCCGGGCTACGCATTACAGTTATGATATACACGGGAATGTGGATCATCTCGTGCAAGATTTTCCAGATATGGAATCTTTGGGGCATAGATACAAGCATCTTGCATATACGTACGACGTGATAAGCGGTAAGGTGCATTCGGTCGCCTATCAAGCTGGGCAAGCGGACCAATGGTTTCACCGCTATCAATACGATTCGGACAACAGGTTGGTGTTGGCCGAGACCAGTGCCGATAGCGTGATATGGGATAAGGACGCCGAATACACCTATTACAAGCATGGGCCTATAGCCAGAACTATACTAGGAGAAAAAGCTGTGCAAGGTGTTGATTACGCCTACACCATTCATGGTTGGATTAAGGGCGTGAACAGCAATATCTTGAATCCAAGTTATGACATTGGCTCAGATGGATATTGCTACTTGAGAACCTATACGGCTAGAGATGCCTTCGGATACACTATAGGCTATTACAACGATATAGCTGGAAGTGTGTTTGATGGGGATTATAAGAGTATTGGAAGCACCGGTTTTGAATCGGGTAAATCAGGCAGCCCTATAGGTACTACTAGTGGAAATTTGTACAACGGAAATATCAGCCACATGGTCAGTTCGGTAAATGTATTATTAGCCATGAATGGAGGCAGTCCTTTGGCCACATCCTACCGATACGACCAGTTGAACCGGATAAAACAAGTACAAACCTATAATGGCATAGACCTGGATAGTAACAAGTGGGATCCAGGGAGCTTCCAAACAGCGTGGAATGAAAAGTTTGATTTTGATGCCAACGGCAACATCACCGGACTACTCAGGTATGGGGCGAGTACAGTTATGGACAAGCTTACTTATAATTACAAATCTGGCAATAACCAGTTAGTATCCGTGGATGATACAGTGAATGCCACTAGGTATTTAAGTGATGTGGACAACCAGATGGCTGGCAATTACCGTTACGACCATATTGGTAACTTGACACACGATTCTCTGGAACAGATTGATAGCATCTATTGGAATGTGTATGGGAAAATTTCGAAGATACAACGGGATGCGAATAGCACGAGGGCGAATCTTGATTTTCACTACGACGCGATGGGGCAACGGGTTCTGAAGATTGTGAAGAAAGGCGAACTGGAGAAGGACTGGCTGTACACCTGGTACGTACGTGACGCACAAGGTAACATCATTTCAACGTATACAAAAAAGAGTTATTTTGAGAATATTGGGGATACATCATTATACAGGCAAATCAATAACAGCCTGATCTCCCAGATGAATACCGACAGTCTGGCCAATTTCCTGAAAGAGAAATTCAAGGGGTCGCAATTCGATGCCGCGTTGTCGGATGTAATTAATAATAGGGGCTTTTTAGAAGATTGGTACACGCTGTATGGTGGAGATAGCCTGTTAACTTATGACAGTTCATTCGCCCAGGATTTTTTCCAGTATTATTGCGATTATTATAATGATAACTCGGATAGGCAGGGGTTCTTTGATAAGCTTTGGGCAATAGGACAAGACAGCCTGATTTCCTTGGTAGGTAAAGGCTGTTACAACCTCAACGATCTTATGACCGCTCTGCTCGGATACGACGGGTCTGACGAGATATTGAATGCTCTGGGTGCTATCGACATATCAAGGGTGGAGCAAATCTATTACATGAGCGGTGGAATGCCTCCGGCCCCATCCTTGGCTACCATGATTGGTACTATTAGAAGTAATCCTGACGCGGTTGTGGCAAATTCCATAACGAACTGGTTCAACATTTATGAGATCGAAAGCGTAATAAGAGGCTTGAGTTCAACATTAAGGGATAATGGATTTGCGGCTTATGACTTTTGTAACACAATGAGTCACCTGGCTGGTTGTGGATTCACTGACTACTGGTACGGTTATGTCTACGACCATGTGGATGAGGACACCTTTAAAAATATAATTTATCAGGTTTCCGAATCATCCTATCTGACATCCTTCTTATTGACTAAGGATATAATGGCAGTAAATAAACTCGCAAGTTTGCAAAGCGACATCTTGTCAGACGCGTTGAGAGAATTTGATGGCTTGGATATTATGTCGTATTTAGGTTATATTTATAAACGCTTCGGTAAGAACATTTACAATCAAGTCATTGAGGATTTAGGAGGCAATATTAAGATAATCAAGGCTTTGACATTAGATGAACAACATATTTACGGCTCCAGTAGACACGGCATCCGCAAGCCAAAGGCGGTTTTGGCAAGCAAGACGTACGAGTTGGAAGAGATCGGAGAAAACGGGGAATTATCCAGTATAGGATATTCCACAGACAGCACGATTTCTTGGTTGAACTACAGATACTTTACCCGGACTTTGACCAAGAAACAATACGAGTTAAGCAACCACTTAGGAAATGTTTTGGCTACAATCTTGGATAGGAAGACGCCTGTAATAGAAGAAGAAGGAGGCGATACGTTATTGTATTATATTGCTGATGTTAGTACCGCTCAATATTATTATGCCTTCGGGAGCGTAATTCAGGAGATGAAGTACGCCCACGTGGAGGAGGGTGATACGGCTGGCTACATTTTTGGGTTTAATGGGAAAGAATATGATATTGAAACCAAATTACAAGATTATGGATTTAGAATATACAATAACGGAATTGGAAAGTTTCTTAGTGTAGACCCATTGACTGATGATTATCCATTTTATTCTCCTTATCATTTCGCAGGTAATACCCCAGTTTATGCTATAGATATGGACGGGTTAGAGCCAATCCCTCCTAGAGTAATGTATGATCCGATTGGCGCGTTTTGTGATTGGATTTGGGGTGAAACTCCTGAAGAAAGAAAGAAGTCAATGGATTACATTAATTCGACTATGGGAATAGGGCCAGATCCTGAAGGAATTACTTATTCGAATTCAGAATTAACTTTTTGGGCTGGAGTTTCAATTTCAGCAAATTCATTAAATGATTATAATAATCTAACTTACAATCCGTTTGGTGCATCATCTAGATTTTCTGGTAGTACAGCCAAAACAAAACCTACACCAACAAATTCTTCCAATTCTACTAAAAAGCCTTATTATAGCTCAAGTTCAAGCACAACCAAAACTAAATATGGTACAAGTACTTCAACTAAACCAGTACTTAAATATACTTCTACATATAGTAGCAAAGTAAATTCAAATATTGCATTTTCATATGGAATTAAATCCGCGTGGGCTTTAGACAAATCTGGGATGTATACTCAAAGAGGTAGAAATTTGCAATCTCTAAATTCAAAATACATATACAAGCCTGCTGGATATAGGGATTTAGATGAATTTCATAATATCAATAATTTTGTACTTTTTGATTTTTATCATTTTGGAACTCAACATGCAGTTAGTTTTAAATCATGGGGAGGTAATACTTGGAATAAGTCGCTTTGGATTGGATATATTGATAAAATCTCAAAAACAATTGGGACTACTCATAAAGGATATTTTATTCAATCAGCATCACTTGATGTTGTTGTACCTAATGATGCTGCCAAGCAAAAATTAGAATCTGAATTAGATGCATATGCAAAGAAAAATAATGTAAAATTAAATATTACAGTTCAAAATTAAATATATTTGAAAAATTTATCATTTTCAAAACGCAAAATAAATAACCAAATGACTATACTTGAAGCATTAGAAAAATGTGATAAGAAGCTTGAGTTTCATTTTTCATTTGATCTCAAAACAAATTATAATGAGTTAGTTTTATATATTTTATACACTAACCCGTTAAAATTAAGAATGGATTTGATGTCAATTTCTGGATATGTAGAAGATGCGCCAATAATAGAATCTGAACTTAAAGGCTATTTATATGAAACAGAAGAAAGATCATATCAGTTTTATGACAAAGAAAAACAAGTTGAATATATGATTATGAGAAATTATCATAAAGCAGGTGGTTCTTATCAACTTTATGTAACAATAAATACTACAAAATTTGAATATACCCCGAGTTTTGAGTGGATATCGGATCTTTATTCTAAATTTCCTTTCATAATTGGTTATGTATATGACCAATTGTTTGTAGATTTTCAATCTTCTACTCAGCCTATCATAATGAGAGTAAATCATATTGACCCTGGAGAATACAGCCATTTGGTTTCTATAAATGCTATAGGTCATGAATCTTTAGATGTTTCTAGGAATTATGGGCGAAAATGCCTTGTAGGTTCACTTTGGCTAATGGCTTCCTGGCAAATGTTTATTACTAGTCGTTTTGAAGAAAAGCTTGGATCAAAATTTATCTCCCCCCAAAATGTTAAGGTTTTATATAATAATGAATTTAGAGTTATTCAACTTTATGATAATCCCTTTGAAAGTCATTTAAAAGAGAATTTAGATAAATTAAAAGCAATTCGAGATTTAAATCATTTTGATGAAATTGAATACAGAGACAATAAATAAAACCAAACTAAACAAACGATTATTTTGGATTAAATTTCTTTCCTTAATTTACATTACTTTTTCGATTTGTCTGATTTTAGGATTGGAATTAAGGTTGTCTGAATTTATCCAAGGATTATTGTTTATTCTTGTTTTTAACCTAATTATAAAATCAGTACAATTAAGAAGGTTGATTGAATATCTTTTTTATACATACATTGTTTACAATATTACTGAATATATAATTTTAAGATTTTATTTTAAACTGCAACTATTATATATTCTTGAGTTCATTAAATGGTTTCTTTTATCTATTCTTGGATTATCTCTTTTTAAAACATCTTTTAAGATTTATGGAATTTCAATATTGCTAAGTTCTATACTACTAGTTGTTGCTCCAATTGTATATGCAAATTTAGTTAAAATTGGTTTTGTAGAAATTAATCTAATGTCAAAAAGAATTATTTTTATTTTTCTCGAAGTTGTAATGTTGATTCCTTTTTGCATTTTGATCTTTCTCTCAAGTTCGCAAAAAAAAGTTGTAAAGTATATTTTAGATGATAATATAAATTTAGATGGTTGACTGAAATAGAATAATTATTTGAATGAATTCTAAATATATATAAGCAATAGTTCTTGTATTTTAATTTTCAATTCCTAACTTTTAACATAGCAAACTAAAACTTCATGCGCATACTCTTTACATTTGCATGTCTCATTTATGGAAACATAACCTATACACAGGAAATCTTATACTCATTTGACAGTTGCAAGAATGATTTCGGAGCAAATTCATCAAGTTTTGAATATAATTTCTCAGGTTGTCAGAACAAAAATAGTCAATCTTCATCAGGTAAGACTAGACTAGATCTTAGGTCATTCACCGACAGCCTTAAACTGAAAAATTCGGTTAAAACAAGCACTGATAATAGCAATGACTATGGAAACAGGATTTTTAACTTTCCGAGACTCACTTACGATTGGTTGAAAAATGAACTTCCCAAGGGCAATGATCTTCTAAAGTTTTCTATGAACATGCGCTCAGAAAACTTTGGTACCACATCTCAAAATCCAATGATTAGAAGTGAGCTTATGTACAGTAGATTGTATTTGAGCCCTACTTTCACTGTTTTGGGACTTCCCTTTACTTCTAATCTGTTTTTTACCACCGAAGCCAACAATACCTATAAAAATAATTTCTTTTCATTCAGGTTGGATGTGAATGCTTTGAGAAGAATAGCTCAGGAAAGACTCAGAAAGGAAGTTGAGCAAGCAAAAAAGCTGGATAGGTCTAGGCAGCTAGAACTCAATAAGCAGGCACTTGAAACCAAAAAATACCAGCAGGAGCTTGATAAGGTGGAGTCGGAAATGAATGAATACAAGCAGTGGAATTCGCAGATTCAGAATCAAGCTCAATTAAAGTCCAAGGCGTATTTGGATAAAGAAAGAGCCCAACTCGAAGAGCAACTTAAAACAGCTTCAGACGAGCAGAAAGAGCAGATGATAGCAGCGTACAATCAAAAATCTGATTCGGTACAAAATGCTCTGAGGTCTCAACTTGAAGACTCTGCGGCAAAGTTAAAAGGCACCATGCCCAATTTGGATACATCCAAACTCAACAGAATAAACAGGCTCAAAACAAAGATGGAACAACTCAATCAGAGGGCTAAAGAAATTGAGAGTTTAAGACAAAAGGACACATTGGGACTGTCGGAAAAAGCAGAAGGGTTGCGACATCCTGAGAAATTGAAATCCATGACCCAAGGTCAGTTACCCGGAAAAGGACTAATGAACCGGTTCTTGTCGGTAGACAGACTCGGGGTAGGTTTAATTGCACCTATGTATTCAGAGTTCACTTTGAGTGCTGCATCTGTTAAAGGTTTGGACATAGGTGTTTCAAAAACCAATTGGTATTACGATATCAGTCTGGGAAGAATGACCAAACAGTTTACCGGCCCATTTTCATCTGTTCAACCTGAATATGACCGAAACATGGCTATAGCCAGAATTGGACTTGGAGAAAGAAACAATGCGCATTTAGCTGTAGAATATTTCAGTGCCTTTGACACAAAAGTGACAGACAGCATGTCTCCAATGGTAAACAATGGGGTACTTGCATTGGAATTTAAATATGTTTTCTTAAAGCATTTAACAGTAGATGGTGATTTGGCTCAAAGTAATTACAAAGAAAAATTCAACAGTCTAAATATTTCTTCGTCTTCTAATTCAAGCAATTCGATATTCAATATCAGAGACAGCAGAGCATACCGGTTAAAGGCTACACAAGAGGCTGGCAAAAACACAAAGCTGCAGGTTGAAGCCAGGCAAGTAGGAGCAGCCTTCAGGTCATTGGGTAACCCCTTTTTAAGAAGAAATTTTAGAGAAATCGATGCCAGACTGGAACAAAGTTTCTATAAAAAGCAGATACTCTTGCAAGCCAATTACAAAGAGATGCGAGATAATGTTCTGGAATTGAATCAGGCCACCAACAGACTGAAAGGTTGGGGTATCAAACTACAAACCGCATTTGAAAAATGGCCTAACCTGACTTTAAGTCACAGCCCATACCAGCAAGGCAATAACCATCCGGATAGCTTATACAGAACCAACAATCAGTTTTCTATTTCCATGGCAATGCTCACCTACAAAAAGCGATTCAAGGGTCTTAACTGGAATATGATGGCTTGTGCCACCAGGTCAGCCATGGAGATATACGGCAGAGGTCCTGTTGACTATAGAATGCTGACGATAACCAATATGGTTCAATTAGGCTTAAGACACAACATCATGTTGAATTACATGTCCAACACAACACTGCCTGGAGTAGATTCATTGAACTCAAATTCCATACAATTCAATTATATTTACCTGGCTAAAAAAGGATTTACTATTGGCACAATAGGAGAACATACAATTTACAAAAATCAGGCATTCAGATCAGGGGGCGGATTAACAGCGAGTGCCAATTTAATTAAGAATCTTTCATTGTCGGCTCTAGTTCGCTACGATAAAATTGATGGATTATGGCGATTAGAGAATCAGGATGTTTGGACCGGAAGGCTTGTGCTTTTATGGAGTTGGTGAAATAAGAAGTTTAACTATGCTCTAATACTTAGAAAATAATAAAAACAAAATCTATCAAATTAACAAAACATTCAATTTTATGAAATCAAAAATTAAAACCTTAACTATTTGCGTTTGTGCTTTTTTTACATTGAATTCGAACGCACAGAAATGGACCAGAACACTAACCACATCAAATCCGGAGAATGAAGTTGGGATACTAAAGACAAACGATGGCTCAGGATCGTTGATCAATGTGTGCAATGTAACTGTAAACGGCCAGAGTGACTTCGTGATCTCAAAGCTAAACAGCGATGGCACAATCAATTGGTCTTACACTTATACGATGAGTAATGCAAGTGAAGTTATCAATAGTTTTATCCTGGACAGGAACAACGACATAGTCCTTGTCGGATCCACAAATTCTTCTGGGGTTCAAAAAGGGTTGGTGTTGAAAGTGGATCACACGAATGGTAACATCTTGTTTTCATATAGGACTCAATCAAGTGGTAATAGTGCATATATAAGAAAAGTCATCCAAATGAACTCTGGTTATTCAGATGATTATGTGATATTGGGAACTGTGAACTATCCTGTAACCAATCTTGTAGCAAGAATAGATGGAAATAATGGCGCAACTATATGGGCGCACAATCATAATGTAGTATTGGGGAATACAGATCTTTGGTATACTTTAAATCAAGTCAATAATAATGATATTGTCATTGGAGGGGGCCTGTACAATGGATCAAATAACGATCATGCTGTCATACATTTGAATCCGTCGAATGGCGGAAGAATTATTATTAAGAGATGGAATATCACGAATGGAACAGCTGCAAATGGCGGATTTGATGATGCAGTTGTAATACCGGGGACAGATACTTTGGTCTTAGCATTTGTCCAAAATGGTGGCGGAGCTGCTACAAAGCATGGTTTCGCTATATATGATGCTGGAGCTAAGAATCTTGTTTCAGCGAATATCAATTATTTGGGAAGTACAAACACAAGGGCGTTGCGAATAGATTTCAATTCTGACAAACGCGAGCTTATGATTGGTGGAGTTTCAGGTGCAACATATAATGATCATTTCATCCAACTGGTTGATATTGATAGCAAGTTGATAAAGTCTTCAGGTAAGTTCGATGGAACTATTAACCGTTCAGCATTCAAATTGGCTAATACTTGGGTGAGTTATATTTCTACAAACCAATTCGTGCTAGGTAATACGGTAATCCCGCTAGGCACGTATCCGAACGGAAATGAAGTCGTCATATCAATGGTAGGCGGCCCTTTTGTGAGCTGTTACGATAGCATTGATATCTCTAATGACACGTTAGTGATACCAAATTCATTCACGACCACCATGGATTCGACGAACCAGACTATAGATTCCGTTAGCTTTAGCAGGGACACCTTTCAGTTTAATGATACATTGCGATGCTATTCCGATCAGGATTTAATAAGAAGAGCCCGTTCAAACCAGTACTTGTCCGGAGAGTACGAAAACACGGTCTTCCCATTCCCATTAACAGGCTTACTTAAAGAGGAGATGCTGACTTTTGAGGTCTATCCGAATCCAAGCAATGGCGCACAAAGCTTGATCTTGGATATTAATAATCTGCTAAATCTTGAAACTATTGTGACAATTTATGATGCTCAAGGAAACATGGTGTATACCAGCACTATTCCAGGAGATTCATTGAATGTTGATGTCGACGTCAGCATATTAGAAAAAGGTCTATATATTATTAAATTAAGCAATTCTCAAAACTCGAGTTATTCGAAAATTCAAATAAATTAGCAAATAAAAAGGTCTCAGAAATGAGGCCTTTTTTATTCCATACTACTAAAATTTTAATTGAATAGTGTTTTTCGAATTAATTTAAGAGCAAATTGTTTGAATTTATCATAAAAATGCCTTTACTTTGAGTCAACTATAAATATACTAAAGCTCAATCTCTTGTTTACAAAGATTTAAATTTAAGGAAATATATCTAAAGACAGATAACATATTTTTAGATGGAAATATATTTATTAGAGATATTTAGATTTTTTTAGATCAAAACAATTTACTTAAACATAAAACAAACAATATCATTAACTATAAAAAAGATTAGGCAATAATATGGTTGGTTAACCTAATTGCATTTTTACGGAATACAAATCAATAGTTCGATTTTATTATTTTTATTAGTAAGAGGGTGAAAAAGAAACTTGAAAAAAAGCACCAAGTCAAAATGAAAATTAAAAGGTGTTGCTTATAGTAACCATAATCGGTTAAAAATGGATAAACCAATGTATAAAGAATTGTTATAAACTGTAGCTTTATTGACATAGTAATATAGCTTAATAATGCAGGAAAATTACCGCTTTCACGAATAAATTTCATTGGTCTAGTGGTCATTGACTGAATCATTGTTAAAATTGTGATGAAAAAGCCTATAAGTGAGATGAATACCTTGCTTAATTCGCTCAATTTGTCGCAGGACTCTTTGAACATATAAATTCTTTTCTCAAAAACTATTGTACATAAGGTTAGTAAGACGGATATAACCAAAGCCCTATATTTCTCCCATATTTTAGCACTTTTACTCATTCATTAACTCTTTTATCATAAGTGGCTAATAAATCTTCTCTTTCAAACAAAAACATTTTTTCAATTTCGAACATTCTTGCTTTAATAGCAATTTCATTAATGTGTCTTGTATATTCTACATATATCTTTCTTCTCATTACTTCACTAACTAAATCAAATGGTTTAAAGTAGTTTCCGTCTTCATCTTGTCCATAGACTTCCATTTTTCCAACCTGTTTCATACCATCTGAATTAAACCGCTTAAACAAATCAACTAGACTTCTAAATTTCGGTAGATTCAAATGATTCCCCTTTCCAACGCTTTTATATTCTATTGTAAGTTGATCTGCATTTGTATCCTTACTTGCATCTACTATTTGAGAAACACTTTTTTCTTGAGAAGCAAAAATATTGCCATTTGTTACTCTTGCTATTGAGATTTTAAAAGACCTTAGAGTCCTTAATGATTTATAGTTTTTGAGAATTTTGGGGTCATAAACATTGAGAAATTTAATTTTTTCTTGCAAATTATGACAACGCTTAAAATATTCATAAAACTTTTCTCTAGTAACCCCATTTTGAATTCTTTCGATCATAAGTATTTGCGAATATTCATCATATATGAATTAAGTTGCAAATCCTAAAGATTCTTCATTTGTTAAAGGTAGTTCTTTGGCTTCCTTTCTAGAAGCATTACTAGCAAGCGGCAAGTTATAATATTTACTATTAATGAATGTGCCTTTGAAATAACCATTTGATGAATACTCTATTTCACCCACCTTATAAGTTTGAGGTATCGGAGCAGAATAATCGCCTTGGTTGTTTAATTCTGCCAAAAATAAGTCTTTTAGCTTTTGATTTTCGTTGCTGATTTTTTTTGAAAATTTCAGCTCATAGAAATCTATTGTGATTTCTTTTGTATTAGCCATTTTCAAATAAATGAAAAAATAGTTAAACAGCAAAATTATTGTATAAAACAATCATAAATGACTTACAATTAGCTTCATTCTGAGTGTAAACATATTAAATATAGCTGGTTAGACTCAAGTCAAAGTTTTATGTATTTGTAAACATAAATTAAATGCCTATAAGAAGAATATAAGAAATACTGTATTTGAAATATTGTTGCTGCTATAAATTACCACATTGACAAAGCACATAACGAAACGTATGATGGTACGCTTGACACTGGCGTGGCTGTTGTCCTTTACGTTATGTAGGCTGTGGTAAGCCTTGAGCAGTAATTGATATACAGTTACGCCTTTTTTAATGCTCAAAATTACCACTATATGAACCCATACTTTACACCACGTCCACCGAAAAGCCTTGGTGCTTCCATTGCTCTTACACTTTTATTTGGTCCATTTGGATTATTCTATGCCTCCATTATTGGAGGATTAGTAATGTCATTCCTTGTTCCAATATGTTTAATTGGGATAAGTATCATTTCAGCACAATACAACACAATTGATCCATACGACTTCCTTATGATTTTATTCAGTTCTTGGATTATCGTTCTAATAATATACTGGCCAATATGCATTGTTTGTGGAGTAGTTGCAGTAGGTAAGTATAGCAAGAAAGTGTACTCAGAAGCATCAACTCAAATGTTGTTTGGAAATAATGTCAATAGTCATTCTCAGACAACATCTGTTTCAAACGCTTCTCTCCTTCAGCAATGACTGAAAGATAATCCTGGCAAGAATTTGAACGATTACTACAAGAAATCAAAGTAGAATATGGAAGCCGAACATTGATGCATTGGGTCATTATCTGATAGAACCTCTACAATGGTTCACAATTTCTTAGGTTGTATCGAAATTGAAACTCGTGGCAGTATCTAATCAGATGATGTTTTGAAACCCAATGATAGACACCTGTTATACCTCGTTTTAGATGACTCCAAAAACCTTCAATGGTTTTTGTGTGAATTTCAGGATTATCAAAATCAACATACTCTTTAGCCCCATTATTGATTACATAATGTTCTCTTCCCTTTCGACTGACTCTTCTGTATCCCATGTGGTCATCAGTCATTACTACCGTTCCATCATTAGTATAACTCTTGGCAAATGAAGAAAGCCCTTTAACTCTTTTTACTACTACAACCCTTACATTTCCTCCTCTTTCAACAAATCCAACTACTGGGGTCTTGTTTTCACTAACTAGACCACGTTTGCTTCTAACATATCTTTTATTCTTCATCTTTCCACCAACATAGGTCTCGTCTACCTCCACAGTTCCACAAAGTTTTTTCTTGAATTCAGGGTTGTTGAACATAGCTTTCCTGATTCTATGCAACATAAACCAAGCTGTTGGCTGGGTTACATTAATTTCTCGAGCAAGACCATAGAAAGAAATACCTTTCTTTGAATTGATAAAGGTTATTATGGCTCTTAGCTATTTTTGTATTGGAATGTGTGAGTTCTCGAATATTGTTCCCTTTAAAACGCTAAACTGCTTTTTACAGACACTACACTTGTATCTATTTACAGTCTTTAAGTACCAGAATTTCTCATAACAGCCACAATGAGGACAGTCTTGATGAGTGTTCCAATGGATTTGACCTAGCTGTTCGGTACATTGTTCTTCAGATAAATTCGAAATCTCATAGAGATTTTTAAAATGAAATGTTGAGTTAATCATAATTGGTATGGATTATATTTACAATGCCTAATATTCAATCAATTATTTGATTTATAAAGTTTTACATCAAATATTTTTGAGAAATATTTCTTCTTTCTAAAATCAAAGTTATTACTTCTGTAAAGTAAGTTTTTCAATGGTATGGATTAGTTGCTTTACGTTTGAGAGAGGCGTTAACGCACCCCTTTCTTTATATAACTTCCCTAACAATATAAAACATCCAACTTGGTGATTAAGTTGTTAACATTTTTTTTGCAAGACTTGAAAATTGTTTTTTATTTCTTTCTATCTTCGCATCAGTACTCAACGTTGACTCTTTATGACAAGATACGCTTGTAAAGAGAACTGAGCCGCCCGACGGGGCACTCCGATGTTGCAAATTATTTCATAAGGTGAGGTCAGCAGTACCGATGGGAAAATTTTCTCTCACCTGTGTCGACAAAATTAAGTCCTCCATTTGTAAAGGAGGGCCAGAAAGGAAACCCTAGCTAGGTTTCCTTTTTTGTTTTTCAAATATTATCGTAGTTTTGTTATATGAGTCAAAAATTTAAAACTGGTGACATTGTTCGTTTAAAGTCAGGTGGTCCCAAAATGACAGTTGCTAACACTAAAACGAGCCGAGATATACATAATCCAATTATAAATGTATATTGTGCATATTGGGATGAAAACGACCAAACTTTTCGAAACACTGTCTTTATAGAACATATGATAGAACTGGTTCCTGAAAAAGATTGATTATTGATATTAAATTTAATCAAGGTTAACCATCCATATTATTGCCAAAGATTATGAAAAAGCAATTCCTAACATTAGTAATAACTCTTTTGTTTCACACAATAAATGCTCAAAATTTTGATTGGGGCTTTACACTCGGGACATCTCAAAGTGAGGAAGGTTCAAATGTAACCAGAGATGTAAATGGTAATGTTTTTATCACTGGACCTTTATTAGGTACACTTGATTTTAACCCTGGTCCTGGAGTCAATAATTTGAGTCTATCAGGTCCTGCATCAATATTTATCGCAAAATATAATTCAAAAGGTACTTATCAATGGGCTAAAACATTACCTACAAATAACTATGTCATGGCTAAAGATATTGTTACTGATAAATATGGAAATGTGTATGTTTTAGGGCAGTCAACAGGTGTTATTGATCTTGACCCTGGTTCTGGAACTGTGCTTGATTCTGGATTTTTGTTTTTTATACTTAAATTGAATAGTTCAGGTCAATATGTTTCGTCTCATGTTTTTAAAACACAACTTCGTGAATTTAATGTTGACCAACTTTGTATGATTCAATTGGGGAAAAATGATAATATATATTGTGTTATGAATTATTATCAGAAGATTGATTTGGACCCTGGTCCTGATTCTTTAATACTTGATTCAAAAGCCTTGAGCACATACGTAGTCAAACTTGATTCTTCTGGAAGCTTATTATGGGGAGGGAAAATTACTGGAACAAGCGGTATCAATTATATTAATGGGATTGACTTAGATGATGAAGAAAATTTATATTTAACCGGAGCATTTCAAACAACTAAGGATTTCGATCTTTTTGGTGGAAATTTAACAATGACTTCGAACGGTCAGTTGGATGCATTTGTGGTGAAATATAATAAAGATGGAAATCTTATTCATCGGTATTCCATGGGAACTGGTTTAGGTGATAGGGGACAAGCAATTAAAGTCTCTGGTGCCGACTTATATATAAGTGGAAATTATACCGGAGGAGGGATTGATTTCGATCCAAGCTCTAGCAGTAAGTCACCTGGAGCGTCAGGTACAATTAATATGTTTTTATTAAAATGGGATACTGCATTCAATTATAAGTGGGTTAAGAAAAATGAAGGGGATGCTCAAAATTTTTTAATAAGATATTTAGATGTTAATAGTTGGGGCAATATTACATTAATCGGAACTACAGGTGGTATAAGCGTAGACATGGATTTTGACAGTACGAAATTTGCTTATATAAGTACATTTAAAAATTCTGCTTTTGCTTGTAAATATGATTCAAAAGGAGCTTTAATTTGGATGTCAAGTTTTACTGGAGGTACTAGTAATTCAGATATCAATGTACGAGATGCCTTTGAGGATAATTGGAATAGATTGAGTATTTGTGGGAATTTTCCATCAATGATCAATATTAATCCATCGGGGTCGACTTTTATAAATACAAATGGTTTCAAAGACATCTTTTTTACAAATCTTCAAAGTAATACAACCTATGATACAGCTATTTCATTTTGTGATAGTGTCATTTCACCTAGCGGAAAGTATGTTTGGCTTAGTAGTGGTAAGTATAGCGATACTATACAAAATGTCAATGGAGGTGATAGTATATTCAGACCCAATTTGACAAATAGAACTCAGTATATGAGCAGTACTATATCAGTCTGTGGACAGTATAAATCACCTTCGGGGAAGCTATTTAAACAGTCAGGTACTTATTTTGACACAATACCAAACATATATGGCTGTTTCAATTTCCAGACCATCAACCTTACCGTATTGCCCATAAGTTATTCAAGCTTAAAAGCTTCCGCTTGCGAATTATACATTTCACCTAGCGGGCGTTATAAATGGTATTCTGGAGGTATTTATACTGATACATTAAAGAATTATTTCGGATGCGATAGCGTGATTCTAATTGATCTTTCAATCAATAATCCTCAATACGCTTCTATCAAACAAACAGCATGTGGAACTTATACATCTCCAAGTGGTAAATATACCTATACCTACTCTTTGGTGTTTAAAGATACAATTTCTACGATTGCGGGATGTGATAGCATACTGACTGTCAATTTGACGATTTTACCTACTGATAAAGCTGTAGTGCCCGTAAAGGCTTGTGGAACTTATGTTTCTCCAAGTGGCAAGTATATGTGGAACAATAGCGGCACCTATTTTGATACACTTAATAATAGTTTCGGTTGCGACAGTATACTAGAAATCAGGCTTGAAATAAACAATTCAGTTTCATCCGTTCTGAATTTCAGCTAATGTTACGGAGAAAGTGTCATAGTCGGGAGCAAGTCATACTTCAAGCCGGGCAAATTTCTTGATACCCTTATTACTTTTAACGGATGTGACAGCTTTGTAGAGATTAATATTAATGTGGCACCGCAAATCGATGTGAACATTGTCAAGGAAGGCAGAATTTTGAGAGCTGTCAAAGGATATGATAGTTATCAATGGCTGAAATGTTACAATGGGCAATATGCCTTGTTAAATGGCTTTAGCGAAGATTCTTTAAATGCGCCTGAATCTGGTCATTATGCTGTAGAGATTAGGCAGGCTACATGTATGGATAGCTCTATTTGTATAGAAGTCTTCGAGACCAATATATCAGACTTGAATATCAAGACAGTTCATTTTTACCCTAATCCAGCTGAATCCTTCGTTCATATTGAATCGGACAGAGTGATTGTGGGCGTTGAACTTATAGCTGCGGATGGTAGACGTTACGTGGTTGAAGTAATTCCAGGAATGTTACTTAATATAGAACTTGGAGAATTTGAATCTGGGATTTACACTTTGGTGTTGCGATTGTCTGACAAAGAATTCATCATGAGACAACTTAGTGTTCTTAGGTAATCATCTTAAGAGTGTTATGCTCACCTTCTGACTCTGTATGCCTCCTCGTTTTGGGATGATGAAGATGACGCATATATAAACTCCCTGCTCGCAATCTTCACCTTTATAGGTGCCGTCCCAGCCCTGGTTGACGTCCTCGCTGTAAAATACTCTCTCACCCCAGCGGTTGTATATCTCCATACGGTATTTGTTCACGAATGGAGTGACTTGTGGCTTGTATACATCATTGACTCCATTGCCATCCGGTGAGAAGCAATCTGGAATTAACAGTCTTATTTCAGTGTAAAGTGTGCCAGTTTGCTTTATGGCAGTATCCTTGCACCCTTCGGAATTGGTAACGACCAAAGTAATCATTCTACTGTTGGTATCCTCGAAACCTATCGTCGGACTTTTCTCGGAACTTTCGGAAACTTGGTCAAATATCCATTTCCATTGTTTGACCCCTACGCTAGAAAGGTCGTTCATCTGGAATTCTGCCGTGTTGAACTTGGTGTCAGGTAACCGGATATAACTGAAATTGGCTTCTGGTTTTGGATAAACTACGACTTGTTGATCCGTCGTATCCTTGCATCCAAAACTGTCTGTGACTATAAGTCTGACATTGTACTTGCCCTGACTTCCAAATTGATGAGATACTTGTTCGTTGGTTTCGAATCCCCCATCGTTAAAATCCCAATAAAAACTGTTATTACTTTTTGTTCCGAATGAACTGGAACTCTCAAGTCGAATTCTCTCTGGGAAACAGACCGTGTCCGAGCCAAACCTAGCAACAGGAGGTTCAAGAACGCGCAATGGTAATTGAGCAGTATCCTTGCATCCGTTTTCAGATTCTGTTTTTAATTTTATCAGGTAATCTCCAAAATTGGAGTAGCTGTAATTTAGGTTGTTGGATGTGAAGTTCTTGCCATCTCCAGTTTGCCAGTCAAATCCCAATAGATTAACTGTTGAGTCTAAAATGGAGACTTTTAAATTAAACAGATTTCCTTCCAGGCATTGTGTGTCCTTTAGTGGGTTGATGATTTTGGTAACACCATACTTTTCAAGTAAAATGTCTTTTGATACCGTGTCCTTGCATCCAAATTTATTTGAAACGATTAATTTGAATATATGTTTGCCAAATTCCTTGGTTATCCAATCATTGATTCCTTCAGCATTTCCAATTGAATCAGTATCATAATACCAAGTATAGTCCACCGAATCATAAGCTTTGATGGTCTGGTCTGTAAGGTTGAAGCTGTTTGAATTTTGACATTGTGCACTGTCATTTATAGAGAATCTGGCAATCGGGTGCCTTAAGACTGCGATTTCCTTTTCTGTCGTGTCGGTACATGAGTGTTTCGAAAGTGCAATAAGCTTTACAGTGTAATCACCATAAGACAAATATCTATGTGTTGGGGATTTAGCGGTATCTTCTTGCAGGTCGCCAAAGTCCCACCGATAATTTAAATTTCCTGTTGATATTGTGGATGTATTCAGATAGTCAAATTGGTTGCCTTTGTAACATTGCGAATCTTTGTTTGTTTGAAAGAAAGCTACTGGATGCTCAGCAACCAGCACAGATTTCGAAATCGTGTCGTAACAATTGGTCAGGTATGAGTAGGCAATCAGTTGAACATTTTTGATGCCTGTATTTGAATAGTTGATGGTCTTTGTTGTCAATCCGATAGATGAATCTCCATTGCCATAATCCCAATAGTAGCTGAGCGTGTTCATCGCGCTGAACGTTGTCGCACTCGTAAAATCAAAGGAATTGCCGTTGAAGCACTGAATAGTGTCATTAATTGTAAACTGGGATATTGGTCGTTCAAGAAGACTGATAGGATGACTAGCTGAATCTCGACATCCATTTTCAGTTTCAACAACGTACCAAAGTGTATAATTATCGGATTTGTTAGGGTAGAATTTTGATGCGGGTTTGAAGGCTGTATCCTGAGTTCCATCCCCGAATTTCCATGTGCTCGACAATTTGCCGTATTTGAGTTTGGAGTTGTTTAGGATTTTAAATTCATTCTTTTGCCAGCATTGTGAATCGTTTGGTATGGTGAAATCTATGACAGGAAAAGCAAAAGTTATGGCAGGCTGAATTAAAGTATCTGAACAGCCGTTATCCGCCCAAGATACAAGCCTTACAGAAAAAGTATCCTCCGTTATAAACGAATGTGAAAACAAATTGGCTGTAGATGCAAACCCATCAGATAATTTCCAGTCAAGAAATAGGATTGAATCATCGGTTGTCTCTGTCCTATCAATAAAATTGAACAGATTCTCTTTGAAACATTGCTTGTCTTTGTCGATGTCGAAGTTTGCTTTGGGGTTGGCTTTTATCATCACTGAATGATAAAAGGTGTCTTTGCATCCATTTGTGTTCTCAGTTTGGAGCCTTATCGATTTTTTACCAGAACTTGGGAATTTCAAATTTTCAATAGATAATGAAGTATCCGATACAAAGGTATCCAAATGCCAATGGAAACTTGACAGATTAGTGCCAGATAATCGGTTGGCCTGTATAGTGAAGTTGTTTTCATTCAGACATTGCGTGTCCTTGTTGATTGACAAGTTGAGTTCAGAATTCTCAAACACTTTGACTATTCTATCAGAAGTATCTGGACAACCGAAAAAACTCTTGGTTATGAGTCTGATTTTAAATGTTCCCGAATCCTTGTATTGTTTAGTGCAAATCGTATCATTAGAGTTCGTTCCATCGCTAAAGTCCCAGCTTACCATCCCTTTTTGGTCACCTAAAACTCTGCTAGTGTCAACGAGATAAAAAGCGCTTGTCCTTTGGCACATCACGGTATCTGAAATTGTAAATCCCGCATATACTTTAGGTTGCAACACAACGATGGTATCCTTGCCGACACAATTGGCGCTATCTGTAGCTTTCAGAATGTATTGTCCGGGCTTGTTGACAAAAATATTCACTTAAGACTGACCAGTACTCCATTCATGTTTAGCAAAAGGCTTTCCTGGTCGCAAGATTAGAAAAATCTGATTGCAAAATGCTGTATCATTTCCCAATATTGGCTTTGGATCTTTAATTTCAATTTTCTTAACAAATGAGTCCTTGTATCCTGAATAAAAAAAGTAAGCCTTTACAGTATAATAACCAGCCTTAGTATAGATATGCGTGGCACCATACTTGTTTTTTGATGAATTAAGAATTCCAGAAATGGTATCACCAAAATCCCAAACTGTTGAGTCTAGGTTCTCAGTTTTTGACAAGGTAAATTGCGTTGTGTCGTTGTTGCAATTGCGCCAATAGTTAAAGATTCGTTTAATGAAAAAAGACTGAGTGAATGCTGGCAGTCCGAGCTGGGTCTTACCCTTGGCTAAGGTAATTTGACTCCTTACAAAGTTTACATTGGCAGCATTAGTATCCGGTTTGTTGATGCATGACAAGTATGTCACAATGAACTGGGACATATAAATTTTATTATCTGGACCGAGCTGAAGACTTCCAAAAGTGCCGTTTATTACGCTATCAATTACAACCCTAGAATTTCTAAATGCGGTGCTAGAAGTGGCCAGCGCATTATATTGAACTAGCTTCGCCTGTCCATGATCCGTCAAGTACAAGTATTTACCATTCGGAGAAAACTCGGCACCGTAACCATATCGAAATGGGAATTTCCAAACATTACTGACTTGGCCTGTAGCGCTATTGAAATTACCAATTACTGCTGTATCCTTGTTGTAGTTCACTGCAACGAACTTTTTGCCGTTTCCCGAAACCTTTAAGGCTCCTATCATCGAATAACCACCGTTGATATAAAGTCCAGTCCTAGAGTATACTGGCGTAGTGTTTACACCCAATGAATTCACTTTGTATGCCGCTATGGAATCAGATTTGTATTTGTATGCAAGTATCCAAAATTCCCTACCGTTAGCATGACTAACGGCAGTCAGTTTCTCACAAACAGGCGTCAAAAGTTTCGTGTTTTTGGAACTCACAACAACATCACCTCTCCCAGAATCCAATCTCATATCAACGATACTGTATGTCATACCGTCATCACGCCCAAGATCCTGAACACAAAATATGAAATACAGGCTTGGACTATCAGGATATGGCACGATGATGGCGGATTGAGTAGAAGAAGCATTTCCTAATAAGTCGTATCCATTAGGCATTTTCTTATGAATGCTGTCATACACATTTACACCGTCTGTATAAAAAAGCAATCTGCCAGTGCCAGTGCTTATTGAGGCACAACCTTCATAAGTTTTCATGGCGCTGTTTGTCATGGAGGTAAGAGTCCCAGAATTGAAACTTATTGCCCCATATTCGCCAAAATACCAATTGTTGGCCTCTTTTTGAGCTTGTAAATTCACAGCGAATGCTAAAGCTAAAAAAAACACAAAATACTTTGAATAGCCAAACTCACACTTCTTATTATCAAGTGATTGAATTAACAATTGTATTTTCCATAAACACCGCATTAGGTTTTAGTTTTATATATCCGGGTTGACGGTTTTAAAAATCGAATTTAGGGTTTTTTTGTGAAATTATTGTAAATTAATAGAGTGGGATGGTATATTTGGTAGGTAATCAGCGGATAATAACTCATTTTTTGAAGAATTAAATGAAAATTGCTTATTTAAATTGCGTTTTATCTATTGCAATAATGCATGAAGATATCATTTCATCAAGTGTATTTGAAAATTGACAGTTCTCAATTAGCCATTCAATTTGCTTACTTGATATTGTGACGTTTTTGTGCGAAAGGTCTTTAAGTGTGTAAATTTTTCTAACTCTTGATTTTTGGCCTTTTAATTTATCTAATTCTGGTATAAGTATTTCTAGCCAAAGATCTGCGAATTGATCTAAGTCGACATAAAGATCATCTTCAGTTTCAGGATTAAATAAATTTAATAATTTTTCGGCATTTAATTTGTCTTTCCCTGAGAGTGAATTAACTTTTAAATTGTGATTTAATATATTTTCTCCTTGATTTAATGCTCTTCTTTTTTTCCATGGCAACAATTGCTTCTCTTGACTTCGTAGTTTTCTAATTATGTCCTTTAGCTTTTGTGAAGTATCAATTTCTTTCCAATTTCGTTGAACAATGGTTGTTTTTGACAAGTATGATTTAAGTAAATAAGTAATGTCAGAAAAATCTGTGTAACCTTTGTTATTTTCATCAATCAATAACCATTTTGGACTTTTTCGGGTACTTCCTCTAAAGGAAAAGAAACACCAATTTTTGTCGGTTTCAATAAAACTGATAGCTGTCTTAACGGTTGAATCAACATCTTTGTAAAGATCATAAATAGCATGGTCTATTAGTGCGCTTTCCCCTTCTATAAGGCCATATAAATCTTGTGTGCTATCCCTTACGCCTTCCCATTCATAATCACTACTTGAATATTCTGTGTAAGCTTCAATAATATTTTGAGTACTCAAACTATTTTTGAGATATTTCTCATAAATGACTTTAGGTATTCCTACATTGTTTCCAATTAAATCTTCTGTAAGCAATAAAGTGTCTATTATCCTTCTGTCGCCGTTTAAGGAGAATTCTTCAGAATCATTTGGCCACATTACTGTAATTTCATTATGTTCGCAATCCATCCTTTCAATACGGCCAATACGCTGTTCAATAACCCTAAGTACGCTTGGCATGTCTAGTAAGATAAGACAGCTGGAATCTTGAAGATTAATCCCTTCAGACATAGCATCAGAACAAAAAGCAATCAACTTTTCTTTTGAATGATTTTCTAGTGAAAACAGCTTCATTACTTCGGTTCTGTCTTTGCTGTTATGTCCTGCTGCAACAATGGTTTTAAATTGGGGATTTCTTTCTTGAAGTAACTTGTTTAAGTAATCAAGTGTGATTACTGTTGAATCAAAAGCTAATATCTTGTTATGCTCTTCTAAAGCCTTAATAATGGTATCGATCTTACTAATTTCTCGATTTTTACTTAATTGATTTACAAGTCTTCCAATTTTTTCATATATTTCAATCTCTTTGTCACATGTAGTTTTATACAATGTCTCATCATATAACCAATGATAACTTTCTTGTAAAAGTCTTTTATCTATAAACATTTTAGGCACTATGTTTTTAAGTTTTTTTACCTTTCCAATCATATCACCTGATAAGTTTTTAGTAGAGTTTAGTCCAAATTCTTGATTAGCGGCATTTGTCCCATATAAGTATTCATGAATGGCACATTGGGAAGATCTCAATTTTACCCTAACCATATAGGCTGCTAATGCTGTTGCTGAAGTAAACCTTTGGTTAATATAATTAACCATTTCTTCATCTCCTTTAATAAAATTTGGGATTTTGATTCTTTGCAAATAATGAATTCCTTTCAATTTGGATGTCAATGTTGAAATTTGCATCCCAATTTTTTTGTCAGAGACTGTCTCATTAGTTTCATAAACGATTGAATTTGTTTTCGGGTACTTACAAATATGCCCTAACCTATTAGTATATAATTTTGGAGATCGTTCAATCATTTTATTCAGTTCTTTTTTCGTTCGACGAACTATAAACTGATTCACATATTTTTTAAGTTGCTCAAGGTGCTGTTTGTTAATGCCCTTTTTTCTTTTCTTCCTTAACTCAAAATAAGTTTTTAAATCGTCGTCACTAAGGTTATCAATATCAAGAAGTTCAATTAATCTCAAAATATCATCTATTTTTTTATTGATGGGGGTTGCGGTTGACAAAATTACATTACATGAACCTTTTGGAATAATTGCTTTACTTCTTTTAGAATGAGGATGAAGGTAATTATGAGCTTCATCAATAACCAATATATCAGAACTATGGATAGCCTTTTGGATATTCCTTTGATTTTTATCCAAGCCAAGACTTAATTTCCCCATTGATTCAATTTTATTATAAAGCACAAAATGTTCCTGTTCTCTTTCCCAATTTTCAATAACAGTTTTAGGACAAATTATTAACGCATTTGAACGATCCTTTCTACCATTTTCCCATAGCCAATGAAACAATGTATAAGCAAGAGCCGTAGCAAATTTAGTTTTCCCACTTCCTGTTGGGTCAGCTATTAGTACTCGTCCTTGATCTTGGATAATTTTCATTGCTCGCGCTATTCCCATTTTTTGAGAAGGCCACAATTTATGGGTTATTAAAGCTTGATAAAGAACAGGATAATCTTTCATCCATTTGCTTTCTAAAATTTCAGAAATCGCTCTGGCTAAAGCCTCTTGCCAGGTTGCTTCTTTGAATAATTTACTAAATAATTCAATCAGGTGGTAGTTATAATCATCGGATATAGTATAATAATATTCAGCTATTCGTTTAATATCTGAATATTGCTCTTTTTCCTTTTTAGACGAAGAACTTTGAATTCTAATGTTTGCTTCTGTTTGTAAAATAGTTCCTGATTTGCTAAAATTGGATGAACCCAATATGGCTGTTTCGTCACCTATATATATTTTTGCATGGAGTTTATCCCTTACTTTAAATTCTATACAATTATTATTGATTTTCTCAATAATATTAAGAACAGAACCACATAGTTTTAAACTAACATTTTGCTTTACCCAATAATTTTTTATCTCGGTTGGAAGTGAATAGTGAGGAAGTCGAGCGCTCACTCTCTCATCAGGATCAAAGCCTATTACAATTCGAAGCTTTTTTAACTTTGGATAATCATTAACTCCAAAAACATCTATTAAATTGGATAAGGAAGTAAATCCTGTAAGTATTAAATAATTCTCTGAATTTTGAATGTCCTTTAAAAGCAAATCTTTGACTCTTCGATCTTGTTCCTTAAGATTTAAAGGAAAATCTTCTTGATTTGGCAAGTCAAGTTTATAGTTAAAGTCGAATAGATTAGGTGTTTTCATTTATAAAAATTAATTTAATTGTGTTGTCTCCTTCACTGAGGATAGAGATCAAACAAAAATAATCTATAAATTAAATAAAAATATGGTTGAGTTTTCAGTGGGATTTGAGATGATTTGAGAATAAATTAAAATAACTGATCCTTATAGTATAGTTCTCATATTTTGTTTCAAACTATAAAAGATGAATACTATTCAAAAATTTAAAAAGACTTTCGCTTGTATTTGTCAATAAAAAGCTTGACGGACTTACTGTTGTATAGAATCAATTTTCTTACCGGTTGAGAAAATTCAATCTCTCCTTGGTTTCTTAACTTTTGGATGGTAGACTTGCTTTTTATATTTAAGATAGACATTAGTTCTTTTTCAGTTATCCATTCTTTTTCTATCTTCAAATTTTCTTTGACTTTAAATATTATTTCATCGATTAATTTATAGAATGCTTCTGTTTCAATTATAATGACTTCCATATAAATGCAAAGTTATATCTAAAATGACAAAAAAACAACTTAAGTTGCAGATAATTAGGTAGTTATTTTCAAAAATAACAAACTAATTTATTGTATTATTATATCAATAAATTGGTAAATAAATACTATTTTAGTGATATAGAAGAGTTTATCAAATTTTCTTAGTTATTTTTAAAAATAACAACGGTCATTAATCAACATTTTTCGAATTTATCCACTTTGAAAAGTTGGGATTGATTTTTGAATAATTAATTTAGAAAATATCGTAGTTTAAATCAACGATTCTAAGAATTATTCAAAAGCTATATAATTACAGATTTCTTAGACATAAATAAACGGCTTTTCTGAAATTACTTTTTTCTAAAATTTTTTGTAATTTAGCAGAGAATTACATTAAATCAGATTAAACAACTATGACAAAAAAAGAAATAGAACAATGGATTATAGTCTTGAATGACCTCTTAATATTGACAGAAAATGAATTGAGCATGCAGGAAGATTTCAACTCTTACACATCTAGTAAGATTAGCAATCTTCAGAGTGAGCTGAATGCAAACGAAGCTGCATTAAACAAAACATCCAATGATCCAACCCAGCAAGCTACTATTAAACACAATTTTGTTAATTCTTTAAATGATCTTTCCAGAAGAATTAATGAGTTGCGTTATAAACCTATGCCACCATTTCAAATTGAAAAAGAATTTCGCCACTTTCATCAGACAAACTTCAATTTCATAAAGCCAATTATGGCTCAAGTACCTTTTAGTTACAGTATTACACCAGACCCTCAGAACATTTACGGGAAAATACATAGAACTTGGGCAATTAAGAATGTTTCAGAACTAAATGAATTTCTTAATTTAATAAATGACAAATTCGAAAGAGACATTAAACAATTAGATATGACTGAAATTGAGGGTGTTTCTCCAGTCTACTTTGTAATACATAGCAACTAATTATATTGCATGAAAAGTAAAATTACATCCCAGTAAAATAAATCAAATCAGAAAATGCTAATAAAGGAACTAATGGTGTAAATAGACAATATTCACAAGTTCACGGCAATAGAGGCATGCAACTCAACCCTAATCAGTCTAATAAGCAATAAACTTTGTCTTACTTTTTATAGAACAGACACATTCCCTTTTTGGGTTTAAGGAGGAAAATAATTTAAGTATGCAGTTCATTTTTGACACAAATTATTATCGAGGTATTGTATTTGGAAAGGAATTGCTAGATATTCAAAAAAAGCTTTTTGAGCAAAAGGATAGGGAGCGTCTAAAAGGACATGAAATTCTATTTCCTAATATTGTCGCCATTGAATTAATTAGCCATTTAAAGAGCGGTGATAATGCCCTTAGAGTATGTTATACTGCTCTACACTTTCTGGCTAATCATTGTAATAGAAACGGGGCGAATAAATTCAAAGGAACTTATATGCCAACTTATGAGGACCTAATTTCATTTTATTTCTTTCAAACTCCATCTGATCAATTTGGTATAGTTAATCGAAATTTAAATAAATATGCTAATGACATTGGAGGGGTTTATAATATTGCAAATACTTTTGATTATAGGGATGTCATTAAGGAAATATCAGAATTTAAGAAATTTGGTATAAACAATTTGATCTCAAATATTGAAAAGCACTATTTACCTGCGATACATCCTAATAAAATTTCAGATAAAGATATTTTCAATAAAAATGCAGAAGTGAAGGAGGAGTTTGAGCGGGCGTATAAAGTTGGAGATTATCATAAATGGTGGGGGTTGGTTTTTCTATCAATGGCAATGCAAGATAAAAAAATTGAGAAAATCAAACTCACAAAGGAAGAGTTTCAACATGGCTTTTTGAATGATTTCAAGGTGTCAATTGATTTCTTTGTCAATCATGTTTGGCGTAAAGTTGCGGACACCAAAAAAGTAGAGTATTTTTATTCTCCTGAGACCGATGGAAAAAAAAGGTGGAATAGTTATTATGATATGCAGCTAATCTTTGCCACTGAATTTGAAAATTATAAGAATCGTAATACAATCTTAGTAACAACTGAAAGAAAGATACAGGAGGCTTTTGCAAAAATGGGAAAAGAAAATCTTGTAATTAGTCCAGGCGAGTACCAAGAATTGTTGGAAAAATAAAGAAAGTAGCAAAGTTAGGCGACTAGCCCAACCCAGGCATATAGAGCTTAAAAGCGTTAGGCATAAACACAAGCAATTCATAAGCACACTTTTATTCTGATTCCTTTATGACTTTTTTGCAGCGACACCCTGAAAAATGGCTTTATTTTTAATTTTTCCTGTTTTGTTTTTTCTTTTGCAAAATTACCATTTGCAGACTTAGGAAGTTTTCTAATGAAATAAAATCTTCGGCTATTGATAAAGTTTAATATTTGGATGCGTCTCGTTCGGTCAGGTTTCTGCATTATTGTTTACCTATGCTTATATTGTCATTAGCTGTGTTTTGAATTTGTTGCTCAATAAAGTTATCATTATCACATGCAAGTCAACTGACAACCTTGGAATCTAGAATTGAGGAACGAAAAAATGAGTAAAGCTCATATTATGCCACTATCAAAGTAAGTTATAGGAATTCTCAGAAATTAAATCTCAACAAATGCTGACTCGAAGTATATTTTACCAAGCCAAAATGCAAATCGAATACCAATTAGTAATTATGCCATTTTTACGCACTTTATCGTATGGGATATAAGGGAAAGACTACTAGACATAGTTTCAGAGCCTTTGCAATATCTAACATCAAAGAAAAGCATTGTTCCCGCCACGAGGTTGTTGACCGACAATTAGCCCATGCTCATAGAAACTGTGTTAATGCTGCTTATGACAGGTCGCAATTTCTAGATGAGGAAGGTAATGATGTAAGAATGGGCAGATTACATAGACAAGATGAAATAATTTAACTTGAAAGCTTATTATTGTTAAATTTGAAAATAGTTATTTAGTTTAAGGAAATAATTGATATGGAAAAACTACTTGCAAGAATAAATAGCGCAAATAATCCTATAATTGTTCCTGTTAATATAGAAAAATATTCAACACCGAATAATTGTTTTTACAATGTAATGAAGAAAGTAGCGTTGGATGGTGGCCATATTGTTTATGGATGGAAAATACATCATGGTAAATTGCTTGATGAGGCGGAAAGGCACGCAGTATGGAGGTCTCCTAATGGGGAGTTAATAGATATATCGCCATTCAATTCGAATGGAAAAATTACATTTATAGAGGAAGATATGGGTTGGAAATACAGAGGACAATTTGAGGATAACATTCGAGTTAATATTACAGACAATCCATTAGTTGATGACTTAATTTTATTGTGTGAGACAATTACAAAGCTCTGGCAAACGAGTTCAAGAAAGTCATCCCAAGAGATTTCCATTCATGTATTAATAAAGAAGCAAATTGATGTACTTGAAGCAAACAAAATTAAGTTCGAATTTTTTGCTTTGAAAAACCAAGATCGTGAGTGCCTTTGTTTCTGTGGTAGTTCCTTAAAGTATAAAAAGTGCCATGTTTTTAATGAAGAAACTCAGCGAGAAATCCTTGGTTGGGCTAATAATGTCCTTAAAGAAGTTTAAATAATAATAAAAAATATATTACAGCATAATTTATACTTTAGTTACCTCAAACTCCCAAACACTTTGTCTGAGGCTTCGTCCACAGCCTCGTCTCTAATACTCGAAAGGTAAATTTGGGTAGTTTTAATATCGCTGTGCCCTAACATTTTACTAACTACTGAAATATCTATACCGGAGTCTCTGGCTAATGATGCAAATGAATGACGAATGGTATTGGTTGACATATATTCAAAATCAATCCCAAGATGAGTCGCCAATTTCTTTAAATCTCTGTTATAATTTCTGATAGCCCCTCTCGAAATAGAATATGCCCTCTCTAAGCTCATATCTTTATTTAGGAATGGTAAAATGTAATCTTCACTAGTTTTGTCCTCTGAAAAATGTTTAATAAGCGTTTCAAGTGGCTCCGAAATGCCGACATTATACAACTTAGCCGTTTTTCGCCGATTATAGTAAATTCTATCATTTGTAATATCCTTGAGTTTTAGAAAACATATATCGGTGAAGCTCGCTCCTCTCATATAAAATGAGAACAGGAACACCAATCTAGTGCGCTCCATTGTTTTGTTAGTCAGTTTAGCTGACTTGATCTTTTCCAAAGCCTCCTTTGGCAAAGCTCTTTTAGCGGTATCTTGTCTTCTTACCTGATATTGGTCGAATGGATAGGCATCTTTGGGAAGTATTTTGTCAGAAATTGCTCTGTTCACCAATGCCCTCAATGCTCTAAGTTTTACCCCCAAACCATTTACACTATTACCTTTGGCTAGATACTTTTGTTCCATCTTTTTAATCCAAAAAGGAGTGATGTGTTCTAAGGGAATATCAGCAGTGCCATTGTAATTAATTACCCACTGCAGAAAGTCGTTGTATGCTTTTGCATTCCCGAACCTTCCTGCACCCTTCATTTCTTCAATAACAGTCTTTGTGTATTCAGCTATGCTGACGGCAATTGATTCATTCAAAATTCTAGTTTTAATCTCAGAAATCCCCATTCTTTTTATATCTCCAGATTCATCTAAGGCAGACAATATGCTAAAAGCCTCAGCACTTCTGGTTTTTATCTTGGCATTTTCAGCCCCAATATTCTTGATTTTTTTACAGGTAGAGCGTATAGTTTGGCTGCTTTCATTCCATTCGCTTGGTTCTAATGTAACTCCCAAAGGAATTGAGGTACTTTTACGGTTTGCTATTATTCGCAGTATTAAAGGATAACCGTCCCTTTTTCTGTTTCTTTCATCTAAAATAACCCTGACACTATAAGACATATTGCAAACATAATTTGCAAACCATTTGCAAACAAATTTTGTTTCAATATATATTAATTTGAATTTATTTTTTGTTTATATATATGAATATCAATTATATAATGTAATTCATGTATCATAATAAACTAGTATTCCTCAGATTTCTAATCTGTGGGTCAGGGGTTCGAATCCCTTCGGGATCACTAGCATCAAAGCCTCCACGTATGTGGAGGCTTTTTTTATGCCCTTAAAAAATCCCCAAGCGTCATCAGACCTTGAGGGATTTTTGAAAGGGCATAAAAAATAAGTCTTGCATCAGCAGGACTTTGATGCTTTTGCAGGACCTTTTTCTGGGATCATGAAATAATCCCTAGGCCCCAAGCGTCGCCAGAACTTGAGGGATTTTTGAAGAGGTATAAAAAATAAGTATTACATTTTCATCGGGTCATTTTGTGAATTTGAATTACTGGAATCAATACCCTTACATTCTAATTGGCCGATTTTTGAATTCTGAACGGACTTCTTCCTAATCCATTCACTCATTTTTAACACTATATTTGTCTAACATTTATTATAATGGAACGGTAAAAAAGACGATTATTATTACAGTTACAGTACTTTGTATAATAGTAGTTCGTTTTATTACTAATGACGATACAGGGGATAATTGTTAGGTCAAACTTGGTTGAATGTATTGTGCTTGTAATTGGGGTGTTTTAAGGTTTAATGAAATTATTTTATGAAAATTTATTCAATGAGAGCTATGTTTAGTATGGTTGATATGCGAATCCTTCTTTTGAGTATTGCGCTTACTCAATTGTGTTCTACATTTGGGACTGAAGTAAGTGAGAAATTTTGCACTTTTTATCGCACATCAACAGTTCATAAAGTAAATGCAATGGATAGTTTTTATAGAATTACGGATACAGTGTTTCAATTTGAATTTTATGAGAATGGGGTTTTTGTGAGGACTGATAAGAAATTTACTGAGATTTACCGGCAAGGAAAGAAAAATAAAATGTGGCATAAGACTTTCAGAGTTATCAAAGGGAAATATATAAATAAGGGGGATTCAATTGAGATCTTGTCTGGATTTAAAGAAGCTGGAAATACTTTGAGCCGATTCTACTTACGTCAAGAAGTAGCTTATTGGGCCAGAAGAAACTTTACTGTGTATTTATGGGATACAGAGAAGCAGTATAACTATACAAAGGTGTCAAATTGGGAATCGAATGAGTATTGTCAAAGGAAATTTAGACACAAGTTGAACTTAATACATGAACGATTGATGGATAGGTCATCTGATACAATAAGTTTTTGGCGTATGGATTCTGTTTACTTTGATTTTATGGATCTTCCCAAACCTAAATTCCTCTATCCGGGAGCACATCTATATATACATACTTATGTTTTCTATAATGCATATTTATGGTATTCGTATGTTGATACTGCTCAGTTTGAGAATAAGCACCTGTATGATAGCACCGGTTGTCTTCACAAGTATTACTATTTAGGAAACATACATCAAACGATTAACTCCTGTTATTATGAATTTAAGTTTGAAAATTTAAAGTATGAATTAAAAGTTGTAAGTATTCGGGATAGCAAGGATGATTCTTATTACCGTTTGGTGCGAGATACACAGGGGAAATTGCGAATGATTGAACACTACAATGTTAATGGGGTATTGATAGAGAGATTTAGTTGGTGATGTCCAGATTATGTTGAGTCATTTAATGAACTTTTCTGCAATTTATGAATGGGTCAATTTCTTTCAAAATTATAAATCGGGTTTCAAAGTAACCTTATTGCTAACACAACGTTTGAGAAATTCCCTTCTTAGTTTTTATATGAATTTCTCTAATAATTTGAAAAGCATATTGAGATTGTGAGGTATACTAACTTAAAGGAAGCTTTGCCGATTCAATGTGCCTAAAAAGATTTATAGAATTTATTTTAGTATTTTTGAGACATCTCGATTATGTTAAAGCGACTTTTATATAGCGAGAATGAAAGGACAACCATCCTCATTCGCCTGATGCTTGGCGCAGTGTTTTTATCGGAGGGTATTCAGAAATTTTTATTTTCTGAAACTCTGGGAGCTGGCAGATTTGAGAAGATTGGGTTGCCCAACGCTGATTTTTTGGGGCCATTTGTTGCAACTCTGGAGATAGTGAGTGGTGTGGGGATATTATTTGGCTGTTTAAGTAGGATATTTGCTACAGTTACTTGTTTTATTATGTTTGTGGCTATAATTACTACAAAGTTAGATGTGTTACAAGATGAAGGCTTTTGGCAAATGATGCATGGAAGTCGCACAGATTGGGCCATGCTTTTAGGAAGTGTTTTCTTGATTTTTAAAGGCTCAGGTAAGTGGTCGGTTGATAATTGGATATTGAATTTTAAACAATGGAAATAGTAATTATGTCTCTGGTGGCTTTTGTAGTCGCCATTCTAACATTCTTTTCGGGATTTGGTTTAGGTACCATTCTGACGCCTGTTTTTATGATTTATTTTCCTGTAGATTTAGCTATTGGACTTACCGGAGTTGTACATTTTTTGAATAACATTTTTAAGTTATTACTGGTAGGAAAGGGCGCTGATAAAAATACACTTTTAAGATTTGGATTACCTGCAGTACTGGCAGCTTTTGCTGGAGCCTGGTTGTTGTTTCAGATTCCGGATGTTGAGCCCCTTTTCAGCTATGAAGCTTTTAATCGTCATTTTGAAGTGTCACCTCTTAAGTTCATTATTTCAATTTTGTTGTTATTTTTTGCTGTTCTCGATTTGGTGCCTTTTCTTAATAAAATTAAATTCGAAGACAAACACATGCCTGTTGGAGGGATTTTAAGTGGTTTTTTTGGCGGACTTTCGGGTAATCAAGGCGCCTTGCGAAGTGCTTTCCTAATTCGTTCGAAACTCAAAAAAGAAACTTTTATAGCCACGACGGTTGTTATTTCCTGTTTTGTCGATTTTAGCAGATTGTCAGTTTATGCATCCAGATTTTCTTTAGATGATTTAAATGCACACACAACATTGGTGATATGTGCTACATTATCTGCTATTGCCGGTGCTTTTTTGGGCAATAAATTGTTGAAGAAAGTAACATTTAAATTTGTCCAAACAATAGTAGCCATCATGCTCATAGTGCTTTCACTTGCATTGGGTGCTGGAGTGATTTAATTTGTGTCAGATTCTGTTATACTAATCAGAAAAAATAGATTCACACTTTTTGGACTCAGTTGAACGAATTAAAATTCTCCATCTAAATTGGTCCTTCTGTTTGATTTGGTAAATAGAATAGAATGATAAAATTTCAGTAAACAACCTGAATACTAAAATTTAATCCATTGTTCGGCCATTACTTTGTCATCACTAACACGCAAAACGATTGTGTAGATTCCGGAACTCAATTCAGATACATCTATGTTTGGATTTGAATAATCAATAGTGATATCTTTCATTACTATTTTACCCGTGTTATTGTAAATATCTGCTTTGACAGGGGTTCTGTAATAATCGAAAAACCGTGGTAAAATATGCAGCACATCCTGCACAGGATTTGGATAAATGAAATGATTGAAACTGAAGTTGTATTTGTAAGGTGCTTGAAATCGGGAGCGCCATAATTCACGGCCATGTGTATTATCCATACAATTAAAATACAATTCACCACTCATAACAATACTGCTTGTTGGAAGCATATTTTTAGTTGGGTCATTACTTATTGTTGTAATGAGGTAAGCTGAATCATCGCGAATCTCGAACAATGCTTGACGAAAATCCTTGGTAAAGCCGAAGAACAATAATTTTTGTTCTGTAGTTATAAATCCATGGAAAATGGGATGTAACTCTATCCCTTGTTTGAAGTGTACTTTATGTGCCTTTTCATTTTCATCTATGTATGCAATTTGTTCTTCCAAATCAAAATTGTAATTGATATACAATCTGTTTTGAAATACTTTTAGTTTTCTTGGGAATAAACTAGTGGCTCCTTGCACAACTGGAATTATCTTTGTTCCAGTATCTGTTCCATCAGAACGCCATAATTGATAATGGCCAATTAAATTATCAGATGTGTTAAAATACACCCGTCCATTATAAGCACATAAAAGTTGGGTATTACTACCAATATATCCTTGTATAAAATCTTTGACTAAATAGGTGCCGGTGGTTGTCAAATCTGTTACCCATAGCTCCCGCCCGGTAGCACTGTCATTTGCTGTAAAAAATGTTTGATTGCCGACTGTTGTAAAGTAGTCAGGAATGTCGTAATAATTGTTTCGAAATTGTTTGATAAACACAAAGTCATTGATGCCCGGATCAAATTTAAACATATTAAAAAGCATGATGCTCGGGCTTATGTTGTCATATTCTATTGCTACCAGTTTGCCTTGAATATTGTGAAGAGCTTTAGGCATTTTTATTAATCCTGATGAGTTGAAATGACTGATCATGATGGTGCCGTTTGATGTTCCGTCAGTTCTCCAAACTTGATATTTATGGATGTTACTGTACGCTATAAAATAGACAGTATCGTTTATACTCGTAAGTCCCATTGGGGGATAATTTTTTAAATTTCCAGGTAAAATATCTTTTAAGAGAAATGAGGTATTTTTATTTCTGTCATAGCACCAAATTTCAGGGCCATGTTGTATATCTGCATAAATAAAATAAACCTTTCCATTAGCAGATATAATTTGTTTATTGAAACTTTGCACCGGATGTGGGAGATCTTTAATAGCAACAGTTCCGGCAGCAGTTCCATTGCTTCTCCAAATCTCATTTTGACCTGTATAGAAGTATATTTCATTGTTCATGACATGAAAACTATCAGGGGAAGAAGAAACTTCTCCATCCACGATATCTTTCAACATGCTTATTTGAGTATATGCATTAAAATAAGGCAGCAACAAGCATAAAAGAACAAGGAACCTTTTTTTCATTGTGTTTTATATTTAAACCAAAAATAGTTTAATTTCTTGATAGAATTAAAGTTTAATAAATCATATTTTGGACATATTTTCAATTGTTTATAAATGAAAGCATTATACTCAATATCAAATTTTATCACTTACCTTTGATAAGAAATAGATGCTAAAAAAGTTAAGGATATTTATTCTGATAAGTTTGACTAAGTCAGATTTTAGTAATGGAAGTGAAAAAAATGAATTGAAAAGGGTGCTGAATCAACTGAGTTTAAAGTTGAATTAAATTTATCAATGTACTTTTGATACAACTATATTTTCTAAGTACAAAGTAATTGCAATCTGTCAATAGGATTGATGTATGCGTCCGTTTGAAGAATTTATCTTTTAATTAATAGTTCAAAGCCAATCCCAGTCCATAGCCCATGTCACTGTCGTAATGTGCCCTTATTCCTATGTTTCTGCTGACTATATAACGCAGGTCCATCATGTATTCTTTGTCTGAATTAAGCATAAAGCCCATGCGCAAACGTTTACTTAAAGGAATGTCTTCTCTTGAAAGTGATAATCGGACGATACCATCATGATAAGCCTCCGCCTGAAAATTAATCAGCATTGGCAATAAGGCAGTAAAACCAATACTAATTGCCCTTCGGGTGTCTTTTTCGTTTTTTTGATTAAAAATATTGGTCTCATGTAAATCAATTCCCATTTTTCTATATCTCCAGTCAAAGCCTGCGAATACGGCCAATCTTTGCATTTTGCCGAAGTGCCGATTCAGATGGGTCTCTACTTCGTAGCCATGCATGTCGTTATAGCCTAAACGCCATTCTGAGCTCAGACTCCATCTTGCATTCATGAGCATCCACTCTCCATCATTGCCATTACTTGCAATATCATTTTGTGCAGTGAAATGAATCATGTTACTTTCCATTTGTAGCATCCTGTATGCCATCGATTTATTCATGATTCTTGGATTGTGATAATTGCCAACTTCAAATACTCTGTTCATGCCAGCCATCATGTGATAGAGGATATGGCAATGAAAGAACCAGTCGCCTTCTGTGTTGGCAATGAATTCTATTGTATCTGTTTCCATTGGCATAATATCTATGATGTTTTTTAATGGAGAACTGTCACCATGTGAATTGAGTAATCTGAAATCGAAACCATGTAAATGAATGGGATGTCGCATCATGGAATTGTTATAAAGCACAATTCTTAAAATCTCGCCTTTTTTAACCGGAATTTTATCACTTTCTGACAGTACTCTATTATCCATGCTCCACACATAACGACTCATATTTCCTGTCAGAATAAATTTTAGTGACTTGACCGGAGCTTCGGGCAGTTTTGTGTTAAATGGCGATTTAAGCATATCGTAATTTAAAGTCACTATGTTACTCAAAGCGTTGGAATTATATCTGTTTGGATCGCTTTCTTCCTGTTTGTTTCTCTTTTTTGAATGACCTGTGATTTCAGGGTACATGACAATGTTCATGTCCATTTTATTGAGACTCATATTCATACCCATGTCATCTAAATTGCCATTGAATTTCATCATGTCATTCATCATTTTCATCCCATCAAAATATTTAAGTCTGCTTAAAGGTTCTAATCGTTTTTCCTGGCCATTGCCAATCAACAAACTTGCCGACTGAGTGCGGTCTTCTGTAGTCGCCATTAATTCGTACGAAAACCCATCTTCAGGAATCTGTACAATGATGTCGTACGTTTCGGAAACTGCGATGATAAGTCTGTCGACTTCAACCGGTACAACATCGTTGCCATCGCTTGCTACCACTGTCATTTTACCACCAGAATATCTCAGCCAGAAATAAGATGAAGCTCCTCCATTGGATATACGGAGTCTGATTTTATCACCACCTTTGATGCTTTGATTATTTATAGAATTGATTTTAGATTGAATCTGGCCATTCAGCAATACTGCGTCGTAATACACATCACTAACATCCATGGCAGTCATTCGTTTCCATTCATTAGTAAGTTTGGTGCCAAATCGACCGCTTATAATAGATTCCGAGTAGCTTTGAGTAGCGCCTTTTCGTATTGCAAACCAATCATTGGCAGCACTCAACATTCGCTGTACATTTTTAGGGTTAAGGTTGGTCCATTCACTCAGTATGATTGGAATTTCAGGAAGGTCGTCTATACCCGGTCGAAAATATTTATCGTCTTTTCTCTTGTGTATAATAAGGTTACCATACATGCCAATTTGTTCCTGGAGGCCGGTATGAGAATGGTACCAGTGTGTGCCATTTTGAATAAGCGGAAATTTATAGGTGTAAATGGAATGTGCAGGTATAGGCATTTGTGTAAGAAAGGGAACGCCATCTTCCTTATTGGGTAAAAATATGCCATGCCAGTGCAAGGAAGTGCTTTCATTCATTAAATTATGCACGACAATTTCTGCTGTATCACCTTCTGTAAATTCGAGTGTGGGCATGGGTATCTGACCATTAACTGCAATGGCTTTTTTGGTTTTGCCTGCGTAATTAACCATCGTATCGTTGATGTATAGGTCGTAATGAACCAGTTTCTGTGCAAAAACAGTTGTATTGATAATGGCTAGAAGCCACACAAGGAGTAAAATGATATATGCTCTATACATCTTATTTATTGTTTATTTATTGTTTTGAGTTTTTATACTTTTTGAAATGATTTTGATTTTCGAAATACAATACTTCATCGTTGTCTGAGATGGCAATATAGGCATGAGCTTTATTGACTTTGGTTTGACTGTAAGGGTCGATGGCGAATCGTGTTTCCGGATTGTTTTTAAGCTGTTCTTCACACATGTTGCAACATCCGTAGTATACAATATAATTAATTTTAACAGGAATTTGTGGCTCACCCATGTATTTGTTGTTAACCATGCAGACCAGGTTGGCAGGAATAGAATCTGTTAGTGTTAATTGACTGTTTGTATTCATTCCATCCGCTTTGAATTGTTGATTACAAGACATGATCATGATAGATAAAATAGCGAAGCCAAGAGTCAATAATTTTCTGCAACCATTGCTTAGATTCAATTCCCGGATTTGTACTTTCTGTATATGGAACATACTTTCTCGCTTGTGACTCTTCATTACAATTTTTTTGTTTCTACGACTTTTCCGCAGTTAAGCATTGAAGAACCGTAATAAGGGTTTTTGATTTCTTTTTCACGACTGATCCAATACGCTTTCTTCATAGGACAGTACTGGTAGTACAATGGACCTTTAACTGAATCATTGTTTTTGACCAATTGCCACATTAAAGTAGAGACTTCTTTGAAATTGGTTCGTTTCTTTTCTAAATCAGCTGACTTGGATAATTTTTCTACAGCTTTAATAAGTGATTTTTTTTCTTTGAATTCAGCTTCCTTTTTGAGGTCACTCAGAAAGACATCAATTGCTTTTTTTGATTCTTCATTATTGCTGTTTACCAGGGCATTTTTTATTACTAGATAATCATCCAGTAATTTGTTTGCATCGATGGCATAGGATGTTTGATGAAACAAAGCCATAGCCAGTAATAGGATTAAATTTTTCATTGTTGTTTAAATTAAGGTTGAATGAGTTCTATTTGATATCCCAGTGATTGTATGGTGTCTTCTATACTGTCTGTATTAGCTGAAACACTAACAACGGTGAGGATTTTGTCGGCATGGTTGGTGTCCACTTCCCACCTTTCAATATCCTTTAAATTGTCCATTCCAGATTGTATGCTTCTGACACAGCCACTGCATTTGATATTTGTTTTGAATTTATAAATGTTGTTTGACATATTGATAAAATTATTTTATGGATTTACTACGCAGCAAGCAGAATGGCATTCAGCTTTTTCAGTATCGGTATCAATTGAAGTGCTGTATCCGGCATCTTCAATTGATTGAATGACTTTTGATTTCAGTATATCCGATTCCAACATGATTTTAACGGAGCCTTTGGTGAGTTCCTGAATTTGTACACCATTGATTTGATCAATTGCGTTTTTCACTCTTTGCATACAATGTGAACTCTGCATGCCTGGTATTTGAATGTTTATGGGTTTCATCTTTTATATAAATTAGTAATACAAAATTCTTAAAATTGGATGTATGAGCTGTTGTATTATTTTGGTTATGAGTTATGAAATTTACGTTTTAAATTTTTTTTAATTGCCTTTATAACGTAATTGTTTATTATGAGTTTATATAGTTATAACAACAGTTTAGCGATAGTTGTATTCAATTAATTTCTCTTGAGTTTTAATCTCAGACTATTGCTAACGACACTGACACTGCTCAATGCCATAGCGGCGCCCGCTATCATGGGGTTAAGTAAAAAACCATTGAAAGGGTACAAAATACCTGCAGCAATAGGAATGCCTATGAGGTTGTAAATAAATGCCCAGAATAAATTCTGCCTGATAGTATTCACTGTATGTTTGGATAAAGTAATAGCCTGATGAATTTTGGATAAATCGGATGAGATAATCGTCATTTTAGCCGCTTCAATGGCTATATCACTTCCTTTACCCATTGCTATGCTGAGGTCGGCAGTGGCAAGTGCTGCACTGTCATTAATGCCGTCTCCAACCATTGCTACTATTTTACCTTGTTGTTGAAGTGATTGAATAAATTCAACTTTCTGATGAGGTAATACATCAGATTTGAATGATTTAATCCCTGTTTGTCTGGCAACTGCCAAAGCCGAATTATAGTTGTCTCCGGTTAACATATAAACATCAATACCCAATTGTGTTAATTCTTCAATGGCGGCTTTTGAGTTGGGTTTAATTTGATCGGTAATGGATATAGCTGCAAGAGCTTGTTTACTGTCAGCAAACCAAATAAGCGTTTGTGCTTTTTGATTCATAGACTTTGTAAATTCATTGAGCTCCTCAGGGATAGAAATATTGTTTTCTTTAAGCAGACTACCATTGCCAATATAATAAACATCTTGATTGTATTGAGCTTTTGCGCCTTTCCCGGTAACGCTTTCAAAATTGTTTATTTCAACTATGTCAGCCTCTTTTAATTTGTTTACAACAGCTTCTGCTAATGGATGCTCAGAGTGTTTTTCAATGCTGAATAAGATGTTTTCATGTGTTTTAGATTTATTCAACCATTTTATTTCTGAAACTACAGGATGTCCAATTGTGATAGTGCCTGTTTTATCGAGAACAATAGCATTCACTTTTTTAGCTATTTCTAAACTTTCAGCATCCCTGATTAAGATACCGGATTCGGCACCTTTACCTACCCCCACCATAATGGCGGTTGGTGTAGCCAGCCCAAGTGCACAAGGACATGCTATAACAAGCACTGTTACAGAAGTCATGAGACCTTGAACAAATCCATTTTCACCACCAAGAACTGTCCATAAGATGAAAGTCAGAACTGAAATTGACAAGACAACCGGAACGAATATGGCAGCTACTTTGTCAACTGTTTTTTGTACAGGTGCTTTACTTCCCTGGGCTTCTTGTACCATTTTGATGATTTGAGCCAACATGGTATCGCTTCCAATTTTATGCGCTTTAAACTTAAAACTACCTTTTTGATTGATAGTTCCGGTGAAAACTTTATCATTTAGGCTTTTCCAAACTGGAACAGGCTCTCCACTAAGCATACTCTCATCAACAAAAGACTCTCCTTCGGTTATAATACCATCAACAGCAATCTTTTCACCTGGTTTCACTATGATAATATCATCTATTTTAACGTCATTAATGGGGATGGTTTTATGAGTTCCGTTGTTCTGAATGATGGTGACATTTTTAGGTTGTAGTCCAATAAGTTTTTTAATTGCTGCAGAAGTGTTGCCTTTAGCTTTTTCCTCAAGCATTTTGCCAATTAAAATAAATGTGATAACAACTGCAGAGGCTTCAAAGTAAACATGTGGATGTATACCTGCCTGATGCCAGTAATCTTCGAAAATGATGTTGATTATACTGAACAGATAAGCAATGCCTGTACTAAGTGCTACCAAAGTATCCATATTGGCTGATAGATGGTTGGCTTGTTTCCATGCATTAATAAAAAAATCTTTGCCAAACCACAAGACAACTGGTGTAGAGAGTGCCCACATGATATAGTTGGCATAAGGTAAGTCCATTAAAAACATACCAATAATCATAAGAGGCAGGGAAAAAATGACAGACCATACAGTGCGGTTTTTTAATTTGAGATAGTTCTTTTGATTGATGTCTTCAATTGTGATTTCTTGCTCTTCTCTGCTTGAAATCAGTAAGTCGTATCCTATTGATTGAACTGCCTTTTGAATGTTTTCAGGGTTGGTCATTGATGGCAGGTATTCAACTAATAAAGTAGCATTAGCAAAATTAACGGAAGCATCTATAACTCCGGGAGTGGATTTAACAATACTCTCCGCACTGATGGCACAGGATGCACAGGTCATGTGTAAGACTGGGAAACTCGATTTTATGGTGATAACATCATATCCCATATCCTTTATGCTTTTTATTGATTTCTTAATAGCATCAGGGTCACTTACTGAGATGATAGCCTGTTTATTGTTGAGTTCAACTTTGTGTTGTTCAACCCCATTTATCTTTGAAAGCGCGTTGTCGACAATTAAGGCGCAATGTTCACTTTCAACATTTACTAATGGAAGGTAAACGGTCTCACTTTTATTATTTGCCATATCATTGAAATTTAATGATGCAAAACTGGCGGTTAAAAAGCAACTTAATGTTATGTAATTTTAAGTGTGGTTTGTAAGATTTACTTACACTTTATCCAAAGGTTTGCGTTTGTTTTCTTTAATTTGTTTAAAATGAGAAGGGGTAAGCCCGGTCACTTTTTTAAACTGATTGCTTAAATATGCCACACTGGAATAATTAAGTTGAAAGGCAATTTCACTCAGAGAAAGTTCATCATAAACCAAAAGCTCTTTTACCCTCTCAATTTTTTGAGCTATATAGTATTTTTCAATAGTGGTGCCTTCAATGTCTGAAAAGAGATTTGAAAGATAGTTATAGTCGTGACTGATTTCATCCTTTAATACATCAGATAGATTCATTTTTAATTGTCCATCCTGATGATGCACAAGTTGTATGATGGTGTTTTTTATTTTTTCAATGATTTTGCTTTTTCTGTCATCGATTAATTCAAAACCCAAAGGAAGTATAGCATTTTGAACAGAGGCAGTTTGCGATTCAGTTAAGTGTTCACTAAAAGTAACTTCTCCTAAACCAATATTAACCGGATTAAGATTTAGTTTTTCCAATTCATTTTTTACAACTAAAATGCATCGGTTGCAAACCATGTTCTTTATGTAAAGTTTGGTTTCCATGTTTGCAAATGTAAATGCTTAATTTGGAATTAGTTAATTGTTTCTCTTTTTTTATTTTGAGACCAGCTTTAGTAGTAGTGTTGTAAGATATGATGGTAAAAATGCCCAATTGACCAAACAATAGGCAATAGAGTAGGATAAGCCTCTGTAAAATTGATATAAATATTTTAATCAATTTTAAATTCCATCAAGACTTTCCCCAATCTCTCTATATCATCGAAACTCTGATCTAGATGGAAAACAAAACGAATCAGTTGCGATCCCATACCAACAGCTTTGAAGTTGTGCTGCTCCAGGTATTGAAGTAGTTGTGATGGTGGTGTTTGAGCTTGTAATTTGAAAATGACTATATTGGTTTCCACTGGATATATACTGTCGACCCAGAGACATGTTTTTAATGCATCTGAAATCATTTGAGCTTTTAAATGATCTTCGCTCAATCTTTCTATGTTGTTTCGAAGCGCATACAGTCCAGCGGCGGCCAATATACCCGCTTGTCTCATGCCTCCTCCCAGCACTTTTCTGATTCTACGCGCTTTATAGATGTGTTCTTTTTTACCTAATAATAGTGAGCCGACCGGAGCTCCCAATCCTTTACTCAGGCAAATAGAAATGGTATCGAAAAGTTCGCCATATTGTTTAGGATTTTCTTTTTTAGCAACAAGTGCATTAAAGAGACGTGCGCCATCCAGATGAAAAGGGATGTTGTTTTTTTTACATACTGATTGAATGGATTTGAGTGCATCAAAATCCCAGCATACGCCACCACCTTTGTTAATTGTATTTTCTATGCAAACCAAGCGTGAGGCCGGAAAGTGGACATTGTCGTCGTTGATGTTTTGAATGACATCTTCAGCAGTAAATCTACCATGATTGCCCTGAAGTAATCGCACCGATGCTCCGCTGTTAAAGGCGATGCCACCACCTTCGTAGAGATAGATATGAGCGAGTGCGTCGCAGATAACCTCATCGCCCGGTTGGGAGTGGAGCTTAATGGCAATTTGATTGGTTTGAGTGCCGCTGCTGCAAAACAGAGCTGCTTCCATTCCAAATAAATCAGCAGCGTAATCTTGTAATTGATTAACTGTTGGATCTTCATTGAACACATCATCGCCGAGAGGAGCATTGAGCATGACGTTTTTCATTTCGGCTGTTGGTTGTGTAACGGTATCGCTGCGCAGGTCGACGAGTTTCATGGGTTCAAACATAGTGAAAAATGTAATATCAGAGATAAAATGGATGTATATTAGAATCGTTGGTGGAACGCAGAAAAGGGGCGGAACACACAAAAAGGATAACAGCTGAAATGCTGAAAGGCTGAAAAGCTGAATTGTGTCGCGGTAGAAAAGATTGCGCAACCTTGGATTACGATAATCTTATATAGTATCGATAAGCATTACGACTTAACGACTCAACAACTTAACAGCGAAGCTTAACGACTTAACACAATACTTTTTCACACTATTCAACCTTCCAGGTTGAATAAAAATTAGAAACCAGAAAATAGTTCTTTATTGAAACCGCAATTTTGGGCAATGAAACAGTACTTTTTCACACTATTCAACCTTCCAGGTTGAGTAAAAAATAGAAACCAGAATGTAGTACTTTATTGAAACTGCAATTTTGGGCAATGAAATAGTACTTTTTCACACTATTCAACCTGCCTGGTTGCGTTTTTATTGAAACTGCAATTTAAGGCAATGAAATAGTACTTTTTTACACTATTCAACCTGCCAGGTTGATTATTTTTTGAAAGTTTTTTATTTTTTTCTTCTTTGTTCGATTTCAATATCGTAATATTGCAATATGAAAATATGAGTTGAGGCTCTCTTTTCATTTTAATATGGGTATTACAAAAACTGACGTATTTACTGAACATCACAATAAAATGGCTGCTGTGTTGAAAGCTCTCGCGCATCCTGCACGTATCGCTATTGTAGAATATCTGCTTTCGGTCGATGCCTGTATTTGCGGCGATATCGTCAATGAATTGCCTCTGGCTCAACCAACAGTATCTCAACATCTGAAAGAATTGAAAAGTGCCGGCATCATTAAGGGCAGTATCGAAGGAAAAAGCATTTGCTATTGCGTAGATGAGTCGGCTATCAATGAACTTATGCAGTATTTTCAAACCATCAATCAAAAATTGAACATCAAAAAATGTTGTTAAACTTTTAAATATATACATTATGAAATTATCAGAAATAAAAAACAAATTAACTGAGCTAGATTCAGTAGATTTCGTCTTACACAATGGAACAAAAGTACCCGACCATTTCCATGTTACGGAAGTGGGTATTATTCATAAACATTTCATCGATTGTGGTGGTACAGTCAGGGATGAGAAAGTCGCCAATTTTCAATTGTGGAACGCTAACGATACGGATCATCGCTTAGAACCTCAGAAATTGCTCAAGATTATCGAGCTGTCTGAACGTGTTTTAGGTATGGAAGATCTGGAAGTAGAAGTGGAATATCAGGCGGATACCATCGGAAAATACGGACTGGAGTTTGATGGTAAGAATTTTATATTGACAACTAAGTTTACCGATTGTCTGGCTTCAGATTCATGCGGAATTCCGGCTGAAAAGAGAAAAGTAAAATTGTCAGAGATTGCAGTGAGTGAATCGGCTTGTTGTACACCTGGTGGTGGTTGCTGTTAATTTATGAGCGCCAATAATTGTGCACCTGCGCTGGAACGGCGTAAGCTGAGTTTCCTCGACAGATATTTGACCTTATGGATATTCCTGGCTATGGTGCTGGGAGTATCCATAGGGTATTTTTTACCTGAAAGCAGTGGTTTTATACAGTCTTTTTCTAGTGGTACTACCAATGTTCCTCTGGCAATTGGTTTGATTCTGATGATGTACCCGCCATTGGCTAAAGTGAAGTACGAAAAAATGGGAGAGGTGTTTAAAAATGTCAAAGTACTGACAGCTTCACTTATATTAAACTGGATTATCGGTCCCGTTTTTATGTTTATTCTGGCATTGACCTTTTTGTATGAATATCCAGCTTATATGACCGGTTTAATTTTAATTGGACTGGCGCGTTGCATTGCTATGGTGGTTGTATGGAATGATTTAGCAGAGGGAAATAGAGAATATGCCGCCGGACTGATTGCTCTTAACAGTATATTTCAAGTATTGTTGTACAGTGTTTATGCGTATTTGTTTATCACTGTTCTGCCTCCGTATTTCGGATATGAAGGTTATACAGTAGATATCAGAATTTTACAAATAGCCGAAAGTGTAGGCATTTATCTGGGTATTCCTTTTGCATTGGGCATTATCAGTCGATATTTATTGATAAAGTTGAAAGGCCTGGAGTGGTTTGATCAAGTGTATGCGCCCAAAATTTCACCTTTAACATTAGTCGCATTGCTGTTTACTATTGTGGTGATGTTTAGTCTGAAGGGCGAAATGATTGTTGCCATACCTATGGATGTGCTTAGAGTAGCTTTACCTTTGGTCATTTATTTTGCCGTAATGTTTGTTGTTAGCTTTTTAATTGGCAAATATTTTGGAGCAGATTATTCAAAGAGTACATCAATTGCTTTTACAGCAACCGGAAATAATTTTGAACTGGCCATTGCAGTAGCGATAGGCGTATTTGGCATCAACAGTGGTGAAGCTTTTGTCGGAGTTATCGGTCCATTGGTTGAAGTACCTGCACTTATCGCATTAGTGAATCTGGCTTTTTGGTTTAGGAAGCGTTTTAAATTTAAAGAAGAAATCCAACAAGTTTTATGAAAATAGCCTTTTTCAGTGATATACATGCTAATCTTCCAGCTTTGGAAGCCATGTTTGAAGATATGAAAATTACGCAACCTGATGCTCTTTATTGTCTTGGTGATTTGGTTGGTTACAATATCTGGCCAAACGAAGTCATCAATGCAATCCGCAGCAGAGGCATTCCTTGCATAGCAGGTAATTACGATTATGGTGTTGGCAGGAACTCTGACGATTGTGGATGTGCTTACAAAACTGAAGAGGATAAGGCAATGGGTGCGCAATCTATTGCATTAAGTAATCAACTGATAGGGGAGGAGGAGAGAGCTTATTTAAGGACTTTGCCAGCGCATATTCAATTGGAGTTTCAACTCAATGATGAGCAACTGTTTTTGTTAATGGTGCATGGTAGTCCTCGTAAAATCAACGAGTATTTATTTGAAGACAGAGATGAGAAAAGTATGTTGCGCATCATGGAAACTGTAAATGCGGATATGATGTTTTTCGGACATACACATAAACCTTATCATCGAATATTTGAATATCAAACTGATAAGGGAACAGCGTTCAGACACGCCATCAATATAGGTTCGGTAGGGAAACCTAAGGATGGTGATGTGAGAGGTTGTTATGTGATGCTGACTTTAAATGAGCATTCGGATAAACATGATAAGGATAGTATTCAAGTTGAATTCAGGAGGTTTGAGTATGATGTAGAGAAGGCAGCCAGGGCGGTAGAGGAAAGTGTTTTACCAGATGCGTATGCTGATATGTTGAGGAAGGCGTATTGAATAAGGGATCGTTGGTGGAACGCAGAACAAGGACGGAACACGTGAAACAAACAGAAAGGAAAACAGCTGAATTGCTGAAATGCTGAAATGCTGAATTGTGTCACGGTAGAAAAGATTGTGGAAATGGAGATTCTGGAATGGTAGATCGCAGCAACGGGGAAGAATACGTGAAACAAACAGAAAGAAAACAGCTGAATTGCTGAAAGGCTGAAAAGCTGAATTGTGTCGCGGCAGTGGTTTGCTTGCGCGAATGGAATGCACAGAAGTCTTAAAACGTTATTAGAGGATAGATTAATATTTTTATTAAACTTGCAATCATGACAACTACAGAAAAATATATTCAGACGTTGACAGAAGCCAGGACAAGATTTACCAATCTGTTGACTGGAATTTCTGAAGCAGATTTAATTAAGAAAGTTGGGAAGGCGAATAACAGCGCGGGTTTTCTTATAAGACATATTGGCGATGTTGAATTGCTGTTTGCTAAAAATGTATTTGGTGGAGCAGACATTAAAGTACACGCTAAAACGGTAGCGGCGGGTAAAGATACCGGCGAATGGACCAATCTGAACGAAATAATGGAATACCAGAAAATGGCATTCGAGTCCTTGATATCTATTTTAAATTCTCAGAATGAAGAGGATTGGGAAACTATTGTAAATACTAAAGAATTTGGCACCAAAACCAAGGCTGAAGCAATTGGCAGAATTATATCTCATACAGCATATCACGCAGGTCAATTAGCCTTAATATCGAAGTATGGTGAATGATTTTTGTATGTTTTAATCCATGAGTCAATTCCAGCTTAAATACAGATTTACCGCCAAACCCTGGAGGTACAATGGTCCGAATGGCTGGTGGTTTTTATCCTTACCTAATGAACTTTCGCTGGAGATTCGAAGCAGTTTTAAAGATTTAAAAGAAGGCTGGGGTCGACTTCCTGCAACCGCAGTAATTGGATCTGTGGAATGGAAAACGGCTATTTGGTTTGATTCGAAGCAAGGCACTTATTTGTTACCTCTTAAAGCTGATGTCCGCAGTAAAATTGGGGAAGATTGGCAAAATGAGCTTGACGTTGAGGTAAGAATATGAAATTACAAATTAGGCGAGTCGGTTGTATAAATTTGCGTTGGTAGAACGCAGAATTGGGGAAGAACACGCTGATAACGCAGAAAATTTATTAGCATTTGACACGGCCAGGATTCGCTTGCGCGAATGGAAGGCACAGAAAGGAGAACTGCTGAAAGGCTAAAAAGCGAAAAAGCTGAATTGTGTCACGGTAGAAGAGATTGTTAAATGATCCCGTATCAAACGGGACTTGGACTACGATAAACTTATATAGTATCGATAAACATTACGACTTAACAACTTAACGACTTAACAACTTTACTAAATGTATTTTATTCTCTAATCCTGTCACTTCTCCTTCCTACCTCGGCCTGATCTGAACTAAATTTCTCAGCAAGCTGGCAGCCCATTGGTAGATATTGTATCGCTGTATTTGCTGATTCATTATTTCCATACGCTCGAATTGTTCGTCAATCGGCATATCTATGGCTTTCTTTAAACTATCTGCCATGGATTCAATATCGTAAGGATTTACAATCAATGCTCCTTTCATATCTTGTGATGCTCCCGCAAATCTGCTTAATATCAATACACCTGAATTGTCGTTTTTTGATGCAACATATTCCTTTGCAACTAAATTCATCCCATCATGCAATGATGTTACCATGCAGACATGTGCTGTTTGATAAAATGGTTGAATTTCTTCGTGAGAATGGTGTTTCTTTAATAACAAAATGGCTTTCCAGTTCTGTCTTTTGAATTTCCAGTTGATGCGTTCCGATTCTTTTTCAACTTCACTTACAACATCTGCGTAAGTCTTAATTAAAGTTCTGCTGGGTGCCCCTATTTGTACAAATGTAAATTTGCCAATGTAGTCAGGGTATTTTTCGAAGAACCTTTCTATTGCAAGAAACTTCTCTACCAGTCCTTTGGTGTAATCAATTCTGTCGACACCAATGCCAATTTTTTCAGCGTGTAATCCGTAATCCTTTAGCAGTACATCAGGTGTTTTGATTTCAATTTCTTTGTCGTTTCCGGTATTGGCATCGATACTGATTGGGAAGGGTTTGACAAAAGTAGATTGCTTATTGATATTGATGGAAAAATTATCCCAGTTCACTACAGATTGAATATTTCTGTTCACAGTTTCCATGAAATTGTTACAATGAAACTGTGTGTGAAATCCGATTAAATCTGCGCCCAACATACCATTGAGAATTTCATTCTGCCACGGACATATACCAAACGACTCAGCGTTAGGCCACGGAATATGCCAGAAAATTGCAACTCTCGCATCAGGTCTTTTTTGTTTAATCAATGAAGGCAACAATGCAAAATGGTAGTCCTGAATTAATACAACTGGTTGCGATTCATCTTTGATTTCTTCAAGTACAGATTCTGCAAATTTTTCGTTTACCATTTTGTAATACAACCAATCCTGATGCCTGAAAACCGGTCTGGTATGTGCAATGTGACAGAGTGGCCACAGTCCTTCATTCGAAAATCCATAGTAATAGTGGTCTTCTTCTTCTTTTGTTAACCATAATCGTTTAAGTGTGTATTTTGGGTCTTCAGGGGGCACTCTTACTTTATCATTTTTATCGACGGTTTCTTTGTCCGCATCTCCTGTTCCCGAAGCTATCCATAATCCACCACAGGATTTTAATATCGGTTCCATTGCTGAGATCATACCACTGGCAGGTACCAGACATTTTATATTCCTGCCTTCGTGAATATGCATATAAGGCTCGCGATTGGATACCAGCACCAAAAGCTGGCCATCCAGTAAATTTCTTGTTTCAATTTTTAATCGTTCTGAAGTCCAGATAGATTCACCTTTTTCTCTTAAACGGGCTTCTTCTTCGGCCCTTAAATGAGCTTCATGCATAGACTTGGTGATATTGATTATTTCCTTGTATAGCGGCTCAAGAAAGGGAGCTGGTTTGTGTTGTTTTAGTTGTTCAATGTCGCCGGTCTTAGCCGATTTAACCCAATTGATGATTTTTCTTGTTGGCAAATGTACCCGCCAGTGCACAATAGCTAATGTGATGGCTGAAACAAATAAGGCCTGTAGAAACCATCTCCAGAAATTTCGGTACCATATACTGCGAATGATGTTGTTGACATATTCGTAATCAACTTTCAGAACAATCATGTTGACAGACAGGTCGGCCTGTTTAAAGCTTTTTACATAGATGAATTCTTCTGTATCTGCGTCGCTGATATAAGTGATGACAGTATCGGCTACCATCGACCAATTCATTATGTCTTCCGGGATATCTTGTCTTTGCAGATGTTTTGAAATGCTATTGTTTGAAGTACCATTGTGAATATAAATTCCATTCAGTTCGAATTTCTGAATGAGACTATCGAGAGTGTTGTTCAAATCTGCACTGTCTCTTTTTAAAATTTCTGATTCTATAACTAAAGAAAATACATCCATTCTCGATTCAATATCGTGATGTAAATTTTCTCTTTCCTTTTGAGTTTGATAGTAAGTAAAACCAAAAGAGACCAATCCAATAGCAATTAAAATAGCAAATGCGATTGTATAATTAATTTTCATGATACCAATTTTTTTAAAATGTCCCAGGTGTTTTTCCAGTTGTCGATTCGGTATTCTGCGCTGGTATTTCCGGGCCCAACTTTTATTGTCAGGTGTTCCTCAAATTCCTGAAGTGCCGTAAACATATCTTCGTCTGTGATATCATCTCCTATTCCTACATAAAGTGTATCAGATTCTTTTGGAAAGGTTTGACGGATAATCTCACCTTTGTTGGCTTCGGCTGCAATGACTTCAACTACTTTTTTACCTTTAAGTATTCTTGGATTACCAGGATTTAATTCTGTATTTACAAATTCATGTACTTTTTCGGCATAATGTAATCCGATTTTTTCTTCGCATGGCCGATAATGCCAGCAAATTGAAAATGATTTTTCTTCGATAAATGAGCCAGGGCATTCTCTGCAGACTTGTTGCATAAAACTCCTGACTTTACTCTTCCAGTAAATTGTATCCGTTGGATAGTGTTTCCATACTGTATTCACTCTATGAGAAAGTCCATGATCTGCAATAATATCAATCTGTTTATCTGCTATAATTTCATCCATTTGTGAAGAAGTTCTTCCTGTGTTGATGATTAGTTTCACATTAGGTTGAACATTGATTTTGCTCAACATTTCTTGTTTGTTTCTTGGTAAAATAGCTTTTGAAGGGTGATCAACGAAATCAAGCAAAGTGCCATCATAGTCGAGCACCAGTAATAGGTTTTCAAAGTGTTTAATTTTTTTCAATACATCATCCATGGTCAAGAACATTAAAAAAATCGGAAATTTCCGATGGGTTAAAGTTGAATTTTAAGGAAGACTTAGTCATTCCAACTCACAGCTCCATTGAAAAAATTAAATTCTATTGAATAAATAGGAGCTTAATTGCAAGATATTCAACAAAATAAAATTAAAAAATGTTAAAAGAAAAGAAAATTATGTTAAGCTGCGTGTTTTATTGTTGAATTCGATAAGTTAAGCTATCATTAGTAGATCGCATAGTAGATCGCAGAACAAGTGCAGAACACGCTGAAAACGCAGAAAATAAGAGGCATTTGACACAGCAGGATTCGCTTGCGCGAATGGAATCCGCAGATGATAGAAAGGTAGATCGCAGAATTAGGGCAGAACGCACTAAACACACAGAAATGGAGGGGAATTTGACACGGCAGGGTTTGCTGGCGCAAACGGAAGGCACAGAAGGGAGAACTGCTGAATTGCTGAAAGGCTAAAAAGCTGAATTGTGTCGCGGTAGAAGAGATTGTGGAATGATCACAAATCATACAGGTTACATCCCGTCCATTATCCCGTATCATACAGGACGGGATACGGAGCATGGATTACGATAAACTTGAAGAGTATCGATTAGCATGACGACTTAACGACTTAACAACTTAACGACTTAACACAATTCTTTTTCACACTATTCAACCTGGAAGGTTGAATAAGAAAATCGGAAATAAAAACACACTTTATTGAAACTGCAATTTAGGGCAATGAAACAGTACTTTTTCACACTATTCAACCTGCCAGGTTGAGTTTTTATTGAAACTGCATTTTAAGGCAATGAAATAGTACTTTTTTGCACTATTCGACCTGGAAGGTTGAATAAGAATAGAAGGTTGAATTAGAAAGTGACTGAAAATATTCAATCCAATCACAAACAAAATTTACCCTCAAAATCACAAAGTTTATATTTTACTATATTGCATCCGAAAGTATGCGTCAGATTCATGTCGTTATCGAACCCGGAAGTGAGCTCTGGTGGGCTATGAACCTCGGTTTTATTATCAGTGGATCGGCTTTGTTTTGGATTGCAGGTTTAAATAAATTAAAAGATAAACGTTTATTCATTGGCAAGGCACTGGCAATATTGCTAATAACTGATGTACTCATTCACCATTTGTATTTTCTCAGTTTGGGCGACTGGCATCTTAAAACTAATTTGCCTCTGCATTTATGCGCCATGTCCGAAATTTTATCTGTATTCCTCTTGTTCAGTGGAAGTCAGTTGTTATATGAAATGCTCATCTTCTGGAGTGCCGGTGCCATTCATGCTTTTATTACGCCTGAAATGACCCATGGCTTCGGTTTATACGAAACAATATCGTATTGCATTTCTCATGGAGGTGTAATTATGCTCGCCTTTTATTGCACCTGGGCTTTAAATTTCACACCCCGGAAGTTTTCCTGGCTTAGAGTGTTTTTAATTACTCAGCTTACTCTGCCTGTGATTGGATTCATTAATTACAGCACCGGTGGCAACTATATGTATCTCTCTGAACGTCCGGGAGCCAATAACCCGTTTATTATCGGACCATGGCCCTGGTATATCATCAGTCTCGAATTTGTGGTGTTGCTGCATTTTTATCTCTTCTACCGCATGCATCTTTGGTTGTCTGTAAGGAAAAGTTTAAAGTTAAATACCCTGAATTTAGAGGTCAATCCAGTGAGTTAAGTAACTGTTTTATTTTACTTTATTTTTCGCTACCTTTGCATAAATGAAGGTGTTACACCTGTTTTTGGCTACATTGGTTCTGGGATTGTCTTTAATACCATGTTGTGACGCGCAGTTGAATGTCAATGCGGTGTCTTCACAACTCCTAAGTACTAAGGACTGTTCTGATAAATGCTGCGGAAGTAACACCCAAAAATCTTCAGAAAGTCAGGATGAATCATGTGATATCTGCTCACCGTTTTTTTCCTGTGGTCATTGCTCCGGTTGTACAACCTCTGATTTGTCTCTGTTGTTAGATTGGAATTCTTTTCTGAATAAGGATTTTGCTCAGCTAGAGCTGGTATTTCCTAATGAGTTTTTAATTAATAAATGGCATCCGCCTAAGATAGGATAAGTGTTTACTGACAATACTTTAATCTTAACTATCAAAAAAATTAATTAAACAATAAAATGAAATTTATAATCATGGCGAGCGTATGCCTCGTCGCAATAAGTCAGACTTTAATTGCTGACAACAATACAAATAATTCAACTCTTTCAGTTGCCGAAAATACCGTTATAACCGAAACATTTACCGTAAGTGATATGGGATGTGCTACTGACAGAAAAATGGTTGAAACTGCACTATTCAAACTGAAAGGTGTAAAAAAAGTGGTGGTTGCAAACGGTGAAGTTACTGTTACTTACGATTCATCTAAAGTAAAAAGAGAAGACATCGTTAAAACCATCGAAAATACTGGTACCTGCGAAGACCCAAATGCAAAAGTGCATAAAGTCAAATTAAAAACAGCATAAGTAAAATTGACTCATGAAAAGCGTTTTATTAAATGTCTTAATGACATTGCTATGCTTTGATTTGTCATCTCAGAATTTAAAAGGTACCGTTACAGATAATCAATTACGTCCACTTAAAGACGTTAAAATCGCTGTTACAGGCGCCCGTGATACGGTCATTTCTGATGATGCCGGTGCATTTCTATTGACAACAGAAACCGATTCATTGTTGAGTTTGTATGTCTTTAAACCTTCTTATGTTCTCGATACTGTTTTTATTAATGAGACAGGTCATATCAACATCAGAATGAGATTTGTGCAAACCATGCAAGGTGGTGGAGTTCGAATTGTCAGGAAGCGCAATGTTCAGATTGGTTTCGAAATAATTGATCAGGGTGAACTTAAAAAATCAGCCTGCTGCGATTTGGCCGGATGCTTCGAAAACCAGTCAACTGTTCAGCCTATGACCACCAATGTCATAACCAATTCGAAAGAACTGCGTATTCTTGGTTTGTCGGGTGTTTATAATCAAATTTTAATTGATGGGATGCCATTGATTCAGGGCTTAGGTTTTACTTATGGTATCAGCAGTTTACCAGGTACTTTGGTCGATAATATTTTTGTTTCTAAAGGCACAACATCCGTTTTGCAAGGCGCCGAAAATATGGTAGGTCAGATTAATGTCGTGACCAAACCAACTGATAAAGGAGATAAACTGTTGTTCAATGCTTACGTCAATAGCTTTGGTGAAAGTCAATATAACTTCCATCACCGTTTAGTTGGTAAGAAATGGAGCAATATGTATGCCTTACACATGGTGTTGCCCGCAAGTAAATGGGATAGAGATAAAGATGAGTTTTTGGATTTGCCTTTGTTGACCCGATACCTGTTTTACAACAAATTTAAATTCGGCAATGAAAATGCAAAAGGTTTAAATGGAATGATAGGTTTAAGAGTGCTCAAAGAAACGAGAATTGGTGGACAAAAGAATTACGACAAAACGCTTCATCTTGGAAATGATAGCATTTATGGTCAGCAGATTGCTTATCAGCAGGGTGAGTTGTATTCAAAATTAAGTTACAGATTGAGCTCCGTCAAGAGCATTGTGTTTTATAACTCAGGATTTATCCATCATCAAAATTCCTGGATTGGGACAGTTAACTACAAAGGCAAACAATTCAATACCTACTCATCATTGCAATACGAACATTTGTGGAACAGCAACCATGAATTTAAAGCCGGCTTGAGTTTCAGATATTTTGATTTGAATGAAAATATCCAGTTTAGTGATACATTTTTAAAAAGAACCTATAATGGAATTTATAACAAAAAGGAGGTAATCCCAGGTGTTTTTGCTGAAAATATATTCAAATGGAGAGGAGATTTAATTCAATTAATCACTGGTCTGAGAGCTGATTATCACAATCAATTTGGATGGCAAGTGGCACCGAGAACAATGTTGAAATATGAGTTCGGAAAAGATCAGACTTTACGTGCATCAATTGGTACAGGATGGAGAACCGTCAATCTGTTTTCTGAAAATATCGGACTGCTGGTGAGTTCCAGAAACCTGATTTTTAAAGAAGTTTTGAATCCTGAACAGTCTCTGAACTGGGGCGTAAATTATTTGAAGAAATACTCGAATAAAAAGGTAGATGCATATTTAACTTTCGATTTTTATCAAACCAGATTCATGAATCAGTTTTTCCCGGATTATGATGCTGATCCTGGTTTAGCCATCATCTCAAATTTTACGGGTAAATCTGTATCAAATGGCTTTCAGACTAACTTCTCAGTGAAGTATAACAAATTCATAGAAGCAAAACTGGCTTATAATTATTTAGATGTGTACAGAGTGGTTAATCAAATCAAACAGAGCTTGCCTTTTATATCCAAACACAAATTTCTGTTATCTCTTTCCTATCTGCCCAAAAACAATAAGTTTAGGATAGATGCCAATGCGCATTGGTTTGGCGTTCAAAGACTGCCTGATACAGATAAAAATCCGGAAGAGTTCAGGCAAATGAAGCAATCTAAAGCTTATACGACTTTTAATTTGCAGATTACCAGGAAATGGAAAATGCTGGAAGTATATGCTGGTGTCGAAAATTTGTTTGATTACAGACAAATTCGTCCTATCGTCAGTTGGCAGAATCCATTCAGTCCGTATTTCGATACTTCATTTAACTGGGGACCAACTCGTGGAAGAGAATTATATTTGGGTATTCGATTCAAATTGTAAGACTGATGACATTTGAGATGACTTAGAGATAAGTAAAAGTGGTCTGTTTTATAAATTGAATGTCGGCTTTTTTAGTTTTAAGTTCATTAAAAAATGATTGATGTCATGAAATCCGTTTTTGACCTAAATTAACGGGTGGAATCCTGCTGTCGGGCGTGTAATACAAGTATTTTTGCGGCGTTAATTTTTTAAAAAAAATGATTGTCAATAAAGCGCCAATACATCAGTTTCATATCCCTGTTATGGGCCTTGGTTTTACTATAGATTCACCTTTCAAAATAGCACATTTTGGAATCAACTCGGCTGTTTCAGTTATGGAAGATGATTTGCTCGAAAAAATGAGAGCTCATTACACTTTACTTTTTAATAAACCGTATACTTTCATTGATAAATCGCAAACGGATTCAAGGGCTAAAAGAGTAAAAGCCTACACTGAATTAATGCATGTGGTCACTGATGCTTTGTTTCATCAAGGCCTTAGTCAGATGAATGGAAAAACTGATTTTGAAAAGCGCTATATGGAACTATTGCCTGACGATAATCCTTTGCTACATTTATATCATTTATATCTGTCGGATGTAGAGAATATGGAACTATTGAATCAGGTGAGAAGCCTCATGCACAAAGGCAGGATTGAATTGAATATTATGACAAAAATCGACAGGCCGGCCTTTGATCTTAAAGGTGTTGCAATGCCGCCTGAGTATTCTGACGCAAAAGCTGCTTTAAGAGGCATAGCGGAGTCTGATGCAGATGTGTCCATCGTTTTTTCTGCTGGATTTAATCCTGGATTATACGCTTATTGTGAACAGTTTTCGGACTTCTTTCCAGATGAAAACGGGATTCAAAGAAAGCAGATCATTTTAAAAGTGAGTGATTTCAGATCTGCAAGAGTGCAAGGATTGTTTTTTGCTAAGAAAGGAATTTGGATTTCTGAGTTCAGAGTTGAATCTGGACTTAATTGCGGCGGTCATGCTTTTGTTTCAGAGGGTACATTGATGGGGCCGGTATTGCAGGAGTTCAAAGATAAGAGAAATCAGTTGATGGATGAGTTGTTTCAATCTTGTCAGACTGCCCTTCAAAATAAGAACAGGTTACAGTATCATGAGCAGCCTAAATTGCGGGTAACTGCTCAGGGTGGTATTGGTAATGCTGAAGAAAATGAGCTTTTAATCAATTATTATCAACTCGATTCATGCGGCTGGGGAAGTCCGTTTTTAATGGTACCTGAAGCGACAACTGTAGATGATGCGACACTTGAACAATTAATCAATGCCAGACAAGAAGATTATTATCTCAGTCATGCTTCTCCATTAGGTGTTCCATTTAATAATTTCAAAAGTAGTTCATCCGACCAACAAAGAATAAACAGAATCAGTAAAGGCAGACCAGGTAGTCCTTGTTATAAGAAGTTTTTAAGCTTTAACACTGAATTTACTGATAAGCCTATTTGCACTGCATCGCGACAATATCAGCACCGAAAAATTCAGCAAATAAAAAATGAATATGCCGATACAGCCATTGCCAATCAAAAAATAGAAATAGTACTCGAAAAAGAATGTCTCTGCGAAGGATTGGGGTCTTCGGCTTTGCAGGTACATGGAATCGAACATGATTATGGTTTGAAAGCCGTAGCCATTTGTCCGGGTCCGAATCTAGCCTATTTTAGCGGTGTCTTTACACTTAATCAAATGTGTTCACACATATATGGCAGAATCAATCTCCTCAATCAGTTGAACCGACCACACATGTTTATTAACGAATTAAAACTGAACATCGATTATTGGGAGAAACATATCAAGAGCAAAATTCCGGAAGAACAAGATGCAACTTTGTTAGAGAAATATAAATCCAACTTATTAAAAGGTATAGACTATTACAGAGGCGTATTTAGCAATATAAAAGTATTCATGAAATCTAATGCCGAAGTGTTTTTAATGGAATTGGATAAAATGGAGGAAAGGTTAAAGGCTGAATAGCTGAAAGGCTGAATTGTTTCGCGATGGAAAGGGGAGGTAGATCACAGAACAAGGGCAGAAAGCGCAGAGCACACAGAAATGATTTTTTCCATAGACACGGCCTTAGTTTGCTTGCGCAAACGGAACACACGGAAAGTTAAGATGAAAGGCTGAATTGATTCGAGGTGGAAAGGGGAGGTAGATCGCAGAACAAGGGCAGAAAGCGCAGAGCACACAGAAATGATTTTTTCCATAGACACGGCCTTGGTTTGCTTGCGCAAACGGAACACACGGAAAGTTAAGATGAAAAGCTGAATTGTTTCGTGGTGGATTTGATAGATGTGTGGTATTAGAATATTGAGGACTTTTTTGACGCAGATTGCTCAGAATTTTTTTTGTAATCATTTAATTCTTTTTGGATTTTTCCGGTATATCTGCTTTGCAGAATACCGGCAGATGTCGCTGAAAGCTTAGTGTAAAGACACAGTTTATCTTTTTTTATGTTGGGGACTTTTTTAACGCAGATAACACAGAACTTTATTGTTCTGGATAGATTTGTGTTATCCCCCAAATAACTAAAGAAAACTAAAAATCATCTGCGAATCTTTCAGCGCCATCCTTCCGCTTAAGGCGGATAGTTCAAAAAAATGTTACTTGTATTTATAAACTAGCTCCTAATATATTATTAATAATTTTCTGTGATATATGCGTTAAAAAAACGAATCTCTTCAACCCTTCTTATCTTATATCTATTCGTATAATTTTGTTGGATTGCAGCATTTTATTTTTTGTGCTTGTCTAATTTGTAATTAAGGTTCTTTGTTTTTAACGCTTACTTTTTGTTTATGTACAGATTATTATTACTATTGTTTTTACCATTACATCTCTTTTCTCAAAATACCGAAGAGAAATTGAATGAATATAAAAATTATTCAAAAGATGAATTTCTTTATATTCATACCAGTCAGGCTTTTTATGAACCGGGTACCGGCATCTATGGCACTATTTGGGTGTTTGATGCCTCTGACAAATCACTGGAAAATGCCACCAATCTGGTGGAAATCGAGCTGCTCAATCCTTCGGGTGTTTCTATTTATAATTATAAACTTAATACTTTTAAAGGCTCTGTTTCATTTTCATTTTCCATACCCAATGTTTCCGGAATTTATACAATCAAAGCCAGGTTGTTAAATGGTGGTAAAACATTTGAGAAGCCTTTTATTTCCAAGCAAATTCAGGTTCAAAAGGTAAAAGCTACCAATCTGATGTTAAACGTCTCTGCAGATAAACCTATTTACCTTTTTGGGGATTCCGTTACTTTAAAACTTCAGGGATTGACTGCGATGAAATTTGTTCCTGCCTCTACCAGGATTGAGTATGCGCTTTATATCGATGGCTATATCAATACCTCCGGTTTTGTTATGACGGATTCAGATGGCAACGCAGTATTGGGTTTACGTTTGCCCAAGGATGTTGATATTCGCTCAGCTATGGTGCATTTTAATATGGATGTTGATGGCTTGAGTTGCAGTAATATTAAAATCATTCAGCTACCAGGAACTGGAAATCATGTTAAATTTTTTCCTGAAGGTGGACAGATGCTTGAAGGTCAGCCTTCGCGTGTGGCATTTAAACTTAGAGATAAGAATGGTGTCGCCAAGATGGGTAAAGGTCTTTTAGTGGATGTCAGGGATGGTGTAATAGCTCCTGTGGCGACAGAACATGAAGGGATGGGTGTGTTTACTTTTACCCCTGTCAAAGGTCATCGCTATCAGTTATTGATAATGGATTCGGACAATCAGGTTGATACTTTTGAAATAAAGAACATTCAATCTTCTGGCTTCGTTATTAATGCTCACCAGATAAAGGACACCGGAATTATAGTCGAATTCAGAGGTAAAATACAAAAAGCTAAATTGTTTGTTCGAATGGCAGATAATTTAGTCAAAAAAGTTGACCTTAATCTGGATTCATTTCATAAAGTTGTCATACCGATAAGCCATCTTCCTATGGGAATTGTTCAATTGACTGTATTGGATTCCATGTGGCAGGTGCTTGGTGAAAGACTTTTGTTTGTCAATTACAATAAGCAATTGAGAATATCCTATAGTTTTAATAAAGAGAGATATGAAACGAATGAAGAGGTTGTATTGAATATTGAAGCAAAGGATTTCAATGGTAAACCTGTTCAGGGCATGTCAGCAATATCTGTTTATCAAAATGATTTGTATCTAGCATCAGACCCTAATCAAGCCAATGCCATGAGTGAGTTGTATCTGAGTCAGGAACTTAAAAATGAGATTGAACATCCGGCTTATTATTTCAAAAAGGAAAACGCATCTTCCTTAGCGCATCTCGATTTACTGATGATGTGCAGTGAAAGCGTGAGATTGCCTTACTGGGCTCTTGATTCAGCGCTTCATAAATTAAAACTGCAGGCAAGTGTCAATCAAAAGTTTGTGGTCAGAGGCCGAATATTTGACAGAAAAAATTTTGTAGATGTAGATTTTTACTACCCATTGACTCAACTCATCTGCCTCAATAACGGACAGCAATTTTCTGTTGACTCTAATGGATATTTCACTATAGTGGGCATACCCAATGATGCTGATTTGAATTTTAAAGTAAAAGCGCCTGGTCAGCATGGACATTGGTTTACCGTTAAACCCTGGCTTTTGAAAAGTGATATTTTATCAGATAAAAACATACAATGGTATATTGAAGAAGACGTGGATTCATTGAGTCTGTATGCCAAACAAAACTGGAGTAAACTGGTAGATAAAAATGTACAAGTAGATGAAAGTTTTTCCAAAGTGAGGGATTCCAAGCAAGAAATTGTAGCTCAGTTGAATAAAGAACAGGTCTTTCAGAATGCGCGCATACCTGGAGCAAGTCATGGACAATATGTAGATGGTGTCAGAGTAAATTCAAGTAATTTAGAACATAATCAGCGAGCTGGATTTAGAGGTGTTACTGGTTTTGCAGGGTTAATAGGGTATACAAGTATATATGATTACCCTGAAAATGCAAGTGGATTAGTAAATGTGAGCAAAAGTCAGAGTATGGAGAGAAGTTATATTTATCCGGCTTCTTATAGTGGTTATAATCGTTCAACTTTCAATTCAAGGAAATCACTCATAGTTTCTGAAAAGTATATAGACGATTACAGTTATTATTATTGGCCAAGTACCTCTTTGTTTACCAATTATAACGACCCTTATGAATTCGTGCAGGACGACAATGGAAGGAGTATATACATCGATACATCAAGAAATAGTAATTTGTTGAATTACTATAATAATTATTACAGAGGGTATAATAATCCATCTGCGAATAAAAAACTATGCTATTTTTATCGTGTTGAATTAGATAAGTCAGGAAAAGCTCAAATAAGGTTTCGCAATAGTGCATTGACAGGTGTATACAGGTGCAATGCGATAGTTGCAGGGGCCGGAATGGTCAGTGAACAGGATACAGTTTATTCGGTTAGCAATAATGTGCTTTTCGAGTTTAATATGCCCGAACAGGTTTGGAAGAATGAAATCATATTCCCTGAATTAAAACTAAAGAATACATCTAATACCAGACAATTGGTTAATGTTGAGTTTCGATACGGTGGCAGAGATATTGAATTTGAAGTGAAGTTAGACTCTCTGTCTACTTTTGATACTACATTTAAGTTGGATGTAAGTAATTATTCATACATAAGATACACACTTGATTTAGGATATAGTAAGAATTATGACAAACAAATAGGGGCAGTTATCATTAATCAACCTAAGCTTTATGAGTCGTTTGTTTTCAATGGTTCAAAAGCGGCTAGTATAGACACATTTTATATTCCGGATAATGTAAATATCAATAAGGATTTGCGTGTAAGTTTAAGTGTCCAGAGTGATGTCAATGTTATAATTGATGATATGGCAAAGGGCATGTTAAGGATGCCTCATGGCTGCTTTGAACAAGTCAGCTCAACAAATTATCCCAATATTCTTGCCTATAAACTTTTAATGCAAAACAAAAAATATGATGAGGCAAAAATGGATAGTTATAAGGAGTATATCATTGCAGGATATAACAAAATGGTAGCCTATGAAACATCAAAAGGTGGATTCGAATGGTATGGAGGTTTGCCTCCGCATGAAGGTCTTACAGCTTATGGTTTGATGCAGTTTCTGGAAATGAGACAGATAGGGATTGATGTCGATCCTGTTATGTTTAAAAGGGTTTCCAAGTGGTTATATGGTCGGTTCAGTTCTAATGGCTCAATAAAACAGTCGGAAGGTAAATATGGTTTTAGTAGTCAGAATAATCTGGTAGTAACCACTTATGCAACCTGGGTGCTAAGTCAGATTAAAGGCTTTGACCTCAAACAGCAGATTTCTTATATTGATAAGAATATGCAGCAAAATATGGACCCGTACATTGTTGCATTTTTGAGTGATATTTATAAAATGCATGGAGATACACTTAAGTCTAATTTCTGGACAAATCAGTTGGTACTAACATGTCAGCAAGGTCTAGATGAGTTGACCTGTTTGAATACTTTGACCAACTCTTATGGTATTGGAAAAGAAATTGAATTATACGGCGTTGTAGCTTCTCATTTAATACAAAATGGTAAGCACAATGAATTGGTGTATGCGCTTATTCAAAGGATAATGAAATTCAGAACTGCTAATGGTCATTTCCCTTCAACTCAATCTACTATATGGGGAATGAAGGCACTGGTGCTTTGGATGAATACTATTAATTCCCAGAAGTCCGGTAATCCATTACTGATAAATGTAAATGGAAAAGAGTTCAGTTTGCCATTGATTTCAAACTATGACCTGAAATACCCATTCGAATTGAAACATGGAATGAATATCATTTCAACTAAAGGATTGAATAGTGATATGTTTTATCAATTGATGTTTGAATGGTTAATTCCAGATGCGGACAAGGCAAGTGAACAATTGAAGATTAGTACCTTTATAGCAAAGGATTCTTTTAAAGTAGGGGAGTTAGTGCCATTAAAAATACATATCAGCAATCTTCAGCCAAAAGTTTTGGATCAGGTTGTAGCAGTTATAAATTTACCAAGTGGATGTAACGCTAACCCTGAGCAGCTGCGCATTATGAAAGAGAATGGTAGCATCGATTACTATGAAATCGTAGGTAATAAAGTTCACTTGTATTTCAGACATCTGGATAGTCTGGAGACGAAAATAGTCATAATACCTTATACACCCGGAGTGAAAGGTCATTTAATTCAACCTGAAATCATAGTCTATCCATATTATTATCCTGAGATGGTTGCCAATACGAGGATGTTTGGGTTGAAGATTGATTAGAGATCAGATGAAGGAGAAGCTGAAAGGCTGAAAGGCTGAAAGGCTGAAAGGCTGAATAGCTGAATAGCTGAATTGTTTCGCGGTTGAGTTGACAGCGCTATGGTATGTGAATGATAAGGACTTTTTTGACGCAGATTGCACAGAACTTTATTTTGTGAACTTTTTGTTTTTTGGGATTTGTTCCGGTATACCTGCTTTGCAGGAAACCGGCAGATGTCGCAGAAAGCTATGAGGAAAGCAACAGTTTATCTTCCAAAAATGTTGAGGACTTTTTTAACGCAGATTGCACAGAACTTTATTATCCAAAATCCGTTTGTGCTATCCTCAGATTGACTTTAGAAAACTAAGAAACATCTGCGAATCTTTCAGCGCCATCTCTCCGCCTATGGCGGATATTTCGTAAAAAACGATAACCATACTTATAATTAATTTTCAATTGTACTATTAATAAATATCTGCGATATCTGCGTTAAAAAACGAAACTATTAATTCAGCGGTTCTACCTTCCGCGCCTTCCAGTTTGCGCAAGCAAACCCCTGCCGTGTCAAGCGCAACAAAATTTCTGTGTGATCTGCGTGTTCCGTATTTGTTCTGCGATCTACCTTTCAATACTCAATACTCCTTGTCTTACAGCCTAAACAGCGTTACAAATATTATCCGACTCTCCGATTTTACTAAATCCGGTCGCCAGTCTGGTGGCAATGTTTGTGTGGTGAATCCATTTGGAGATGTTACTCCTCCGCGTCCGGCAAAGTAGGGTACAGATGATTGTCTATGCACATATTCTAATCGGAATGTGATACTTTGATTTGGCATCCAATCGATATTACACGAATAATCGAAACCTTTAAATTGGTCACCGGGATTTGCAGTAAATGGAAAAGCTCCTGCTGTTTTAGTCGGGTCTGTAGCTAAAGGTAAGGCACTGGCCTGTCCCGTTGGAAGTAATACCAGATAACGTCCGGGATTGGTCATATAACCGCCTCCAAATGTCAAGGCTAATTTGTTTTTGTAAAACCACAGTCGATTGTAGAACATGGCACTCATAAAATGTTGACTTGGATTGGATGAATCTCCCTTAAAAGCTTTTACCCCTGCGCCGTTCTCAAAACCAATATCTCCGGTGAGTGAAAATGCAGCTCTGCTTAATCCTCTTTTTTCAGGTTTGTTGAAATAGCGCAACAAGATACTATTATCCGAATGAAAACGCTTTCTTCCGGGTAATCCTGCTGCATCTGTGCCGTAATAATTATTACTTACCAGTTTAATTTTACTGTTGTTAGACATCCACATTACACTGCCGCCTAATCCAGGCATAGAATTAAATTTACCATAACTTTGCCATCCATTTATAATCCATGGTTCTATCTTCAGGTTTTTAGTTGGAAAAATCTGAATGCGAATGCCGTTAAAAAACCATGGGGTATTGTCTGAGGTGAAGGATGCCTGATATTCCCAGTTCTCTTGCTGATAATAAGAATTTAAACCTATATATGACATAAATAATCCCATATCTACATTGATGCCATACCATTTGTTGAAGTGATAACCGGCATAGGCTTCACTCAAATATCTGTAAGCATTATTTAACTCATATTGTCCTCTGTATGGGCTGTAATCATTTCTGGGAACAACAATAGAGCGTGTGCCAAATTGGGTCATCACTCTTGCCCGGGCTTGCTTGTAATTGAAGTCGCCTCCAAAATGTAAACCTGAAACCTGCATTTCATTGTTACGGGCCAAAGCAGTTGAACCGATAACTGTGTTGTCTATTGGTCGGTTGAGTGAATGGGTGTAGTTAATGTCAAGCAGAACCGAAGGAGTGAAGTATGGTATGTTAAAAATTCCTGAATCCCTTCTGTCATTGCCGTTTTGCCAGGTAGCATCAATATGAGCAAATGGCAGTTTGTTTTGTCCTTGCAGGGTATGCAAAAACAGGGAAATAATCATCCCGATATACAATCTATTCATTTTATTTAATTGGATGTTGTGTCCTTTCTAATTCTGGAATTCTTGCAGGGTGGTATACTAAAGGCACCAGTTCGACGGTTACATCGCTCTTGTCGAGACCAAATGCTCTCTCATCACTCTGAGCCATGCGCTTGAGTTTGAAATAAGCATTCATCAGTAAGCCTTCTCTAACAGTAAATTCATTCTCCACAGATATGAATTTTTCCAGAATGACAAATTTGAAATCTGGTTGCGGATTGTATTTGGTTGAACCATCTGGACGTATATGCAAATTGAGTTCTTTTTTTGCTACCAGATCTTTAACTATCGTTTTAAAATAGGTCTCTGTTTTTGGATGTATTCTGAATCCTACCTGTATGTCTATTCGGATAAGCTTGTCGTCTATCAACTCGTTGACCGAATAACTTAAAGTATAGGGCGATTCAGTTCTCTGTAAGTGAACAAACCAGTAGACATCGGCTCGTTTTGGTTTTTTAGAAAAAATGGATTTAATGATTTTTTCTTCAACTTCATTGCGTCTGTCTGCTTTGGTAAGGTATATCAGGTGAGTGGAAAATTTTGGTATGGCTTCGTCTTGCGACAATTCAACTATCTGATCTTTGTATTGTCCCAAATCAGTGAACTTGGTAAACTTGTTGTTGACTTTTCTGGCATAATACCAGATATACATCACCATAAAAATGAACAACTCAAAAAACAGGAACATCCACCTCTCTTTAATTTTGGCAACATTGGCTATAAAGAACGCTGATTCAATACTTAGAAAGAACAATACGATGCCTAAGACCAGCCATTTGTTCCATTTTTCTCTGAACAACAGGAAATAGCTCAGCAATACCGTTGTCATCAACATAGTGATTGTTATAGAAAATCCATAAGCTGCCTCCATGTGAGTCGAATTTTTAAAATACAATATCATCATCACACAACCTATCCAAAGTATTGTATTGACACTTGGTATATAAATTTGACCTTTCAGTTCTGTCGGTTGTCTGACGGTTACCCTTGGCCAAAAATTTAAGTTGACCGCTTCGTTAATCAAGGTATACGAACCACTTATCAATGCTTGTGAAGCGATGATTGTGGCAGATGTTGCAATGATAATACCCGGCAGTAAAAACCATCTTGGAATAATTTCAAAAAAAGGATTTAATCCATTCAGATAGTCATGTCCATTCATGAGCCAGGCTGCTTGCCCCATATAATTGGTCAGTAAACACACCTTTACAAAAATCCAGGTTATTCGTATATTGGTTCTGCCGCAATGCCCGAGATCTGAATATAAGGCTTCAGCTCCAGTAGTTGCTAAAAAGACTGCACCTAGTAACCAGAATCCATGCGGGTATTCAGCAAGTAGTTGATAAGCATACACTGGATTGATAGATTTGAGAATGCCGGGATGCTCGAGTATTTGCCAAAATCCGAGTGAAAATAGCATCCCAAACCAGAGCAACATAACCGGACCAAATGAGCCACCTATTTTTTGTGTTCCGAATCTTTGAAAGAAGAACAGCAATGTTAAAATGACGATTACAATTGGTACAGTAGGTAAATGTTCAAGTCCTTTAACAGCAGTTAAGCCTTCAACAGCTGAGGCTACCGAAATTGGCGGAGTAATGATGCCATCGGCTAATAAGGTTGTAGCGCCTAGAATTGTTGGAATAACCAGTTTCTTTTTATAGCGTCTCACAAGCGCATAGAGCGAGAAAATTCCGCCTTCTCCTTCATTGTCAGCTTTTAAAGTCAACCAAATGTATTTGATGCTTGTTTGTAGTGTAAGTGTCCAGAACACACAACTGACGCCTCCGTATACTAAAGTCTCACTTATTGGTTTATCTCCAATAATCGCTTTTAGTACATAAAGTGGACTAGTTCCAATGTCTCCGTAGATGATACCCAGGGCTACTAATAATGATCCGGCTGTAACTTTTTTAGCTAAATTTTCACTCATTGCTTATTCAGAATAAAACAATGCAAAGAAAAAATCGATAGCATCAACCAAACATAAAGAAATGCGAATACCTATAAAGAAAACATAAAGAATTTATTCAGCAGAAAATCGGTATCCAACTCCGCTTTCTGTAATAATATACTTAGGACTGTTTGGATTGAGTTCAATCTTTTTTCTTAGTTGTCCAACATAAACACGCAAATACTGAGATTCTTCCTGAAAAGCATTTCCCCAGATTTCTTTTAGAATAAAATGATGGGTAAGTATCTTGCCTTCATTGCGTACCAGTAAACTTAGTAATTGATACTCTGTGGATGTCAGTTTAATAACCTGTCCCGATTTACGAACGGTTCTTCCATTGAAATCGATTTGCAATTCCCCGAACGTTTTAACTGAACTCTGTTCATCGTGATGCAGTTTTCGTACACTGGCTCTTATTCTTGCCATCAGTTCTCCGGCTCTGAAAGGTTTGTTGAGATAATCTGTAGCACCATTATCTAAAGCTTTAATGATATCTTCTTCCGAATTAATAACGCTGAGAATAATGATAGGATTTTGATACCACTCTCTGATTCTTTCTAATACTTCATGTCCGCTCATATCAGGTAATCCAAGGTCGAGTATAATTAAATCCGGAGGATGAATCGCACTTTGTACCAGGCCTTCCTGACCATTTTCAGCCGACCTCACATCATAGTCATAGCTCTTTAATGTAATTTCAAGCAGCTTTCTTATCTGAGGCTCATCATCAATAATCAGAATAGTTTGCTTATTCATTTTTCAACTGATTGATATAAGAACTTTGAGCGGGGAAGCGAATTGTAAATTTAGCACCTCCACCTTCAATGTTATTGACTTTTATGCTGCCATTATGCGCTTCCACATATCCTTTTGCAATGGATAAGCCTAATCCGGTACCACCAGATTTTGAATCTTTACCTCTGTAAAATCTGTCAAATACGAAATCAATCTCACCATAGGGAAACCCTTTGCCATTATCGGAGATAATAATCCGGCAAATATCTGATGTGTAATCCGTTTTGATGTCAACAACAGTACCGGGAGCATTGTGTTGTAAACAATTGATTAAAATATTCTGAATAGCAATTTCCATAAGTCCTCTGTCTAATTTCAACAAAGGTAATTTTTCATTTGAATGAAAGTGTATGGTATGTGTTTTAATATGTCCAAAACTTTTATCTACCAAACTGCCTATCATTTCATTTAAATCGCACCAATCGGCTTTTATTCTAAGGAATCCGCTTTCCAGCCGACTCATGTTTAATAGGTTTTCAACCTGCTTGTTAAGTCTTAGTGAAGATATTTCCAATTCGTTCAGTAAGTCCATTCTCTGTGACTTATCGATGTTGGGATTATCGGATTTAAGAGACTCAACAGCCATTAATATAGTTGCTACAGGCGTTTTAAGCTCGTGAGATAAGGAGTTGATAAGTGTGTTGTAGAGTAAGATAGTTTTTTCTTTTTCCTCTTTTTCTGATACCATCTTCCTTGCTTTCCTGATTTTGTTTGTTAAAACGATATGCACCATTACAATGACAAAATACATGAGAAACAAAATACTATCTTCATATTTATCTATTTTAAAACTGCCAATTGGTGGTATAAAAAAGTAATTCCATGCCAGTGAAGATACCAATGCAGAGAACAAGACTGGCCATACATCTACTAACATTGCCAATATGGAGATTAATAGCATTAATATAAAGGCCGTTGTTTTATAGCCTATAATTGGATTGATGAAATAACAGATAATAAATGTGATTATGATACTTAAGATACTAATTAAAAATTGCTTGAATAAGGGTTGTCGAATGAGTTGTATCATATCATTACAAATTTAAACTTAAACGTGTAAAGATTTTATAAAGAATTGTGTTAAGGCGTTAAGTCGTAGTGCTTATCGATATGCTTAAAGTTAATCCACAATCCAAGCCCCGTCCCACACGGGACAACATTTTCATAGCCGTAAAGTTGTTAGGTCGTATAGATTGTCGATATGCTTAAAGTTAATCCGCAATCCAAGCCCCGTCCCACACGGGGCGACATTTTCATAGCCGTAAAGGCGTTGAGCTTGTCGATAAACATTATGTTTATTCGCAAGCCAACATCCGTGTGTTCCGTTTGTGCAAGCAAACTCCTGCCGTGTCAATCCCGTAGGTACGGGATAAAATTTCCGTGTGATCAGCGTGTTCCGTCCTTGTTCTGCGTTAAAAAACGAAACTGTCAAGATTTATGGAATGTCAATATCGCTGGGCAGCGTATATGCTGAAATGATGAATTGTTTCGTCGCAGAGGTGTTAATTAGTTATAACTAAAAGCATCTCTATCTATTCTTTTTGGGTATAGCCATAAAGCTTTTATTTCCGTATATCATTTAAAGTTCTATATTTGTCATGTAATCTCTCTAATTTTAAATCAAATGCAACATTAAATTATGTTATTGAAAAAGCAACATTGGGCTGGATTAATTGTCTTCCTACTCCTCATCGGATTTACAGCTTTTTCAGTTAACAGCGTTTATCTGCTAAGACGTTCAAAGGAAAAGGCACGCTTGCAACAAGAAGTCAATGCAACTACAGCCAGAATGAATGATTTTCTCTCAGAGTGCCAGGATATCATGGGAACCCTCGAGTTTATCATTTCTCAATATGGTTTTCCTGAAGATTTTAAAGCAATAGGCGAGAGTCTGATGAAATCTCACCCCGTTGTCGGTGCCATTGAATATGTTCACGATAGTACCATTATAGCTGTCTACCCTTCAAAAGGAAATGAGGTCGTTATTGGCTATAAAATTTTGGAAGACTCAACCCGGAACAAAGAAGCATTTAAAGCCATTAACAATCGTTCAGTCTTTTTTGCCGGTCCTCTAAAACTTAGGCAAGGCGGCATAGGCATTGTCGGAAGAATGCCCATCTTTAAAGGGAATGAATACATTGGATTAACGGCCTCTGTTATATACCTGGATACTTTGTTTGCCTATTCTGGAATTTACCCACCCAGAAATCCGGAAATGGAGTATATGCTGGTGAAAAAAAATCCCAATACCGGTAAGCAGGAAGTTTATCTCCCATTTAATAATTTCAATCCAGATAAGGACAATTATGCCTCCACTCACATACCAGATGGTGATTGGGATTTATACGTTCGCTCCAAAAAAAATGATGTATTGTCCTCACTTTTACCTCTGGCAATCGCTGGTGTTTTGTTCTCTCTTCTAAGTGGTTTCTTTGCTTTCTATCTTGTCAGACAACCTGCTTTGCTTCAAAAACTCGTCAACAATAAAATCAATGAAATCAGACGTCACGAATTGTTGATTTCACTCACTCAGGAATCAGCCAGAATTGGTTCCTGGTCTATTTCCCTGGATTCGCATCTGTTGAATCTTACTCCAATGGCCAGAGAAATTTATGGTGTTGATGAGAAGTCACTATCTGAAATGAAGGATTTCATCTCCATTGGTTTCGATCAGGATGATAAAAACAGATTGGAACAGGCGCTTAGAAACTGCATAAACAAAGGAAAGAGTTTTGATATTGATGTAAAAATTAATCGCGCATTTGAAGGTGAGCCCTACTGGGTAAGAGTCACCGGACTGATACATGCTGAAGATGGCAAATACAGCATTTATGGCGCGACTCAGGATATCGACAATCATGTTAAAACCAGTCACGAACGCTCTGTGATTTTAAGCAGTATACAAGACGCTTTTGTCGCTTGTGACAACGACTGGAATGTCATTTACTGGAATAATGCAGCTGAAAAACTATTTAATATTTCGAATGAAAGTATAAGAGGAAAAAAATTACTCGATTTCATTCATCAGCATACCCAAAACAGTATGTTTAAAGAGTTTTTCCAATCAAAAAGTATAACAGAAACTTATAATTTTGAATTTTACTCAAGTGTATTATCCATCTGGTGTGAAGTGAGTATGTATAAAATGCCTTCAGGTTTTACGGCCTACATTAAAGATGTAACAGAGAGACATACCTATGTTCAAAAAATAGAAGAACAAAATAAGGTGTTGAAGGATATTGCCTGGACACAATCGCATATTGTAAGGGCGCCTTTAGCCCGTCTGTTGGGTGGAATAGATTTATTGTCTTATGAAACCGATAAGGAAAAAGCAGAAAGACTCATGGTTATTATCAAAGATTCGGCTCAGGAACTGGATGATATTGTGAAGGAAATTATCGAAAAAACCGATGAGGAACTCTGAGTTTTACTAATGTTAAATAGTTATACTTTAAATTATTAAGCTATTTAATCTTTTATTTATATAATATTCTTATATTTGTTATATGAAATCTGTTTTTAGCTCCGTTTTTATTCTGGCATTTGTTGCTGTTGTTTTTCAAGCATTTGAAGATGGTCCCGGAACTGGTACCAAAAGAAGAAGAGATGGAACCGATCCTGGTCATACAGGTTCGCCTGGAGATAATTTTAAAAATTGTACCATCTGTCATGGAGGCACAGCCACAGATGCGGATGGATGGATTACGTCCAATATACCCTCTACCGGATGGAAACCAGGGCAGATTTATACAATAACGGCTACCAATACCAAAGTTGGTTCAACACGTTTCGGATTTCAGGTTTCCCCACAGGACATGCAGGGCAATTTACTCGGTCAACTTATTGTATCCGATACCGGTGCAACTCAGCTTGTGGGTGATAGTAAATACATCACCTATAAATCGGCTGGTGTTGATGGAACAGATTTCAGAACCTGGACTTTTAACTGGCAGGCTCCGGGAGATAGTATCAATGAAGTTGTCTTTTATGGCGCATTCAACTCTAATCACGAAGGTCATAAAGCATTCGACAATACAACTTTGAGCAAATTAACTGTCAGAAGGGAAGGTGCTCCTGTCTCTGTTGATATGGTCAATAAAGTTGACGGATTGAATATTGTACAGAATTATACCACTAAAATCATGCGACTTCAGTTTGAAAATGCAACAGGTGAGGATTTTTCAATATCTATTTATACTTCAAACGGTGTGCTGGTTAAGGAGCTATATAGTGGCAACGATTTAAACCTCGATTTGAATTACGATTTCAGTCAATTGAGCACCGGTATTTATATGGTTAATCTGGTGAGTAAAGGCAAGACAAATGTCTATAAAGTGTCTTGTTTTTAAGATTTAGATGTTGCTTTGATATTAGAGAAAGTAGATTTTTATTTATAGAAGACGGGTTGTTGCGGGAGTAAAAAATTCTTTCTCCAGTACAACAATCATTTTGTCTAATTCCTGCTGTAACTGACTTAATTCTGTGATTTCTTTTGGCTGAAGAAATAATGCCACACCCCCAAAATCAAAATCCATCTGTTTCTTTTTAAAATAGGCACTTAATTCATTGAATCTTTTTTCATCTATTTTACTGTTTTCAACAAGTGCAAGGAGTTTAATCTGATATTGCATGTTTCTTGGCTCTAAATCCAATAACACAGTATAGCCCTTCCAGATAACAGAAGGAATCATTTCTGTAAACTGCCATTTGTCTTCTAAATTCAAAGGGTAGTTGCTGAATCCAAGTTCAGATAATCTGTCAAAAGGAGTTTTGGCTAATACCTTATTACGACGTCTTTGTTTATATAAGTAGGCGATATATGTGATTGTTAGTATAAAACTTGGCCAAAATATAGCTGAACCAAGTAATGTGATCAGATTTTCTACATTTGAGTTTGTTGAAAACAGTCCACCTATAAATAAAATGGCTAAGGTAATACCTGTGCTGAGAAGAGAGATGAATACAAAGGCAAACCTGACTTTAGATTTATTGAGTTGGTAAAAATTTTGCATCTGAGTGCAAATATAGTTTAGGAATGTTTGCGATAGAAACATCGGTAACAAAATACTTAAGCGATGTTAAAACTTGTTATAGTTAGAATTGGGTCAGTACTCTATTTTCAATTGAATTAATCAAGTGTTTAATCTGCTAAGAATTGCTTTTAATCAACAAGTTATGATTGAAATGTTAAGGTTGAACTATGGACTATTGTGGGATTGTTAAACGTAAAAAGTGTTAAGTATGTTGCAACAATGAATTGTAAATGAGCAAGATGTATGAAAAAAAAATGATAAAAATCATGATTTAAGTTTCGAAAAATTGTACATTTGCATACGATTTACACACACAAAAATGATTCAACCAGATAAAATAGACTTAGCTTACATCATCGACGATGACCCAACTACCATCGAGCTGGTTAAGTTAAACAATGAGCGTTTCGGTTTTTGCGATACACTCGAATCTTTCACAGACCCTCACGCTGCTGTAGATGCGCTCGATAAAGCACTAGTCAGCAAATCAGCATTACCTCAAATGATACTTTTGGATATCAATATGCCTGTGATGGATGCCTGGGATTTTCTGGATAAAATGAATGAAAGGCTTTATGACGCCAATATCTCTGTTTTCATTCTGTCATCTTCAATCAATCCAAAAGATATGGAAAAATCCATGCTTTACACATCTGTTTTAAAGTATGTGATGAAGCCACTGGGACTGGATAAGATTGCGACCATTCTTGGATTAATCAAGAAGAGCGGACGATTGGGGAATTTCTATAATTAATTAAGTTATTTTCCTGGACTTAATTCCTCGGTATTTAAAATATAAGAGGGATGATTAAGCCCGGTTGGAGGGTAAAACTCGTAGTGAGTGAACCTGAATCCAAGCTTTTTAAGTAATATACTGGAGGCTAAATTTTGCGGATTGTGTCCTGCAAAGAGACTACTGATGTTTAATGTATTAAATGCATGTTCAATCATTGCAGAGGCAGCTTCGTAGCCAATTCCTTTATTCCAGTATTCAGGTAATAAATGAATGCCCATTTCGAAAATGCCATCGAATAATTTATAGGGTCTCAAACCACAGGTTCCAATAAATGTATCGCTTTCCAGCAAGAAGCAGGGCCAGTATTGAACGCCAAATTTTTTCAGATTAGAGATTTCTGAATTCAGTTTTTCTTGAATCTCAGAATCGCTCAGTTTTGTTTGTGCACTGATATTTTGCATTACTATGGGATTTCCCCAAAGTTCTTTAGCCAAAACAAAGTCGTTCTCCGTCCAAGTTCTAAAGCCTACTCGGCTAGTTTCCAGGAAGTAAGACATGGGTTATTTGTGTAAATGTGTAAGGACAAAGATAGCAATTTTTACAGAAAAAAAAACGGGAATATGGGTAAGAAAACGCACGGATTGGATTGAAATTCAACCTGCCAGGTTAAATATACCTAAATATCAAAAAATCAGGTCTCTAATTCGTTAAAATAATTCATTCAACCTGCCAGGTTAATTTTCCTAAAATTCAGCTCTCAAATCTGAATCTGATGTAAAAAATTAATCAAATGATTAAAAAAAATTTGGAATTTAAGTTTTTATGATTTTGTTTTGCAGTGTCGTTCGAGATGAAAAATAAAACCAAAGACCAATCGACCGAGGAAAAAATTCTTGTAGCAGCCCGCAAAGTTTTTACCAAAAAAGGCTTTGCAGCTACACGTACTCGCGATATTGCAGAAGAATCCGGAATTAATCTGGCTTTGCTGAACTATTATTTTAAAAGCAAAGAACTGCTCTTCGAAGCTGTTATGGTCGAAAAAATTGCCATGCTCTTTGGTCAGTTAATGCCAGTTTTACTCGAGACAGATTTGAGCTTCAATAAGAAAGTTGAATTGGTCGTGGAACGCTATATAGACATGCTTCTCGAGAACCCCGACCTGCCAATTTTTGTTATGAGTGAATTGCGCAATCACCCGGATCGTTTCCTCGAAAAAATGCCTGTTGATGTGATTCTCCGCGAGTCACATTTCATACGTCAAATTCAGGAAAAACACCCCGACCAAAATCCTATTCATTATTTAATGAGTATTCTGGGTATGGTCATTTTCCCTTTTGTTATGAAACCTGTCTTTACTAAAATTGGTAAGACCGATGAAAAGGGCTTTAAAGCTATGATGAAAGAACGCAAGAAGCTCATCCCAAAATGGGTGGAGGCAATTATGGAAATATAAATTTTTTTTGCTATAAATTTAAACAAATGATTAAAAATGATATGATTAAACGTCTGGTTTTATTTTCGCTCTCCTGTAGTTTGGCCATTAACTCGCAGGCTGCAAAGATGGTGACCCTGGACTCGCTCATCCTTAAGGCAGAAAAACACTATCCTATGACTGCCCAGGGAGATGTGTTGATGGCTCAACTGAATGCAACTCTTGAGAATTTTACGCGCAATTTCTGGCCACAAGTACAAGTATTAGGTCAATACACCTATCAATCGGATGTCACTGGATTGCCGATAAAAATACCCAATCACTGCTGTCCGAAAGTTTTCTAATACTGCAAAACAATCCTCCAGAGGCCCAGCAAATACTACAGACTTAGTTTGGTTTTTTGGAAAATATCTACCTGAATCCAATCTGGTTCCTTGTTTTTAATCCTGAATACTTTC
>CAUJCT010000020.1 GCA_963169345.1 Bacteroidota bacterium
AAAAGGATGATTTTGCATCAAAATCTATGGTTATTTAAATTCTTCGTTATTATTTAGCAGTACAATTGGAAAAACGGAAGTTCTTTTATCTAAAAACTTCAAACGGAAACACACAATGCAAGACTGAGGCTAAGGCCAAAAGCCTCGATTGCGCTATAGTAGTTCTCTTAGGAAAGCTTTATAACTTCCCTATAGAAACTTCAACTATAGTTGACACTGAAATCCTGCAAAGGTGAGAGAGGTCGGACAACTGGTTTGTCCGGCCTTTTCTTTTAAAAATGACACGCTGCTTTGTATTTGATGGTAAATACCACAAAATGAGAAAGCCCTCCAGTCCGGAGGGCTTCTCTTATTTAAAGAATTATATAATTAACGGCGATACTTGAAGCTTCTGCCACCGAACTGAGCATTGTTACCCAATTCTTCTTCAATTCGAATCAATTGATTGTATTTTGCCATACGGTCGCTTCTGCTGGCACTACCAGTTTTTATCTGACCACTGTTCATCGCAACAGCAATGTCTGCAATGGTATTGTCTTCGGTTTCTCCGCTTCTGTGACTGATTACATTGGTATAACTGTTTTTAGTTGCCAGATTAATTGAATCAATTGTCTCTGTTAAAGTTCCAATCTGATTCACTTTAATCAAAATGCTATTTGCAACACCATCTGTTATACCTTTTTGCAATCTGTTGACATTAGTTACAAATAAATCATCCCCTACTAATTGAACTTTATCACCAATAGCCTGAGTTAATTTTGACCAGCCATTCCAATCATCTTCGGCACAACCATCTTCTATAGATACAATTGGATATTTAGAAGTCCATGTTTTCCAGTATTCCACCATTTCTTCACTGCTCATCTGACGTTTATCAGATTTTTTGAAAATATACAGTCCTTTTTCTGCATCATAAAACTCACTGGCAGCAGCATCCATGGCAATATAAACATCTTCACCTGGTTTGAATCCTGCTTTCTCTATAGCCATTAAGACTGTTTCAATTGCTTCTTCATTTGAGCGAATATCCGGAGCAAATCCTCCTTCATCACCAACATTGGTGCTATAGCCTTTGCTTTTTAGTACAGATTTCAAATGGTGGAAAATTTCAACACCCATTCTCAAAGAATCGCTGAAAGTATCTGCATTTGCAGGCATTACCATAAATTCCTGAAAGTCGATGGCGTTATCGGCGTGAGCACCTCCATTTAAGATGTTCATCATTGGCAATGGCAAAGTATTGGCATTCACTCCACCCAAATAACGATACAAACTTTGGTTGCTTTCCTGTGCAGCAGCTTTAGCAACAGCCAAAGAAACGGCTAGAATGGCATTGGCTCCCAGATTGGATTTGTTTGGCGTACCATCCAAATCAATCATAGCTTTATCTATCAGATTTTGTTCAAAAACATAAGCACCAATAAGTTCGTTGCAAATGATATCATTTACTGCGCTTACAGCTTTCAAAACACCTTTTCCAAGGTATTTGGATTTATCGCCGTCACGTAATTCAACAGCTTCGTGAATACCGGTACTGGCACCACTCGGAACAGCGGCTCTTCCCATCATACCATTTTCTGTAATGACATCTACTTCAACTGTAGGATTTCCTCTTGAATCGAGAATTTGTCTGGCTTTAATGTCGGCGATAAGACTCATGTTTTTGTTGTTATGATTTATGTTTGTATTTTCTTTTTTGTACTGTTTTCTGTTTTAATCAGCAATTTCTTAGCGATTTGCTGCCGATTTACCTGATTTAACGATAGACATAAAGTCATCGAATAAATATCTTGAATCATGAGGTCCGGGAGATGATTCAGGGTGATACTGAACACTGAATGCTCTCTTACCTTTTACACGAATACCTTCAATGGTATTGTCATTCAGATTCATGTGGGTCACTTCTAAATCTGGAACATCCGTTGATTTTAAAGCGAAACCGTGGTTCTGAGAAGTTATTTCACAATGTCCTGTGATAAGATTTTTAACCGGGTGATTTAACCCTCTGTGTCCGTTGTGCATTTTAAAGGTATCAAGACCCATTGCTCTGCCAAGTAATTGATTACCCAGACAAATTCCGAACATTGGGATATTAATATCGAGCAAATCTTTAACTGTCTTCACAGCATAATCCATTGCAGATGGGTCGCCAGGGCCATTTGAAACGAGAATTCCATCCGGAGCCCATTTCATCACTTCCTCAGCAGTAGTGTGTGCATTGAAAACACCACAGAAAGCATCACGTTCGTTTAGGCATCTGACTATATTTTTCTTAACCCCGTAATCTAAAACGGCAACTTTAAACTGAGCCTGGTCTGAACCGACGGTATAGAAATTTTTAGTACTGACTTGCGAAGACAATTCTAATCCAGCCATATCCGGCACTTCATCCAACATTTTTTTAAGTTGACTGATATCGGTGATTTCACTACTGATGATGGCGTTCATTGCACCTTTGTCTCTGACATGTCTAACAACCTGACGGGTATCAATATTTTGAATACCTACAACCTGATTGCCAACAAAATAGTCATCGATGCTGCTGGATGCCATTTTTCTGGAATGGTGATGCGCAAAAGTGCTGCAAACCAAACCAGCAATTTTAATATTTTCAGATTCTACGTCAAAAGTACTCACACCGTAGTTACCAATATGAACATTGGTTTCTACCAGAATTTGCCCGAAATACGATGGGTCAGTGAAAACTTCTTGATAACCGGTCATTCCGGTATTGAAACAAATCTCGCCAGTAGTAGTTCCAATCTTACCTACTGCCGTGCCTTTGAAGTAGGTTCCGTCCTTTAAAAGAAGAACCGCTTGTGTTGAACTCATTAAAGTGCAAAATTAATCCTTTAGGCAGAAATATAAAAAACATTTTATACCCAAGATTTTAAGGCACAAAAATTCCTGCTCTTACGGCGTAAATCGCTATTCCAACCACATTATCAACCTCCAGTTTTCGCATAATATGGTTCCTGTGAGTCTTAACGGTATTATTGGAAAGGGATAATTTATCTGCTATTTCCTGAGAACTCATTTGTTTACAAATCATTCTGATAATTTCCTTCTCGCGCTCACTCAGCTCTATTTTATCAGTTTTCTGATTGTTCAATTCAAATTTAGATTTGTTACCTAAAAACTGAGTCCAGGCATCATCTACCTCTTTAGACAAATACTGACCGCCTTCAGACACACGGACTATGGCATCTGTCAGTTCATTTTCATCAGTGCTTTTTAAAACATAACCGGTCACACCCATATCCAGGAGTTCAATCATTTGTCTTTTAGAGTCAGACATCGTTAAAATGATGATTTTACAATCTGGGAATCGTTCTTTAATGATACCGGCGGCTTCAACACCATCCATTACCGGCATTTGCAAATCGAGCAAAACAATATCATAGGGGTGCTTCGAAATCATAGAAATGGCTTCCATACCGTTCTCTGCTTCTTCACATCTTTTAATAAATTCTATATTGCTTAATATACGTTTAATGCCCTTCCTGTAGAGAGGATGATCGTCAACGACCAATACTGAAAGATTCTTTTCCATTGTTATTTTCATACTCATTTTTTCAATAGTTTAGAGTTATTTCAGCTTTAAATCCTTTAATCATTTCAACCTCAAACTGACCATCCATTAGGCCTACCCGGGTTTTGATATTCTTTAACCCTATGCCAGCATCAGCAGGGTTATAGTTTGGATTGCCTTTGCCATTATCCGTGTAAATATACTGCAAAAATCGTTTTTCGGGATTAATTTTCAAATTTATAGAGATGAGGGTCGCCCCACTGTACTTGTTGGAGTTGTAAATCAATTCCTGAGTAATTTTAAACAAGTGTGATTTTATTTTATCATCGTATTCCTGCCCATCAGAATTGCTTATAAATTCCACTTTAATGGCACCGGGATTGAGGCGGTCAATAAGTTCTTCAATAGCTGCAATGAGACCAAATTTAACAAGTGTCAGAGACATAAGGTCATGTGAAATTTTCCTAATATCTTGAATTGCACTTTTGAGTTCAATTTTGGTTTCCTCCACCATTTCAGAAATTCGGGCATCAGGAGAGTGAATACTTCCAATGCTTAGCAAAACACTGGATAGACGCGGTCCCATTTCATCGTGAAGATCGCGTGACAGTCTTTCTCTTTCGGTATCCTGACCAATGATGAGGTTATTAAGGGCTTCATTTTGTTTTTTAATCAGATTCTGACGGTATTTGCTAATGAGCACAAAGAAAAACACAGTCATTAGCATTAAAATAATACTAAAAGACCCCACTAACACCAATATGAACTCGGCTAATTGCGACATTTAAAACTATAGGCAAATAAAATGTTCAAAATCATATTAGATGTCAAATTCACAATCGTGTCTGCCGAATCATAAACTTCTTTCACATCAGCTTCTAAATGTTCTCCAATAAATTGAAAAATATTAAAAGGTAAGATTGCCATGAAATAGAATAATCTGGCAAACGATATCCAAAATATATATGATTTATTAAACTCAGTATCGCTTTTTTCGAATGTCTTTATTATCATCATTGACGATTGAATAATAAAGTAAATAATCATTATTGGGAATGTATAGCTTACTTCTTTATAGGTATTAAGAACGATATATCTAATAGGAATTACTACAATTAGAAACATTATAATTAACAACGAAAACCATTTAAACCAACTCTTAAATGGCTCCCATGAGTTATAGAAATGGTAAAAAAATAAAAAATCTACAATTAAAGAAAACTCAAAGAACCAGATATTATATCCTTTTAAATAAATTATTGTTGAACTAATAATTTGTGTAATAACAATAAGGATAGCATATAAAAAGAATAACTTCTGATTCTGACTATTTCTTACATTTTTAAAATATATTATTCCACTCAATAGTGGAAACACATTGGTAACTAAGGATAAAAATTCATATACATCAAGAAAGTGCAAAATTAAATCAAGAATTTAATGGATTAGCATTAGCACATCTTGGGGGGCATTTTACTGTATGTTCAGCTAAAACGCCATTAAATAAATCTTGTTCATTTGAATCAACACCCACTATTACAACAGTAGCAACATTGCTGTCATCGATAGCATTGTAAATTCTGATACCTTCGCAACCTGGCTGCGCTAAAATTTCATCGATGATGTCTCTTGAAAACATGTGTGAGACAATAGTACCCAATGGATTTCCAGCTCTGAATCTACTGGTCATTGTTGCTGCATCTGTCAAATTAATGTGTTGATCTCCTAAATTTAATGGCATAATGTAATTGATTTTAATAAGTGCAATTATAACCATTGGAGTAGTGTTTTTCACCAAATGATTCAATTTATTTACCACAAGTCTCAATTTAAGTGAACAAAAAAAACTTCACTTACAAATGTAATCTTGTATTTCAATTACTTAAATTCATGAAAATATTGAACGATTGTAATTAACCATATCTGCTTCCTGTTTAATCGAATATGTTTCATGGAGCTATTAACCATCAAATCTCGCGCATTTTCACTATCTTTGCACCCTAATTTGCAAAGCATTAAGAAAGATATCAGATCCTTTACACTTGAACAACTAACAGAGGCCTTTGTTCAGGCTGGGTATCCTGCGTTCAGAGCCAAACAAACATACGAATGGCTTTGGAAAAAAGGCGCCAGAAACTTTGCGGAAATGACCAATTTATCCATAGAAACGAGAAATTGGCTCGAACAACACTACAGCATTCTAAGTGTCGTCATTCACACGACCAGAAAAAGCAGCGATAGCACAATCAAAATGGCATTTAAATTACACGATGATGCTTTTGTTGAAGGGGTGCTCATTCCTACCGATACTCGTATGACAGCATGCGTCAGTTCTCAGGTTGGATGCAGCTTGAATTGTTCCTTTTGCGCAACTGGTTTTTTAAAGAGACAAAGAAATCTGGATGCTGCCGAAATATACGATCAGGTTTGGCTCATCGATCAACTCGCCAGAACCACATACGGTATGCCATTGAGCAATATTGTATTTATGGGTATGGGCGAACCAATGTTAAACTACGCGAATGTTTTAGCAGGTATTGAAAAAATCACCAAACCTGAGGGCTTAGGGATGTCTCCAAGTCGTATTACAGTTTCGACAGCAGGAGTAGCCAAAATGATTCGCAAATTAGGTGACGATGGCGTCAAGTTTAATCTGGCTTTGTCATTACATTCAGCGAATAATGAGAAAAGAAGCAAGATAATGCCAATCAATGATTCCAACCCATTGGAAGATTTAGTTGACGCCCTCAATTACTTCTATCAAAAGACAAAGCGCAAAATAACTCTGGAATATGCCGTCATTAATGACACAAATGATGGTTTGGAAGAAGCAGCTGAACTGGTCAAATTTGCCAGAAAAGTGCCTTGTAAAGTCAATCTTATTGAATACAACCCGATAGATCTTGCAGAATTCAAAGGCAGTACACAGGATAAAATTGGACAGTTTGCAAAATATCTCGAATCAAAAGAAGTCATAGTCAACATCAGACGCAGCCGAGGCAAAGACATCGACGCTGCATGTGGTCAATTGGCTAATAAATTATAAACATGCATAAAGCAGGATACATCAACATCATAGGTAAGCCCAACGCTGGCAAAAGCACATTGTGCAATGTTCTGGTTGGAGAACAACTAAGTATCATCACTCCTAAGGCCAGTACAACACGACACAGAATATTGGGAATAGTTAATACCGACGACTATCAGGCAGTTTTTTCGGATACTCCGGGTATCATCGAACCTGCTTACAAACTTCACGAAGGCATGATGAACGCAGTGAAGGACAGTATAGATGACGCCGATGTGCTGATTGTTTTGGTTGATGTAACAAATCCTGAATTGAAGGAGGAACATTTGAAAATGATTGCTTCTTCAAAAGCACCGGTAATTCTTATAGTCAACAAAATCGACTTATCGGATCCGGCAACTGTTACTAAGGTCATGAAAGAAATTGGCGCGAAAGTCAATGCAAAAGAAACCTTCGCAGTATCTGCACTCAAAGGGCTCAATGCTGATTCGCTCATGAAACAGATTGTTGCTTATTTACCAGAGCATGAGCCATTTTTCCCTAAAGATCAACTGACTGACAGAAATACCAGATTCTTTGTTTCGGAAATAGTCAGAGAAAAAATATTCAACAATTTTGAGAAGGAGATTCCATACAGCACAGAAGTGATTGTGCACGATTATAAAGAAGACAAAGACATCGATCGCATTTATGCCTACATCATTGTTGAGAGAGATTCACAGAAAGGTATTTTGCTCGGCAAAAACGGTGAAAGTATCAAGAGAATTGGAATAGAAGCCAGAAAAGATATTGAAGCTTTTATACAAAAAAGAGTATTTTTGGATTTAAGGGTAAAAGTGGAGGAAAACTGGCGTAAAAACGAGCAAAAACTGAAGCGCTGGGGCTATCTTGAATAGATTTCCAATAGGATAAAAATCCAACTATATACCATTTCATTTTTTAAAAAAGTCAGATTGAATATTTGAACCAAGGTAGTTGATACTTGGATCAAAAATGAGTTTTGGGGTTCTATTTTTTAATTTCCGACACCCTAGTCCGCCACAGGCGGATATACAAGATTAAAATAATTCAAACACCCTAAATCCTTTTTCCAATTCCTTTATCCTTATCTCATTTTTAAACCAAATTTCCAAGCGCATTTTATTGAAACCTAACAATTTTCTTTCCCGGGATGCAGAAAACTTTTTGAATGGAAATGCTGGTTCTTGAATTTTTTTAATCCCAGATACCCTAGCAGGGTGTTAAAGATTAAAATTATTCATTTCTCCCTTTTTTTCCGTATCTTTAAAAATAATTTACCCATTTGAGACAAATGAGAATAATTTGTGCCTAAATTTCATTCTGAGGACATAAATCATTTACATTTATCCCTAAAATTTGTACAACCTATGAATTATGTTATGGAGAAAACTCGATGGTCTAGCGATCACGCAACCCATCAAAGAAGAAGTTGAACACGCTATCCTGCGCGAAATAACCAATGGTTACAACCTAAAAGTCTGTATCGGCACCGACTCTCAGGTTAAGCAGAATATCGTCGAATTTGCTACTGCAATTGTATTCGTTCGAGAAAAACACGGTGGTTTTATGTATTTTAACTCGTTTATTACCAAAAACCACTTTTCACTCAAAGAAAGAATGCTGCATGAGGTTAGTAAATCTATTGAAATTGCATTTGAATTATGCCCCGTCCTGGATCGTTTTGGAATCCCTATGGAAGTCCATGCCGATATCAACACCGACCCCTCATTTAAAAGCAATGACTCACTAAAAGAAGCTATGGGATACATCATCGGTATGGGCTACACTTTCAGAGCTAAACCGGATGCTTTTGCTAGCAGCTACTGCGCCAACAAAGTCGTTCACTAATCGACTAGTCACTTTTTTTAATAACTTCGAACTAAGTACTCGATTACCGGAGAAGTATTCTTCCACCTTCACAAACCCTTCCTATTGTCCAGGCCTCCGAAATAATATTAGGTTCTGTGGCTGTAAACATCAATCCACCGCTTGTCTGTGGGTCACACAACCACAGAAATTCAATCCCATTTAAACCATCAGTAATTGAATTAACATAATTGTAATTACTCGTGGTAATATTCGGGTAAATCATCTTTGATGCTATGTCTTTAGCTTCTTCAATCACAGGAATTGCAGTTAAATTTAAGTCTGCACCCTTGTTGCCTCCCAGCATCTCTTTTAAATGACCCAATAATCCAAACCCGGTAATATCAGTCATCGCCGTCACTCTATTGTCTTTTGCCAATTCCAATCCAATCGAATTTAATTGTGTGGCATATTGAATTAGCAATTCATACCCACTTTCTGATATCACATCCATTTTAACAGCATTAGCCAGTAATCCCAAGCCCAATGGTTTGGTTATTGAGATATAATCTCCAATCTGACAGGAATTGTTTAGTCGCAGGCTCGATTTTGAAGAAATGCCACTGACACTTAATCCAAACAACGGTTCGCTGCTATCAACACTATGACCACCAGAAATATTGATGCCTGCCAACCGGCAGATTTCACTGGCTCCTTTTATGACTTCAGCTGCCGCTTCTAATGGTAGTTTCTCAACTGGCCAGCCCAATATTGAAAGTGCAGTTAATGGCTGAGCACCCATTGCATAAATATCACTTATAGCATTAGCAGCTGCGATTCTCCCAAAATCATAAGGGTCCTTTACAACAGGCAGAAAAAAATCAACTGTTTGCACCAAAAGCTGACCATTTCCAATATCAATGACTGATGCGTCATCACTGCTTGTAAAATCAACTAAAATTCTGGAATCCGCTTGCTGGCTGATTGCACTTAATATATTACCTAATTTACCGGGCTCAATCTTGCAACCACAGCCACCTCCTTTTGAAAATTCGAGCAAATTATAAGACATGTCGAATCATAAATTCGCGGGTTGTACCATCTCTGAAAATCAAAATTGCATGGAAAATATCCTTGCTTTTACCTGGTTTCTTCAGAATATGTATCTCGGCGACATTAGAAGCAGTATCTGTGTTAATCAATTTATGATCGATGCTCAGCTTTTCCTTTTCAGTTAAAGTCGAATCAATCATAATGTAGTTCTTATTTGCAGCTTCTTTTATATCATCCAATGTTACACCAACTGCTCCATTTTTTAGATGTGCAAACGAATTACCTTTATAAATATGTGGCTTACTTAATTCACTAATGAGTGAATCAATTTTCTGTGCCGGTCTGAAATGCAAAGTATAACCATTTTGACAAGTGATAAACAGCATTCTGTTCCTAAAGAAAAACTGAGTGTTCCCCTGCATTGACTCTAAAAATATCTTCTCGACAGAATCATTTGTACAAGATTTTAATGTCGACATTATAGGTCCAAAGTTTATTTCACCTTCCAAGACTTCAGCATTTCCTCCGAAATGGTTACAACCGCCAAAACCTCCTGCTGTGTTGCTGTCTAAATTAAATTCCATCCAGGCTTTAAGCATTTTAACACGCGGAATTGGTGTCGTAGAACTTTGAATATTGATGAGATTCCATCTGGTAGAGCCAAGAATTACTTTTTGTTTCAATACTGTATTTTTTACTTCAACTGTTCTGATATATTTGTATTTAGCTGGAGCACCATCAGGCCCTGGTACCGGCAAAACTGTTTCCGTTAACTCTATCATCGCTTCTACTCCAGGCTCCCAAATAAATCCTTCAATCTCATATTTAAACGGCCTCCAAACACTGTCTGGACTTGTTCTCACCTGCAAGCAAGACATTACAGTATTGCCATACTGACATGGAATTTTTGCATCAGCAATATACCAGTACTTAAGTGATTGTGCCTTTGCTGAAATTGACATCAACAAAATGGAAAAAATAAAAATCTTATTCTTCATGTTTGTGCAAATTTATCGTTTTTCAAATCATAAGCTTGCAAAAATTCGGCAATTTTGCGAGGCTTCAAACGGGCAAATGGTATTTTGACATAATCCTGACACTCTCTTTTCTGTTTACTGAACTCATAAGCTTTGTCATAATATTTCAAAAGTCGGATCACAACTGGCTCTAAATCCCCAATTTCTGTCAAGGCACAAAGCAATCGCATTTCCTGATCTCCGAGCCGCCTTCTTAATTGCTTAATACAATCTGATAAATCCTCCAATTCAAACTGCCCATACATCTCTAAAATATGATTTACTCTCTCCTCGACAGGCAATTCAATCTCAATTGCTTTGGCTCTTTTCATATTTACCCAAAACTCTTCTGGGATATATACTTTGCCAACAGTTATGCTCTCACTTTCTACCCAAAGTCGCTTTGACGAATCCATTTTTTTGAGAACTTCATAAATTCGATTGTGAAACTGTGTCGAACTCGGTTGTTTATCCTGACCTAAAGAACCAAAAGCACTCCCTCTGTGTTCAGCAAGCGCCTCCAGATCGATAACCTGCTCACCCAAATTAGCCAGTTCCTTCAGTATTTCGGTCTTTCCGCTGCCTGTATGCCCACTGAGTATAATTAAGTTATCAAACAAAGAATAGGTATCTATAGCTTCTTGCCTGTATGCTTTGTAACCTCCCTTAAGCATCGAAACGCTGTATCCATGATCAGCAAAAAACCTGGACATCAGCTGACTTCTTAAACCGCCCCTTGCACAATAAACACGAATTTTATTTGAGTCAGTTTGCTCTTTTAAATTCTGTAAAATACTATCCTGAATCGGATCTACCAGTTTGTGGCCCAAAGCAATGGCAGCCTCCTGACCTTCCATTTTATAAACTACCCCAACATGATGCCTGTGTTCATTGCTTAGCAAAGGTACATTTAAAGCCCCGGGAATATGATCATTTTCGTATTCACCCGGGGAACGAACATCTATAATCGGACCTACAGATTTATCAAATTCGACAACTGTGTTGACCGTTATCATTCTTCGAGTAAATTTTCATCACTGCCCAATTCCAGCGCTTTGATATCTGATACTGCTGACCCGGCAATGCCCTTAATACTGCCATACATACCCACAGCGTTCAACAACACTTTATCTATCTGCTTCTCCCTCTCCTTCCATATTTTTTCCATCGCATTTCTCTCGCTTATAATGGCTTTTTTCATACTCATAAATCCTTCCGTGATAGCCTCTATCTGATGTTTAAATTCGTTACCTGTCAGATAACTGTATAACATCTGCATTTTCTCTCCCTTGTTTTCATTGGCAGATACTGCTTCACTAATCCTAATAAGACTCATCCTCAGTATGAGTGCCAAACTCTTTGCTTCATGGTATTGACAAATGTAAATACCTTCCTTCAATCCAAAACCTTCCATATCTTTAGGCATTGCCTGTGTTACAATCACTCCGATATCTCCCCCGCTTTGTCTAAAATCAGTTTTAAACTTTTCTATCCATAAAGGCTGAAACTCTTTTGTACGCTTACTCTCCCAAACGATTGTTCCACAATCCATACCCTGATTATTAACAACAGTTTGTATCAAATCAGCACCTCTTACGCCTTTGCCTACTTCCGAAATTTTATCAAAAGGGAAAGTTTGTTTCAGCATTTCTTCAATTGCCAACTCCTGCACCTCTCCCTGCATCTGCATACTTCCTTGCTCAGCTTTACGTCTCATCTCTTCTGCTAACTTCTTCTGGTCCTCCAGTTGTTTTTGAAGTTCTTTAATTTGAAGTTCACTCTTTTGCTCTGCCTCTTTTCCCAGTTTCTCCTTCAATTCAATTTCCCGCTCCAACAGTTTCTTTTTTGTTTCAAACTCAAACTGTTCTGACATCTCTTTCATCTTCTTCTCCATTTCCATCTTTTCAACTTCCATTCTCTTGAATGCTTTGAGTTTTTCCTCCTGCTCTTCACTGTTCTTTTTAAGAGCCTCCATCATTTCCTCGTGCTCTTTTGTCAGCTTCGATTTTATCATCTCCTCTAGCTCTTTGCGCTTTTCGAAAAATTCCTTCTGTTGCTCTTCCAAAAACTGCTTGCGTTCAGCAATAATCTGCTCTTCTTTAAGTTTAGCAGCATCTTCCAGTTTTTTCTTTTCGACAATAAATTTATCGTTTAATTCCTTACGAAGTTTGGCGTCTATTTCTTTCTCTAAATCTGCTGTCAGGGCCGATTCAATACTAAATTGCGTCTTACAATTGGGACATGTTACCAGATTGTTTGGTTTCATGTTGCGAATTTAAGATGTTTACTCCTTTTGTTATTGACTTGTTTTGAATCTTTATAAAATCATTTTTACGAAACACCTGAAATAATTCCTTAAATGAAAAATAAAGTCCAAAATTTGATAATCTTGTTCCAATTTCCTTAATTTGAATTTTCTAATTTAATGATTATGAACAATTCACAAATCACCATAGAAGCACTGGTCAACACCAATTTAGATACCGCCTGGACAGCTTATACATCTCCTGAACATATTGTCAATTGGAATTTTGCATCTGATGACTGGCAATGTCCAAGTGCGGAAAATGATTTAAGAGCTGGTGGCAAATACAAAGCCAGAATGGAAGCCAAAGATGGTAGTTTCGGTTTTGATTTTGAAGCAGTCTATGATGAAGTTATTCCGCATTCAAAACTTGCCTACACAATGGGAGATGGCCGAAAATGCATCATTACTTTTACTGAAATTGAAAATGCCGTTAAAGTAGTAACTGTATTTGAAGCTGAATCTATGAATCCACCTGAGTTTCAAAAACAAGGCTGGCAAATGATTCTGGATAATTATAAGAAATATACTGAAGGCTTATAATTAACGCTCCAGAACCAACTTCCTGTACAATTTCCCTGTACTTGTTTTTAATTCAACAAAGTATGTACCACCATACTTAACTTCTCCCAAATTCAACTCCAGATTGTTGCTTCCTTTTTTTATATCTTCAAATTTATTGAAGTAAACCAATCTACCTTGTACATCATACAAATTAATCTCGATTGATTCTTCATTTTCGGAATAAAATACCAACTGAAAAACACCTGAATTGGGATTGGGATAAACTTCCAATTTAAAAGAGGAATTACTTTGCGTATTCAATTGATCTATTCCGGAGCCATTACTCTTGTATAAATAGACTTTAAATATTTGACTGCTGGCAGCACTTTGGGTACCAGTATTGGTGAAAAATATATTTTTACCCGTACTGCTTATTCCACCAAATATGTAACCTACCAAAACACTATCCGATTGAATACTATCCAGTTTTAAAACACCATTCTCATACCAATCCAAGGCTTCATTCCTTATAAATTCAGCACTGGAACCTAACAATTCCGGCATTTCAACTGGCATCTTGTATTCTGCCATCGTACCATCGGAGTTTCTGACCACTCTTGCAATTGTTTTGACAAAAGGAACATTATCATCTTGAACCAAAGTTCCGGCGCTATCATAGAACTGGGCTATTCCTCCAAAAAACACAGTATTCATTTGATTCTGTTTATAAGAATATACTGGCAAAACCGGACAGTGATAATGATTGTAAAATTGCTGAAAACCTGGTTGAATTTTATGCGATTGACTATCAATATTTACACAGTTTAAAAAAGGTAAATCTATATTTAAACGAAATACCCCTGAGAATACTGTGATTCCTTCATTTCTGTTTGGTAAAATTTGTGCTGCAGTGTTGTAATCTCTGCGATGAAAGCATGCAGTATCAACGACTTCACTCAAATGCGTGATGTTCAAATTCATACCATCATCTTCAATTTTAAATTTGCGAATTGAATTCGTATATACTTGGACATAAGTTGGATTACCCATAGGATTGTAATTTCCATCAAACTTATTACCCCCAATTAAATAATAAACATCTCCTATCATATCCAGATGCCCTCCTGTCACCGCAAATTTTTGATCCATAATTTGACGAAAAGCCCCTGTAATTGCACCTCCTCTAACAATAGAATCAACTAACATTTCGAGGTCAACTGCTATTATGCTTCCAAATGTCTTTCTGCTCGAAGTTGATGCATTGTAACCATAACCACCGATAATATACAAAAAATGTCCTTCCTGATGGAATTCCATATTTGTAGAACTCAATTGCTCTTGAAGTGCTGTTGACAAGCCATTTAGTGAAGATTTCCAAACCTTATTGCCTATAACATCAACAACAATTATTTGATTATTATTGCCTGCAATATCAAACGAAGCAAACGGTTGCCTTCTGTGCAAACCATCTAATCTTCCGCCAAACAATACCCATTTGCCACTGTCCTGTCCATACGCATAAGCCTGAAGTCCTCCAAGTCCTGTTACTGAAATTTCTTCCAGTTTTAATTCAAATGGAGAAGTTTGACCTTTAACTTCGACTAAACCATAAACTGATAAAATCAGAACCAGTATTATATTTCTTACCATGATTCAAATCTAAATATATAAGTAAAACCTTTGTGTGACATGAGTTACATTAACCGGATGACTGACGGTTAGTTTATTAATTCATTAAAAACCGTATTTTCGCAACATGAACTCTGAAATTCTAAAATACAACGATGCACAAAATGCTGAAGACAGTGCAATTTGTCATATTCTGGCAGATACTATTTGCAAGTATTTACCGGAGGCTGAAAATAAAATCTGGCATGCCCATCCGGTATGGTTCTTAGATGGCAATCCTGTTGCAGGCTTTAGCAAATTAAAAGACAGTGTTCGACTATTATTTTGGAGTGGTCAGAGTTTTGATGAACCTGAATTACAAATAGAAGGTAAATTTAAAGCTGCTGAAAAACGTTACACATCATCAGATCAAATAGACCCTAACGCTTTAAAAAGATGGCTGGAAAAATCCAGAGATATTCAATGGGATTATAAAAATATAGTCAAAAGAAAAGGTCAGCTTATACGACTCAAATAAACTGATATACTTAGTCCTTGTTGAGTTCAGGAGAAGCATTAACTCTGCCTAAAAATGTGCTGGCTGTCTCCTTCTTTTTTACACGTTTAACTAAAGCCCATCCCGCTATAACACTTGCAATCACAATTAAGCCGGAAATGGTCAATCCAATAGTATCTGTTCTAAACAGATAAACCATTACTCCTAAAAACAGTCCGATTAAAATTGGTGATAAAGCAATCTGAATTTCCGAATAAAGCTCTATTAGATTTTTAAGAAATTTCATATAGGATTTAATTTTTATTCAAATCTCGTCTTTTCTTTATGAATTTCCTAATAAATGGAAGTAACAAAATGCACACAAGCCAGAAAGGCCATTGTGCCATTATCCAAATGATAAAATCCACTATACCTTTCCAACCGGAGCCCAGGGCAAACTTGACTCTCTCAAAGAAACTGTCTTCTTTGGCAGGCTTGTATTCGTAGGGCTTATTTTCAAATAAATGAATATTCAAGGTGCTTAAATTAACCTGATTAGTGAGGTATTTCAATCTTCCTTCACTACTTTCAATTTCCTCCTGAATTACACGTATGTTTTCCTCAATTTCTAAAATCTCTTTTATTGAATTGGCTTTAGAAAGCAACTGCCTGTATCGATTCAGATAATCCCTTTTTGTTGCCAGTCTGGTCTCTATATCAACATATTCTTCAGTTACATCCTCAGCATAAATATTGCGCTCTATTATCTCATCTTTAGAACCCTCAATACCTTTCACCAATAGTTCAAACTTATCAGATGGTACACGAATAATTAAATTATAGCGTATTGCTGTGTTATCGTTATTCAGACTCTCATTATTGTAATATGCTCCGTACTTCTTAAGCAATTCATCTAATGCGGATTTACTGGCCTTTATATCCTCAGACTTTATAGTAAAATTTCCGGTTTTAATTACTTTCTTTTGAATATTGACAACATCCGTATTCCCGGAAGAGTTGCCTTCATAATCCTTATATCTCATATCCGGTGCTTCTGGTGCCGCTGCTTCTGTAATTGCTGCTGGTTCAGCAAGAGACGCCGGTTCAGGAGCAGATGAATAATCTTGGGAGACCGAAGTTCTTTGTTTACTGGAGGCTTTACTGCCACCATTACAAGCGACAACAAGAATCGGAATCAGGAGAATTAAACTTATTGATTTCATTTGAGGTTAAATACTATTCGTTATCCAAAGGTAAACGAAAAAAGTTCAAATGTCAGGCACCATAACCTAAAAATTATTCGTCCTAGAACTACCAATTCAAGTATGAATCAAAGCGCCAACATATAAATTTTGGTCGTATTTTTGTAAAGTAATTGTCAAACGCACCCTAATAAATGAAAAAAATACAAAACATCTTATTCCTCTTTGCCATGCTATTAAGCTCGGGTTTACAGGCTCAAGCTGATAGTTCAAGACCTGTAAAAGGTTGGGTAAAATATAGCGATTCCGATTATGTAATTTCTTTCCCTAGAGGCATAAAAATAGAATTCAATGGAGCACCAGGCACTCGTCTTATGCTGATAACTGAATTAGAAAATCCTAAAGATTCTTTCAGAGAAAACATTGGTCTGATGTCCGAAATTAACACAAATCCTCATACCAAACTCGAACACTATGTAACAGCTTCACAGGTCAAACTGAATGAACTCATCAATAACTTCACTCTAATCGAAAGCACCAGAACAAAAATCAATGGAGTAGAAACACACAAATTGGTATACTCAGGTCGGCAAGGTGCTTATGCTATTAAATGGGAACAATATATCTTCCTGATTAATGGGAAAGCTTATATTTTAACCTATACCAGTGAGTTTAGTTCATTCGGTAAATTCATTGACACTTTCGAAAAAATAGCTTCCAGTTTAACATTTAAATAAATATGTCAAATCAGTGGGACGACAGATACGCAAATGCGGCCTATGCTTATGGTGAAGCGCCAAATATATTTCTAAAGCAGGAACTCGACAAATTAAAACCTGGAAAAATACTCTTTCCCGCTGAAGGTGAAGGCCGAAATGCTGTATATGCAGCTACAAAAGGGTGGGAAGTATCTGCTTTCGACCAAAGCATTGAAGGTCAAAAAAAAGCTCTGGCACTGGCGGCAAAAAACAATGTTCAAATAGACTACCTGGTTGACGACTATAAAAATCTACCTTATCAGAATGACGAATTTGATGTGATTGCATTGATATACGCTCACTTCCCTGCTGATTTAAAATCACCAATACATCAACATTTACTGCCCTTTCTTAAACCTGGCGGACTCATCATCTTTGAAGCATTTAGCAAAAAACATCTGGAATATGTGACATTGAATCCAAAAGTTGGAGGACCAAAAGACATCAATATGTTGTTTTCAAAAGAAGAACTCGAATCTGACTTTTCTGAATTTGATTTTCTAACTCTGTCAGAGAGTGAAATTGAACTCAATGAAGGCTTATACCACAATGGAACAGGCAATGTTATGCGATTTGTAGGAGTCAAAAAATAGATCAAATTGTGAGCACTTCGGTTCTTGATAGCCTTAACAAGCACTTTCGACAAATCAGCGCAAAAAAAGGTGAGATTCTTTTAAAGCCGGGAGATGTTCAGCGCGATCTGTACTTTGTAAGAAAAGGCGTTCAAATGTCTTATTATGACACCGATTCCAAATTATATGTAATGGCATTTACTTACCCCCCAGGCCTTTGTGCCGACCCACGTTCCTTTACAAAACAGGTCAGCTCAGAATGCTTTATTGAATGTCTTACTGACAGCGAATTTGATGTTGTATCCTATGTTCAGTTGCAATCACTTTTTGAAGAGAACCGAGCACTAGAAACTCATTTCAGAAAAATGACTGAAGATTTGCTCTCAGGTGTTATTCAAAGACATGTAGAACTTGCTACACTCAGTATCGAAGAGCGCTTTACTCTGTTTTGTAAAAGAAGTCCTCATCTATTGCACCTTGTTTCTCATAAATATATAGCGAGCTATCTCAACATCAATTCTACAAATTTCAGCAAGCTATATAATTCCATAAAAATATAATATTGGTCTATACCAATTTTTAACTAAACGGATTCAAGCAATTTTGCCTCATGAATCGACAAACACCTCAATGGGTTGACATCCTGGAATACCCATTCAAAAACTGTTACTTCAATCACAATGGCCATCAATTTCATTATATTGATGAAGGAAAAGGAGAGAATTTACTCTTTGTTCATGGGACACCCTCCTGGAGCTTCGATTTCAGGCATCTCATCAAGAGTCTATCAAATAAATACCGCTGTATTGCAATCGACCATCTGGGTTTTGGCTTATCTGACAAACCTAAAAATGGCAACTACTCGATTAACGAGCATACCAACAACCTAAAGGCTTTAATTCATCATCTTCAACTTTCAGAATTTACATTAATTGTACACGATTTTGGCGGACCAATTGCCTTCAATTATGCCTTGGAAAATCCTCATCATATTAAGAGATTAATTGCATTCAATACTTGGATGTGGAGTGCTGAAAATGATGACAACTATAAAAAAATGAAACGCATACTTAAGAATCCGATACTGCCATTTCTATATCGGCAATTCAACTTTTCTGCCAGTTATTTACTACCAAAGTCATTTGGCAAAAAGCCCCTAAATAAAAAACTAATGAATCAATATACTTCTCCTTTCGCAAGCAAACACGAACGTGAAGGCACAATTGGTTTTGTACAATCTCTGATAAACGATCAGGATTGGTTCGAATCGCTTTGGCAGAAAAGAGCTATTTTAAACGCTATTCCAAAATTATTTATCTGGGGACTAAAAGACAACTTTATATCGTCCGCCTATCTCGACAAATTTATTGAAGCCTGGCCTAATTCAGATTCTTTAAAACTTGAGACCTGCGGACACTTTCCACAGGAAGAAGAGCCTGAATTATCTTTATACGCCATTAGAGAATTTTTAGAATCGACTTCCGATTAAAACTACATCTGTAACATTTAATAAATGCGCTATCTTTGCAGAGCCTAACGGCTCTATAGTTCAATGGATAGAACGAGGGTTTCCGAAGCCCTAGATTCAGGTTCGATTCCTGATAGAGCCGCTTACAAAAACTTAAAACCCGCTCCCGATAATTATCGGGACGGGTTTTTTAGTTTTTGTTGCCCTGTACCGTGTTTGAAACGAAGTGAAAAACTCTGGTACTGGGGCTGTCAATTTCTGATCATTTCAATTTTAAAAAGTTCGACATTTCTCGCATTGCCTCCACCCTGTAGCAGAGAAAACCCTGAATTAGCCTTCAGGGTTTTTTTAAGTACATGGTTCAGGGTTTTCACGCTACAGGGTGAGTCCCGTAGCGTGAACGCAGCGAAGCGTAGTTCTCTGCTACGGGAACACCTTCAGAAATTTTTAGATATATTTTTCTTTTATTTGTATTTCTCTAATATGAAACTTCCTTATTGTGTTTATGTTTTATTCAGCGAAAAAGATCATCAGTTATACATCGGCTATACTTCAGATATTGAGAGAAGATTTAATGAACATATAACTGGTCAAAATACAAGTACTAAGCACAGAGGGCCATGGAAGCTCATTTTCATTGAATACTATCTTTTCAAAGAAGATGCAATTAAGAGAGAAAAATATTTCAAGACTACTATAGGAAAGAGGACTCTTAAGATTTTATTATCGGATACTTTTGAAAAACTAAATTATAAGAATAAATAATCTCTTCTATACTCTGCTACAGTGTGCGTCAAGTAGCTTATGAGCAAAGGGAGCTCTGCTACATGATGCACCCGTAACCTGAACGCAGTAAAAGCGAAGTTCTCTGCTAATTTGCTTGTCCCTTAATGTGATGCAGCAAAGAAATCGTAATTTATATTTCGGGATGTATCCCGTAGCGTGAACGCAGCGAATCGAAGTTCTCTGCTACGGGAACAGATATTGAGAGAAGATTTAATGAACATATAACTGGTCAAAATACAAGTACTAAGCACAGAGTACCATGGAAGCTCATTATCATTGAGTACTATCTTTTTAAAGAAGATGCAATTAAAAGAGAAAAATATTTCAAGACTACTATAGGAAAGAGGACTCTTAAGATTTTATTATCGGATACATTCGAAAAATTAAATTATAAAAACAAATAATCACTTCTATTCTCTACTCTAGCAAAGGGAGTTCTAAATCAACTTTAAAATTCACAAAACATTCAACATCAACTCGATTACAAGTCTAGACCAAAGTCAGCATCCAAAATAAATGTCAAAAAACTGTCAAAATAAAATTTAGATGAAACTTTCGTCATGGTCTTTGCGTCTATATAATCAAAGAGGATTTTTAGATAACTAATAAACTGATAATCCCATTTCATACGCTGATGCAAAGAAGCTGCCGATTTACCTATGTCGGTGGCTTTTTTGTTTTTACAAATTAAAATATCACTAAAAAACACCAACTTTGTATTTGAAATTTATATTAAGTGTGTGCTATGAAATTGCTAAAACTAAACTTCTCGCTTTTTGGATTCTTAATAGTTTGCCTCGCGTGCAATAACAAAACTTCAAATCCTAAACCCAATACAATTCAGGTTGAAACACCTCAAAAACTAGAAATTTTTTCAATTTCGAATCAATTATGCCCAACAGAAATTAAATTTCAGGGTAAATTGGATTCAATATTCAAATGGAAAGATAAAACAGGAGAATATATATGTATCCAAACCTCCACTGGCATAGTGTCTGATACACTTGATAATGGTAGCAGCAGCGGAGATTTATATACCTATTGTTTCAAATTCGATATAGCCAAAAAACAATACTCAAGAATCTGGCATCTGCACGATTTTGTCAATAATTGTCCCACAGATATTGAGGTAGAATTCTTGCCAAATACATTTCAAATAACTGACCTTAACAAAAATGAAATTCCTGAAATCTGGACCATGTACAAAACAGTTTGCCATGGCGATGTCAGCCCAAGTGAAATGAAAATTATCTGTTATGAAGGGATGAAGAAAATGGCCATGAGAGGCCGAAACAGAGTCAAAGTTTCCAAAACAGAAACAGATGGAGGCGAATACGTTTTAGATAAAGCCTTCCAATTGTCAGATCCAGCTATCATAAAACATGCAAGAAATCTCTGGAACACCCATATTGATCAGGTCTGGGACTAAATACGAATTAATACAAACATTACATGCAAACCGAAATTTCCGGCATCAACTTAAAAGAAAAACTCGAAAAAATTAATGACTACTGGCATCCTCATATTCTGGCTGAATTAAATGGACAACAAGTTAAACTGGCTAAAATTAAAGGTGAATTTGTATGGCATAAACACGACAATGAAGATGAGTTGTTTATGGTGATATCCGGTCAACTTAAAATGGAACTCAGAGACAAAACCATTATTCTCAATCCAAATGAAATTATAGTCATTCCCCGTGGTGTAGAACACAGACCGGTAGCATTGGAAGAAACAACCATTTTGTTGTTTGAGCCAGACACTACGCTCAATACCGGCAATATTGTCAATGACCTGACTCGTCACAATCTTGATAAAATCTAAAGATTCTGGCTCGACAAATACTCTGGATTATCCGACTAATACCAGTTTAATGCATGTTTAGGCGATTTTTAGCAGTATTCATCGTTTCTCCAATTTTCAAATTGTCATAATTCTATTTTTGCTTTAAAATTACTGTTATGACTAAATTATTTAAATCACAATTCAAATCACTCGAAATTTTTGGAGCATTGTCGTTTCTAATGGTGCTTATTGTACAGTTATATTTGCGTCCAGCATACGGCAATCAAAAGGATGCCCTGACTTTCTTCTTTGGAATAGCTCCAAATCTTTTTGGTGGAATCGGTATCTCAATCTCCAATTTTATTTACAGAAACAAAACCTCTGATTTAAAAACTAAAATTTTAACTTCTGGTGCAAGTGCCATTGGTTTCCTCGGAATTTGGGAAGCTATTCAATTCGCAGGCGGAAGAACATTCGACATTTGGGATATCACTGCCTCCGTTGCCGGAGCTTCAATTGACATGCTTGCACTTTGGCTTTCTACAAGGAAAATGAACAACTTTACAGATTTGAAAATTCAGGTTTTATAAACTACTTTTGATTGGTGAACAATCTAAAAATAGAAACACAAAGACTCCTACTTAAAGCCTGGTATCCCGAAGACTATAAACAGCTCTATCAAAACAATGACAAGGCAGCAATTATGTCTGTTCTCGGTTATGAAACTGAAAAAGAATATCAACGCGATATTATGCGTCTGGAAGGTGGAATGAAAATGTTCAATCGCAGCTTTTGCTATTTTCAAATCATTTTAAAATCCGATAATCGCACTATTGGTGGAATAGGCTTACACAATTGGGTTGATGAACATAAAAGAGCTGAAATTGGCTATAATTTAAAACACGATTCCGATAAACAAAAAGGCTACATGAAAGAAGCAATAGGTCCTGTTATTGACTTTGGTTTTAAACACCTCAAACTTCACAGAATCGAAGCCTATTTTCGCCCGAATAATGTGCCTTCGAAACGACTTCTTGAAATAAATGGATTTACACATGAAGGTTTGCTCAAAGACCATTACATTTTAGATGGCATTTACGAAGATTCAATGTTATATGCTCTGATTCACCCTGATGAAAAAAATTGATAAGAGCGTATCAAAATAGCGACTCCAATGCACTAATTGAAATTCTGACTCAATTGGTTCCTGAGTATTTCGATCCAGGTGAAATCAATGATTACCAGCAATACCTCAATTCTGAGATAGAACATTATTTTGTTTACGAAAATCATGGTCAGATTATTGGTGCAGCTGGTATTAATTTATTTAATGACAAAAAACAAATCCGCTTAAGCTGGGACTTTGTTCACCCCGATTTTAAAGGTACTGGTATAGGTACAAAATTACTGGAATATCGACTTAACTGGATTAATGAAAATGCCAGAGACTTTGATATTATTGTCAGAACTTCTCAAATGAGTCATGGTTTCTATAACAAGCGAGGATTTATACTTAAGGAAATTGTGCCTGATTACTGGGCTAAGGGTTATGATCTTTATTTAATGTATTATAATAAACCATGAAAATTGCAATTGCCGGACCATATTCAGCAGATACTGAAGAAAAAAGACAAGAAAATCTGAACAGACTAAATTCAGTAGCTTCTGAAGTTTATTTATCAGGTCATACGCCCTTTATTGGTGTTAATGCAGCTCTGCCTGTTGTTGCCAACTTACCGGAAGTGATAAGATATAAAGCCATTATGGATATTTCACTTGCATTAGTAAGCGAGTGTGATGCTCTGATATTGGTTGCTGAAAGCCCCGGAGCCAATATAGAAAAAGACCTGATGCTTTCACTTGGCAAACCAGTTTTTTCCAGCTTTGCGGAGTTTCTAAGTCAGTTCACTGATTCTAACTAAATGGACAACATACCTACAATTTGGTATGTATTTCGGCAATAATAATTTCTAAATTTGAATTGAGAATAATTCAAAACAACCATGCAAAATATAAAAACTGAGTTCAGTTCAAACTATCAAAACTATTCATTGAGATTAATTAAACCTGGTGATGCTTCTGGTTTTTTTCAATTGGTAAATAATAATTATGATCGTCTTAAGGATTTTTTTGCAGGAACTGTTGCTCAAAACCAATCTGAAAACGACTCAGTCCTTTTCATACAAGAAGCCTTGGTTAAATTTTCAAGTGGCAATTATTATCCCTTTATTATAAGTGAAATCGATAACAGGATAATTGGATTCATCGATATTAAAAATATAGATATCAAAATTCCAAAAGCAGAAATTGGCAGTTTTATAGACACCAGTTATGCCTCTAAGGGAATTATTACTTTTTTCCTCTCAGAAATTCTCGGGCATTTTTTTATAGATTTGGAATTTGAAAAGATGTATCTTCGGACTCATCAAGCCAATACTTCGGCACATATTGTAGCTAAAAAACTGGGATTTAAAGAAGAAGGTATTTTAAGAAAAGACTACAGAACAACCGATGGCAAGTTAATTGACTTGATATATTACGGAATATTAAAGGATGAATATCAAAATAACAGAAACAGCAGACCCGGTCTTGTTGACCAAACTTAACAAGGAAGTTCAGAATCTGCATGCCACCATGCATCCATCCATCTTTAAACGATTTGATGAACAAGCTATAGAATTGGCCATGCGTAAATTGGTTATATCACCAGGCACAAAATGCCATATTGCCAACATAGGCTCAGAAATTTGTGGTTATATGATTACTTACACAAGGGACTACCCTGAAACTGCTTTTACTTATTCGCGCAAATCATTGTACATCGACCAAATTGCCGTGCTACAGGGATTCAGAAACAAAGGTGTCGGTAAAACTCTGCTCAATTTTGCTCACAATATGGCTTTGTATTCAGGACTTAGAAGAATTGAACTCGATCATTGGACGAGCAATATGCCTGCCGCAAGCTTCTTCAGAAAGAATGGCTTTACTTTATACAGAGAAATGCTAATGAAGGAATTATAAAAGCTTAAAACAACCCTTTTACTTTTCCCAGAATATCTCCCAATCCACCTGAATTACCGGTAACAGAACCAATTATATCCTGTAAATCGAAACTGCTGTCATTTGGATCATTGGTTTTATTGACAAACTTATCCATGACTTGTGGCACCAGTTTTCCAACAATACTTTGTGCCTGTGCTGCATCAATTCCAAAATTGCTCATTAGTTTACCGGCAACACTTCCAGCAATATTAGAAACTTCAGGATTCGAAGCAGCATTTCCACCCTGAAAAATACCCATAATGGAGTCTAAACCACCATTAGCACCAAGATTCTTGAGATGATCCATTATGCCTTCGGTTGCAGCACCAATAGCTGCATCATTTTTCTCATTAGGTATGGCAGGATTATTTACAATAGCTTCTCCTGCGTGTTCTTGTACAAGTTTTAAAAGATTATCAAACATACGTTTTTGATTTTTTTCAAAAGTATGCAAAGTAAAACGAACAGGAAAATGAATAATTCATTAATATTATAAGTATCTAAAAATCTTCCCGAAAAACTCATTTTTTTTGAAATGGCATTTTTTCAATTGAATTGGTGCTTTTTTCTAATTAAACGAAAAAAGAGGGAACCTGTCAGGTCCCCTCTTTTTTATACAATATATTCAATATGAATTAATTGGTTGAATGAAATTCAACCTGACAGGTATTGGATTAAACCGTCATAATTTCCTTTTCTTTTTCAGAAATCAAACTGTCAATTTTAGAGATGATTCCGTCCAGTTGCTTTTGTACTTTATTTTCAGAATCTTTTGCTTCGTCTTCGCTCAAGCCATCTTTTTGAAGCTTCTTAATCTTTTCATTGGTGTCTTTGCGATAGTTACGAGCAACAACTTTACTGGCTTCGCCCTCTTGTTTAACCATTTTAACCAATTGCTGACGTCTCTCTTCTGTCATTGGCGGAATAGTGATTCGAATTGCATTGCCATCGTTACTTGGTGCAAATCCCAAATTGCTATTGATGATTGCTCGCTCTATATCATTGATGATCTGCTTTTCCCAAGGCTGAACCAAAATAGTTCTCACATCCGGTGATGAAACATTGGCCACCTGGGTGAGGGGTACTTGAGAACCATAATAATCAACTACGACACTTTCTAACATACCCGGTGACGCTTTACCCGCCCGGATATTCGAAAATTCGTGAATGGTGTGATTGATACACTTGTCGAGATTGTGGCTGAATTCTTTTAAAACATCGCTTATGGTTTGACTCATGGCTATTAAGTTAATTGACTTGCAAATCAAAAGATTTAACTAAACTTTTAAAAATTTTTTACTAAAAAAATATACTTGAATTTTATTCCCATTGTATTGGATAATGCGTACCTTTGCATAATTAATTTAACAAAGCGATGTCATTATTAATATTAGGCAATCTTGGTCCAACTGAAATCATACTTATCGTCGCCATAGTGCTCATTTTCTTCGGAGGTAAAAAAATTCCGGAATTGATGCGTGGTCTTGGCAATGGTATTCGCGAATTCAACGAAGCCAAGAACAATGTCAAAACTGAAATAGAAAAAGGCATTAAAGAGAAACCAGCAGACTCCAACGAGAAAAAATAGTCTTTTCCCTGTTGATGAACAAAAGGTTTTCATCCTTATCTCAAATACAATCGGCCATTTCAGAGTCCAGTATTACGCTGCCTGAACTGGTGCGTTTCTATCTTTCTAATATCGAAGCGAATCAACACCTCAATGCTTTTTTGGAAGTGTTTGGTGATGAGGCCATCGAAGCAGCTGAAAGAATTCAATCCAAAATTACTGAAAAAAAAGCCGGTAAATTGGCCGGAATGGTTATCGCTATCAAGGATAATATCATTTACAAAGACCATGAATCCAATGCCTCTTCAAAAATTCTGAAAGGATTCAAATCTTTGTATTCTTCGACTGTGGTTGAAAGATTACTTGCCGAAGATGCCATAATTATTGGACGAACTAATTGCGATGAATTTGCAATGGGTGCCAGCAATGAAAACTCGGCATTCGGCCCGGTTTTAAATGCAGCTGACAACAGCAGAGTGCCCGGTGGAAGCAGTGGTGGAAGCGCCGTTGCGGTTCAGGCTGATATGTGTCTGGCTTCATTGGGTAGTGATACCGGTGGCTCTATCCGTCAACCTGCTGCTTTTACAGGCATTTACGGTCTTTATCCTACTTATGGAGCCATTAGCCGCTGGGGATTGATAGCATTTGCCAGCAGTTTTGATCAAATCGGACCATTTACATCTTCTCCGGAAGATATGGCACTCATACTAAATATAATGGGTGGAGCGGATGATCATGATGCAACCATGATTCAGAATCACCAATTCAATATCCAGATTCAAGAACCTGTTCAAGCTCTCAAAATTGCCTATATTAAAGATTGCATTGAACACGAAGGCCTTGAACCGGAAATAAAGCAAGCAACCATTTCGTTTATTGAATTGCTCAAATCAAAAGGGCATACTGTCGAAGGTATTGATTTTCCTTACCTCGACCAGATGGTGCCTTGCTATCAGGTTCTTACTACAGCTGAAGCCAGCAGTAATTTGAGCCGTTTCTCAGGACTAACCTATGGTTACAGAAGTCCTGATGCCGTTGACCTGGAAAGTACCTTCAAAAAATCCAGAACTCAGGGTTTTGGCGCGGAAGTTAAACGCAGAATAATGCTGGGTACTTTTGTCCTTACCAGTGATTTCTATGATGCTTATTACACCAAAGCTCAGAAAGTTCGTCGACTGATTAGGAACAAAACCATGGATATCTTTGAGAACTACGACATCATTCTCACATCTACAACATCAACGGTTGCATTTAAAATTGGAGAAAAGTCAAGTAACCCTATATCGATGTATCTGGCCGACCTTTTCACTGTTCAATCAAATCTGGCTGGCACACCTGGATTATCTGTTCCGTTTGGAACTCATCCCGGTAATAATATGCCAATTGGAATGCAATTAATGGGTCGACCTTTGCAAGAAGGTTTACTTATCCGCTTAGCGGCATCGCTTCAATAACATTTTTCCTTTTCAAACTACTATCTGAGTTCTATTTTAGGTGGAATAATGTCCCGCTATTCCTTGCATCTCAATCGAATCAGATATTTTATGAAAATGTAATATTACAGTAAAAAAACACTAAGTTGACCAAAACGCGGACAACCTTTTAATTCTTTAAACTATCTTTGTATTGAATTGAAACTAAACTTTTCCATAAAGAATCTATTGGGGCTTTTTACTTTGCTGCTTACTTTTGAGATTGCCGCTCAGGGTAAACTCAATTTCCCCAGAATAGATTGTTATAAGAATGTTACTCAGTTCTCCTACACTCCTGCCAGCGGATTAACACTCAGTTCTGCTTCATGGGATTTTGGTGATGGTTCAAGTTCAAACTCTAACTCACCTCAATATGTCTATAAAAAACCAGGCAAGTACCTGGTCACATTAAATGCGAATTTTACCAATGGCGGCAACAGTACAGACACAGCATATATTACCATTGTCCCTTTGCCTATCGCCAACTTCTATATATTAAACACGAGTGACACCTGCCTGAATAATAACATCTTAAATCTGGTAGACTCTTCAAGAGAAGCTCAAACCGGTCAAACCATAGTAAACAGACTAGCAGTATGGGGAGACGGCGCTTATAACAATCAGGCCTACCCATCACGAGGGCAGATATTCAGTCATCGTTACAGTTTACCTGATAAATATCTTGTTAAAATTGAAATTACTGACAAATATGGTTGCAAAGCTTCCAAATCACAGTACATCAATATAATTGAGCAAACTGAAGCAAAGTTTGGCATTACAAACCCGTTTAAAGATTGTAATACAAAAAAGATCTGTATCATCAATCAAAGCACTGGTAAAAATAAATCCACAGCAAAATATAGCTGGACACTTACTAATCAGCCAATAGACACAAACCGTAACTTCAATGCTCAAAAATGTTTTGAATACACATCGAGTACCAATGGAAGCGTAAAACTAAAAGTAACAGACGCCAATGGATGTAAAGACTCTCTTATCCTAAACTTTAATTTCATTATAGATCCATTGCCCGGCAAATTAAATTTATCAGATACAGATATTTGTTATTCAAGCAAAACACCTGATACCGCTTGGATACCAACAAAAAACTATGATAAACTGAACTGGTTACTGGATGGTAAAAATACAGGTGTCGGCTCTAATAACTACTTTATTTTTCTTGCCAAAAATGGTGGCATCCTACCAGGAAAACATACTTTAACTTCACAAATTATCAGAGGCAATTGCACTACCAACCTTACGAGAAACTTAATAGTTAGAGGACCAATAGCCAGAATGGGTGTTTTCACCAATGATTTATGTTTTTCTTCAAGACCTGTAACTGTTGTAGATAGTTCACTTTTTCTAAATAAAAGCAGTGCTAAATATTTTTGGCATATCTATGATGATTCGGCTCCTAAGTGTACCACCAACAGAGTAAAAAACGAAAACATTGGCAAGAATTGCATTTATTCTACCGATTATTATCACGATCATAAATTCATCAAAAAAGGCAGTTACAAAATCACCCTGATTGTTACTGATACAAGTTCGGGATGTGTAGATTCAATTTCAAGTACCATCAACACAAGGGTATGTTCACCATTAATTGAAATAGATACATTTAATCTTTGTCAGGGACAGATTTTTGGCAACATCAACGATAAACTCAATCCAAAATTTGTTTCCCTGGATTCAGGTAAAACCTGGAAGAAATTCCCAATACTTCCCGACAAAAATTTACATGGAGCCATTGATGTGGGATTTATTTTCGAAACCAAAATTCAACCCTGGATAGAACATGTTGGCCCTGATTCCATTCGACTTCGTACAGATCCATTGTTTCAATATGACACCATTTGGAAAAAACCTTATCTGTTTATCCATTCCATCAACAGTGATTCAATTAGAGTTTATAAATATGGCCGCTGCAAACCATTCAGAATAACATTAAAATTTGCCAGTGGTAAGTTTTATGCAGGACAAAATCTGGATATTGAATGGGGTAACAATGACCAAACAAACATTTATTTTCAGAGAGACACAACAATAGACTCTTTTTTCTATGTCTATAACTCTACAAGTATAAATGCGTTAATAAAAGTCAAAACTTCCAACAAAACTGGATGCAGTCGCGATACTTTAATCTTATATAAAGCCGGAAAAAGTTTAAGTCTGCAAACTCCTGTAGAATATTTCTGTAAGCCTGAAGTAGTGTGCCTGAACTTGAAAATTATTGATTTTTACACCAACTCTCAATGGGATGCCAGTAAATTGGACCAAAATGTAAGCATTCAATTTCCGGATACAACAGGTTTATCTCCTGGCTCAAAACGTTGTCATTACTTCCGTTCTGATGGTTATAATGTATTTAAAATATTTGTTTCCGACCCTTATGGCTGCAAAGACACTCTCATAGATTCTATATTTGTTCAGAACCTAAAAGCTAATGTCAAAGTTGAATCCCGATCGGTTTATTGCAATGAGTTAAGACAGTTCTTTGATTCAACTACCTTTATTCAATATCCGGGTGAAGGAATTACAGAATATAACTGGGATTTTGGTACAGGTAAATTTACCAATCCGGTTCAAAATCCATTTAAATCACTTGTAACTTCAGCAGATGAAATAGACGCTGTTCATATCATTAAGACGAGGAATGGCTGCGTGGATACTATAAGATATAAACTTAAAATTGTTGGTTCTCGTCCATATTTTGTTATCCCGGATACTATTGCCTGTGGCAATCTGGATGCGGTATTTAACAATCTTTCTAAAAACTGCAGCGGCTATATTTGGGAATTTGGTGACCCTGATTTGAACATATTGCCAAAAAATGATACTGGTTATGTCCGATTTAATTACATAAAACCTGGACGATATCACATAAAATTGGTGGGCTACGACTCTCTCTATAACCCGGCAACCAACAGTAAATACTTCTGCAATGTCGTTTTCCCTGATCCAATATTTCAAAAAGATACTATCAGAGATGTTATTGTTTTACCTCAAGGGCAAACAGGTATCCTTAGTCCAGACACTGTTTGTATTGGTCAGGAAATTGAATTTAAAAGTTTAAGTGATAAATTCTATGACAACGACTCCTGGACTTATGACAACAGATACACTATCAAAGAACCTCAGGATACACTTCATCTCACATGGTATCAAAGTGGACAATACACAATAGGACTTTGGCCTAAATTCACTAATCCTTATTACGATAAATTTTGCAGTGATAGTGCCTTTAAAACTATTTATGTAGTTGGTCAAACTGCCGATTTTAATATTGATATGAGCAGTAAATTACCCTACATTAAATTCAATAATTTATCGGTCCCTTTAAAGGCTAATATGCTTTGGCATTTTGATACCACAGATAATTCACCTGATAGTTACTCTACAGAAATTCATCCTGTTCACAATTATGGTTTAGGTGTAAAGAAATACGATGTATGCCTTATAGCTACTTCTGATTTTGGTTGTGCCGACACCACATGTAAAATTTTCAATGCCGATAATCTTGTTGACCTGCTGGTCTTTAATGTCTTTACTCCTGGTAAAGTTGATGGTAAAAACGACCGTTACGATGTACTGATAAAAGGAGAAGAAAAATATCATTTAAGAATATACGACCGTTGGGGTGTTCTGGTATTTGAAAGTTTTGAAGATGGCGATACAGAAAGTGAAAACAACTGGAATGGTTTGTATATGAATGATGGTCCTGAATGTCCATCCGGCACATACTATTACATATTTGAATACACTTTAGAAACAAGTCCCGAAGAAAATCACTTGATTAACGGCACTGTCAATCTGATTAGATAATAAGACCTTAAAACTACTTAAATCTTTGTCTTTTGGCTTCATATAACATGATGGCTGCAGCTACAGAGACATTCATGCTGTCAATTTTCCCCAACATAGGAATTTTTACATTCTTATCTGCAAATTGAATCCATTTATCAGTTATTCCTGTTGCCTCAGTTCCAACTACAATTGCAGATGGCTCTTTATACGATTCCTTAAAATAATCGTTGGCTTGATGCAGATTAGAACAATACGTTTTAATGTTATTTTCTTTTAACCATCTCATTGCTTCATCACTACTGCAAACAGCAATAGGCACAGTAAATACTGTTCCGAGACTTGCACGGATGACATTTGGGTTAAACACATCACCAGGTAAATCACAAACAATTACGGCATCAATAGCACAAGCATCAGCTGTACGCAACATAGCGCCCAAATTACCTGGTTTTTCAACACCCTCAATTACTAAAACCAAAGGCACAGGTCCAGGTTTTAATGCATTTATAATAAAAGGCTTTGTTTTAACAACTGCAATGACACCACCCGTACTTTCGCGATAACTGAGCTTTGCAAAAACATCCTCCGACAAAGTATAATGCGGGCATTGAGGGTAGCGACTGAATAATTTATCAAGTAGACTCTGATCAGCAATATCAGGTACATAGTAATACGATTCGAATTGCATACCTCCTTCTAAAGCCATTTCAATCTCTTTGGCTCCTTCCACAACAGTCAAGCCCAGTTGCTTCCTTTGCCTTGCCTTCTCTAATCCCTGCAAAGTTTTAATTCGCTGATTACTCAGACTGGATATATGTGTGAGTGGTTTAATCTTGCTTAGAGTTTAAGAAACTGTTGAACTGAACCACTGAAGATTTTGGCTTTATCTTCTTTTGAAATATTAGGATTTTCCTCTATGAATTTGCCATGTTCAAGATCTCCCAGCGGGAATGGGTAATCGGTGCCATAACAAATTTTATCAGCACCAAACAAATCCAGCAAATATTCAAATGATTTGGTATCGTGCGTGATTCCATCCACCCAAAATTTTCCGATATAATCTTTTGGATTGTGCACATCGTTGAGGTTCACTAAATCAGGACGCACAGCCCAACCATGAGCAATACGGCCCAGCGTAAAAGGGAATGAACCTCCTGCATGAGCAAACATGACTCTTAATTTAGGGAACCTGTCAAACACACCCCCAAAAATCATACAGCATATTGCTCTGCTTGTTTCTGCAGGCATACCAACCAACCATGGCAACCAGAATTTCTGAATAAACTCCTCTCCCATCATCTCCCATGGATGTATGAACAAAGCCATATCAAGATCCTGCAAGGCTGCATAAAAGGGCATAAATCTATCATCATCCAAATTGACATTATTAATATTGGACCCAATTTGAACACCTTTAATACCAAGTGATTTCAATCTTTCCAACTCTATAATTGAGAGGTCTATATCCTGCATAGGCAGTGTACCTAATGCTATAAACTTATCAGGATAATCATCCTGTACTTTAGCTATATGATCATTGAGAAATGAGGCCCACCAGGCTGTATCTTTTGGTTTTGCCCAATAGTTGAACAATACCGGCACAGTGCATAGCACCATCTTATCGACATTATTGGCAGACATATCCCAAAGAATCGCTTCAGGATTGAAACAATTTTCCTCTACTTTCCTGAAAAACTTGCCATCGTCACGCATCATATTCGCCGTTTTGGATTTCTCATCGTGTTCCAGATAAATAAAATTCCCATATCCAAACTTGTATTTCAGATCAGGCCAATTGGCGGGCATTATGTGCGCGTGACAATCTATTTTCATTAAGCGCAAAATTAGAGAATAGCAGTTACTTTTTCCAAAATATGGTAAACTGCAGGGCAGACAGTTGAGTTTGCAAGGGTTAAGGCCTTTCTTTTCACAAAAACATCTTCATCAGTGTAAGGATATCGGGCACAATCTGATGGTCTGACATCGTAAATCTGACAAGTATTATCCGAATTCAAAAATGTACAAGGGCTGGATTTTAACACCATGTCATTGTCTTCATCCATTTTTAAATATTGCTCTATTAAATCTGTTTCTTTTATACCCAGAAACTTACTAATCCGCTTTATGTCTGTTGTTTTAAAAGTTGGACTGTGATTCTTGCAACAATTGGCACAATCCAGACAATTAATTTTCGAAAATGCTTCCTCGTGTAATGCCGGTAATTGTTTTATTATTTGAGAAGGCTTAACTGTATCCAGATAACGGGCATAGACTTTTCGTCTGTCCTTAGATTTCTTTTTCCAATTGGAATCCTTGCTCCAATCCATATCAAATTATACTTTTGATAGATAATAGCTGATAGCAATGAACGCCATCAATATACAAACCGTCTTTTGTCAGTTCATTAATTCTGACTCTGGCACCCGCATGAATAATATGATGATCATCCAGCATCATCCCAACATGAACTACCTTTTCTAAACCAGGTTTTGAAAAAAACACCAGGTCGCAAGCCTTCTGGCTACCAAACTCAACAAGTTCTCCCTCCTCTATTTGTTGAGAAGTATCACGAGGCAACTGAATGCCATTCACTTTAAAAACAACCTGAACCAAACCTGAACAATCAATCCCCATAAACGACCTGCCACCCCAAAGATAAGGTGTATTCAGAAATGACTTTGCAGTATTAATCAATCGCAAACTCAATGGTAAATGGTGATTGGTTTTTAATTTTTGAGTAATTGTATAGGTCTGACCATCGACTGTCAACTTACTATCTCTAGGTATCAATGCTCCACATGGAATATAGAATTTAGCCCCATTAGAAGAAGCCTCGACAAACAATGCATCAACTAATTGAGAATTGTTTTGAAAATCAGAGTATGCCGCATCGCTTATCCAGCCTTCATAACCATCGTACTCACATTTAATTTTAAGCCAGGATTCCGATTCCTCAAGTATCTGATAAGACTCTCCGAATAAAAGGGCATTGACCATTTCAGCTCCCGATTTGGGTTCTGAACGCATTGGAGCGTAAGAGAGCAAGCAAGTGCCTTTCTTCATTAAATATGTAATCTAGACTTTCTATCTAGTAATACTTCTTCAGATTCTCTTCTGTCAGGATCTGGCACACAGCAATCCACCGGACAAACTGCAGCACACTGAGGCTCCTCGTGGAAACCCATACACTCTGTACATTTGTCGGGCACTATGAAATATACTTCATCGCTGATAGGTGCAAATTTTTGATCCACATCTACCATCTCTCCATTGTTCATTTTGTAGCTACCTTCAACGCTGGTGCCATCTTTTATTCTCCATTCAACTCCACTTTCGTAAATGGCATTGTTTGGACACTCGGGTTCACATGCCCCGCAGTTGATACATTCTTCTGTTATTATAATAGCCATAATTATCCGCAGCGAATTTCGTTAAATTAAAATTCTAATACAATGATATTGATTAGAAGTGCTTACAAATTTAATTCATTGCCTCAATCAGATGCTGAGTTTGTTTTCAACTACTGTACTGGAATTGACTAACACATTTATCTAAGCAATGTGATAGTGCCTTTTGTAGAATATCGTTTACCGTCGAAACCGGTGTAATAACAATAGAACATGTAGACGTCCTGAGGCTGATCTTGTCCTTTGTAGGTACCGTCCCAGGTGAAACTCAAATCATCTGTTTCATAAAGTTTTTCACCCCAACGGTTATAAATCATGAAATTAAATGTCTTTAATGCACCGCCTTGTACACCAAACTTGTCATTAACATCATCTGCATTTGGCGAAAATGCATCAGGAATGAATAATGTTGGCTCAAAGTTGAAACATATATCATTACTCCATGAAACAGTATCTGTACCCACTTTTGTCGCACTGATTCTATAACATTGGGTGTAATACTCCAGACCATTGTTGTAGGCAATATTAAAGTCAGTTACATTCGATTCGTATAACTCATATCCACCTGAATTCTTGAGCATCCTGTATACATCATAACGAATATTTGCGCTTCCCCATCCTAAGTATGGAGTAAAATTCATGACTACACTGTATGTTCCTGGTTTATATCCACTCAAAAATACATTGGTGTGCACATTTGTATAAATGGCTCTACCACATAAATCATATCCTCTTACTCTGTAATCCCAGGCATTGGAATCATTCATTGTGTTAAAATGGTTAAAATGTATTTCACTTCCTGAAACTGTGCCTACAGTTACAAACAAATCTGACGTTCCGGCTTTTCTGCGCTCAATAAATAATTGATTGTTGTATCTCGGCGCATTAACCAAACTCCAATATACATCCATACCATCATCCTGTAATGGAGGCGGATTAACTGTAATATATCTCAGGTACAATGAAGGATTATCATAAAACACATTTAAACGAATGGTATCTCCGACACACCCAAATAAAGATGTTTCAAGTACTTTTATGGTATTATTTTGCTGCCCATTCCAGTTGACATTTATAGTATTCAAATTGCCCGGAGCTACAGGAGTGCCACCATTTATGAACCAGTCAAATCTTGAATTATTGAAACCAGTAGTGCTGTACTGGTAATTCAGTAAATTTGGAGAACAAATCACACTATCGCCTAATATTGGTGTAGTTCTTGGTTTTGGATGAACAATCACAATAGCTGTAACAGGATTACCCTCACAACCGTATTGACTAATTTCCTCGACTTTAATTGTAAAGGTACCTTCTTTAGTATATTTAAACTGGATGCTTTGAGTTCCTTGACCTTGAATATTTGAAGTATCTCCATTTACAGACCAAATATATGATGAGCCAGGCATACCGTTAATGGTATATGTACCATCAGGATTGTACTGGCAAATTTCCCTGACACCAAAAATGCTGTCGGCACTTGGGTATGGTCGAATATTAACCAGTCTTGTTACTATGTTACTGACGCATGTTCTGTTATTAACCAAATCAAAGCTGGTTTCATACATGCTTACACTTCCTGAGCCAGCTGCTCCCCAGTCGACTGTAATGGAGCTGGTGCCCTGACCAGAAGTTATGGTACCACCTGAAACTGTCCAGGAGTAGGTTGTATTGGCAGTTACCGGAACAAAGAATATCTGATTCAGCGTATTTTCACAAATATCAGTATCCCCTTGAATTACATCAGCAATTAAGTCGTAGGTTTTTTCTACATTCAGTCTGACTGTATCTCCTTTACATCCAAATCTGTTAATCTCAATAACTTTAACATACCCAAGTCCCTCATTTCCCCAGTCCACTGTAATTGAATTTGATGTATTGCTTCCGGTAATTATCCCTCCGGAAACTTCCCAGTAAAAAGTGCTGCCGGGCTCACTATCATTGCTACTGTACTGAATGCCTTTTGAATTAGGGCAGACTGTTGTTCTACCTACTACATTAGAAGTTAATGGCTTTGAAATCCAAACATTGATTACTGCAGTATCGCTAGGACAACCAAATGCATTATACTGAACTACATTTGCAAAAGCGTTTCCAGGTATACTCCAAACTACATTAACACTGTTATTAGTATTCGAACCTACAATACTTCCATTCGATACCCACCATCTGTAAGTCATTCCTGCAATGACCTGAACATTGTAAGATTTGCTTGTATTTTCGCATACTGTGTCAACTACAGAAGGCAATGGAATTGGCTTTGGCGGAGAAGGCTGCAAAGTGACTACGTATTCTGTTGTATCTCCCGGGCATCCAAATCTTGAAAAAGGCGTCACAGTAATTTTACCTGTTGAAGCGTCATCATTCCAATCGATAATAAGACTTGTAAGAGTTTTACTTACAAGCGTTCCATTTGACACAGTAACATCCAAAGAATGTCCGGTTAGTTCACCAGGTGTATTAGCTGTTGTATTGATTGTATATACAGTACCTTTAGTACCCTGACAAACATTTTGAGGTCCCGTAATCTGCGACCGTCCCGTAAAAGGCGTCACTATTATTTCGATATTAACGAATGTAAATTTCGAAGGACATCCATCGTCTACTACTTTAGCTGTAAAGTTATAAGGGATAGGGCTTGCTTGATCACAATCTGTTTGCCAGCAAAACTGTGAAGTGACAGATTTATTACCACTTGCAGGTGAAAAAGTAGCTTTGGTGCCTTTAAATCCATTAGCTCCGGTTAATAAATCACCTTGTCCGGTTAATAGTAAATTCTGGTTATCTTTATCATTGCCTGTCACGTCAAAACAAAGTTTATCGCCTGCTACCACAGTATAAGTTTTCTTAGAACTTGCGATGGTAGGCTTGTTATTAGGGGTACAATTGATGACCAGAATTTGAAGATCGAGTCGGGTAACGCTTAGCAACTTCCCATCTCTCCACTCTTCAAGGTCGATTGCCACTGCATAATTACCTATGCGCTTGGCCATGAAAGTTGTGATACCAGTGCTTGAATTGATTATAGAATACCCATCAGTACCGAAAGGGAAAGTCCCACTATAACCTGAAGCATAGTCAGTTGTTTTAATTGTTTGAGGGGGGCTGTAATTGGATGCACAACCAGGGTAGTTATTGGAAATACTTGCACCATACCAAGGCGTTGCCAGTTTATAAACCAGCTTGTCTCCATCAGGATCTATTGCATAATTATTGAGTTCAACTGTATCGTTAACACAAATAAAAGGAACAGGAACATCCAGGAAATACGGAGAAGAGTTATCGAGATAGGTATCAGGAATGATGGTTTGGTAGGTTTGACCGATGAAAGGTTGCCCATTTTGGTCGTTGCGCAAATTTACCTGTGTATTACGGCAGCAAATTTCCCATTTGACAAAATATCCAAATGAATTTTTAGGAAGTACAATTGTTTTTTGAAAGATGGCTTTTTCGAGACAAACTGAGGTTGCTTCAGGGCAATCGGTACGACCGACAGGATTTACTTTTTCTTTTTTGATATAAGGAAAAACATAGGAGCCTGTCAATTTATTCGTTCCACGGTGATAAACGCAAACTTCAATATCATCAGGAAATGGTATAGAACCAGGTTTACAATCGCGGTAAGATGTAATGGTGATAGTATATTGAACGCCTGATGAAGATTCTCCTATTCTTTGATAATTGATAAAACCCCCGACCAGGTGAGTAGCCAACGAAGTGTTAACCAGGAATAAAAAGGCTAAAACAAAGGGTATATGGAGTAATTTCTTCACCATTATGCAATTCCAAAAATAACAAAACTTATTCAAAATGTCAATACAACTATCTATTAGACGTAAAAAGCACCCAAAAAGTTTACATTTTCAACGGAAAATTAGCCATTTTCGTGCCAGAAGCGAGAAAAAATGTAAAATGAGTTAGTTTTTTTAACCGAAATCACCCTGCTAGGGTGTTCGAAATTAAAATAATCCCAATTTTTAATTTTCAATTTGAAAAAAAAACTATCACTCACAACAAAAAAATGTAGTTGTTTGATAAAACTGACTTTGAATTTTGCTATTTTTTTACGATAAAATTTTAGAGGATTTTGCTAGTTCAAAATCCTCAAAAATTAATAGAATCATCTATAACTCAAAATAGAAATCATTTATACTTTTCAATTCAGAATAACAAGTCTATTTTATCGAATCTTGCTTAATTTTTAATGAACCATGATAAATTTTTTCCGGATGGAAATTGAAAGTTTCGAGTTTTTTTAATTTCGAACACCCTAGCAGGGTATAGTCTATTAAAATAATTCCACTAAAAAAATCCAACCCTTCCCCCCCTCTTTCATCAAAATTTTTTATTTAAACCCAAATTCTATTATTTTGCACAAAGATGGATAATGGATTCTACCACTCGGACTGCCTTTATTTTAGAGGAGATTTGCCTTGCAAACCACATAAGGAAAATGGTTACCACTGCAATAACTGTCAAGCCTACAAAAAAATCAGTAAACGCATCCTTATCATCAAACTCGGTGCTATTGGCGATGTAATCCGCACAACTCCTCTTGTTGGCACCTATAAATCCATGTTCCCTGATTGCAAAATCACCTGGCTGACGCACACTCCGGCTATTCTGCCAGCTGGTAAAATCGACGAAATCCTGAAATTTGACTACGCTTCTGCTCTTTATCTCGAAAATGCAGAATTCGATATTGCCATCAACCTCGATAAGGAAAAAGAAGCTTCGGCTCTCCTTTTAAAAGTTAAAGCCAACGAAAAATACGGATACATCCTCAAAGACAACGTCTCCCAGCCAGTCAATACACTGGCTCATCACAAATACCACACTGGTCTGTTTGATGATGTTTCTAAAGCCAATACGCTCAATTATTGTCAGGAAATTTACGCCATGTGCAACCTGGAATACAAAGGCGAACCTTACCAACTCGACAATCACGCTGACAAAGGCTATACTTGGAATCAAATCGATACAAGCAAAAAAATCGTTGGTTTGAATACAGGCTGTGGTGATAGATGGACAACCCGTCTTTGGCCGCTCCAATATTTCGCTGATCTGGCCACTCAATTGCTCCAAAAAGGATATGAAGTCCTTTTACTTGGTGGCGAACAGGAAGATGCCAGAAATAAAGAAATTGCCCGACTTAGTGGCGCAAAATACCTCGGTTTTTTTCCACTGCCTCAATTTATTAACCTCATCGACCAATGTGATTTAATTGTTACTCAGGTGACAATGGGTATGCACCTAACTTTGGGTTTACAGAAAAAAATTGTGCTTATGAATAACATCTTCAACCCTCACGAATTTGATTTGTTTGGCAAAGGAAGAATCGTAATGCCCGACAAAGAATGTGTTTGCTTCTACCGAGGCCAATGTAAACTGGGTGAAAGCTGCATGAAAGACCTTCCTGTAGACAAAGTTCTACACACCGTAGAAGAAGTCATATCAATTTAACAATCTATTCCTACCTTTGCTACTGAAATTGAGTCAAAAGAATTTCAATAGTGTCATAGTCCCTCCAAAGATTGCCGGAATCAAAGCCAATCTTCCAATGTTTACCCTTGCCTGGCAAATCAATAAGAGCTTTGGTATGAATCTGGTTGGCAGCCTCGATTGGGAAAAAGAAGTGAATGCCGCAATTCCTGGCATCAGTTTTCACCAACATTACTTCGACCAATTTGAAGACGTTGAACTCAATTGGCACCTCGTAAGAAATAAAGGAAGCGAATCATGGTTCTTTCAGTCTAAACCAATGTTCGACTGCCTGTTTATTTGTAATGGTGAAGACATTTATAACTACTTCGAAAGAGCTGTTAATGCCATGAAACTAAATTCTAAAATCGAATTTGTACACCCTTTCGATTTCAGTCTCATAAAAAGTAAAGACGCTTTTTTTAACAATATACTTAAAACAAAACTGTTTATAGACGACCTCTCACATGTATAAAACCCATTTTAACCGAACAAAAATTGTTGCGACCATAGGTCCTGCGACCGAATCCAGAGAAACACTTAAAGCCTTAATTCTGGCAGGTGTGGATGTTTGCCGTATCAACTCTTCTCATGGTTCTCATGAAGACCATATTAAAGTCATTCAAAATGTCCGTTCTCTTAACGACGAACTGAACTCCGATATCTGTATCCTTCAGGATCTGCAAGGTCCTAAATTGCGCATCGGTATCATGGAAAATGATGGTGTTGAAATGCACAAAGGTCAAACGCTCATTCTAACAAGTAAAGAAGTCATTGGCAACGCCGAAAGAATCTGCATCAAATACGCCAGCCTGGCTCAGGATGTCAAACCTGGTGAATTCATTCTAATCGATGATGGCAAAATTGAAATCAAAATAGAGAAAATTCTCAATGATACGGATGTTGAAGCGACTGTTATAACTGGTGGTCTGTTAAAGTCTAAAAAAGGGTTCAACCTGCCACATACTGATGTATCCTTCCCTAGTCTGACCGAAAAGGACCTTAAAGATCTGGAATTTGGTTTGGCAAACGATGTTGAATGGATAGGTCTTAGTTTTGTTAGAAAAGCTGAAGACATTATCGATCTTAAAAAACGTATCAAAGCATCCGGAAAAACAACCAAAGTTGTGGCTAAAATTGAAAAACCGGAAGCGGTTAAAAATATCGATTCCATAATTCATGTAGCAGATGCTATAATGGTTGCCAGAGGTGATTTAGGTGTTGAAATGCCACTGCAGGATTTACCGTTAATTCAAAAAAATATCATCGAAAAATGTATCAACCATGCTAAACCGGTGATTGTTGCCACACAAATGATGGAAACAATGATTCAAAACCCAACTCCAACCAGGGCAGAGGTAAGTGATGTCGCTAATGCTGTTATTGATGGTGCCGATGCGGTAATGTTATCCGCTGAAACCAGCGTTGGACTTCATCCTATCAAAGTTGTGGAGACCATGGAGAAAATCATCCGCGATGTTGAAAAAGACCGCAGAGTATATTTTAAAGGCAATAAACCAACTTCTACCAGTGACACATTCATATCTGATGAAATTTGCTTTACAGCAGTTAGAATGAGTGATCACCTGAAAGCCAAATCAATAGTGGGTATGACACGCTCAGGTTACTCTGCTATGGAAATCTCCTCTTATCGTCCTAAAGCGAATATTTATATTTTCACCAACAACAAACCTCTTCTAAAAGCAATGAGTCTGGTTTGGGGTGTCAGAGGATTCTTTTATGACGAATATGTCAGTACCGACCAGACTTTCACAGATGTGATTGACACTTTAAAGAACAATGGACTCGTAAGCAAAGATGATATTGTCATTCACACTGCAAGTATGCCAATCATGAAAAAATCGATGGCCAACAGTATTAAAATAAGTATAGTCGATTAAACGTTATAGTAGAAATGAGGTGTCTCCTTTTTCTTATTTCTTTATTATTCCTTGGAGCCCTAAAGGCACAACCACAGGTTTTAACAGAAAAACAGCTGGGCAATCAAAGGGTATGGAACGCAAGGCTTTCCAGTGACGATACGCTGCGCCAGCTCTTCACCTCAAAAAACCTTTCTTATCCTCCAAAATTTATTTACTGGAGAGTTTTTAAAAAGGAAAAGCAAATGGAATTATGGGCAGCAGACAGTGCCCATCACAGATATAAACTCGTAAAAATATACAATATCGTAGCGCTCTCTGGCTCATTAGGACCTAAAAGAACAGAAGGTGATTTCCAGGTACCAGAAGGGTATTACTTTATTAACCAATATAATCCTTACAGTAATTTTCACCTCTCTTATAAAGTTTCTTATCCTAATAAAAGCGATAGTATTTTGGGCGCAAAAGGCCGTTACGGTGGCCAGATATTTGTTCATGGTGACAGCGTTACTATAGGCTGTCTGCCTATGAGTGATAACGTTATAAAAGAGCTTTATTGGTGCAATATTCAAGCTCAAAACAACAAGGACACCAATTACCATATTCCCATCCACATTTACCCCTGCCGAATGAATACTGGCAATTGGGCTTACCTGAAATCCTACTTCAATTTCGACCCAACACGTCTCGAATTCTGGAGAAATTTGCAGGATGGCTATAGTTTCTTTGAAGTCATGCGGCAACCACCAAAATTAATTGTCGATTCGAATGGCAAGTACCTGGTGAAGTACTGATAAATTCTTAGAGCTTTACTCGAAAACAGGTTCTATTACCAAAAACGAGTATTTTAATTCAGACTATACGTATTGTCACAATATCCAAACCGGATGCGGAAGATATAGAAGAGCATCACAGTTGGTCTTTACAAGAAATATTAAGGTGTACGAATTAAACATCTATGGTAAATAATTTATACTTAAAGGAACTAAAGGTTAATTCTGAGACAAACTATTGTTTGTGTATCAAACCTTTCACATTTTAGCCTTTCAGCAATTTTCTATACATTTGTCCTATGCTAAACGAAGACTATAGTGTAGATACCATATTCAGAGACGATTTCGACCTTCAACAAATTAAACAAGGAGAAAATCTATTGATTAAAGAACCAATCATTTCAATGGTCGACTTGAATAAGAAAAGTCAGTGCCTAATTTTATTTCAGAAAATCATTACGGAGAAACTCTATGAGAGTTTGACTTTTTTAAGTTTAGACAATCTCCACTCTAAAATAGTTTATTGCAATAACTTTTTCCTACCACTTCGAAAATACAGAGGTTTGCAGCCAAAATTGTACTTTCCATTTTGAACAAATAACTGAATTTGAAAAAGAGTCTAATACTTTGTCTATTACTACTTATCGGACAAAATTTATGGTCCGCTAATTATAAATTCTATAGAAAAGTACAACTCAACTCAGGTATTATTTTTGACATGGATCAAGATCCTGAGACAGGGCTTTACTGGATTGTAACAGAAACTGGTGTCTATACTTTTAATGGAATTGAATTTAACAAGATGGATGTTGTTCCTAAAGGCAAATCTATTATTGCTATTTTAATTTGTGATGGTAAACAATTTTTAGCCACAAAGGATGGACTAATAATTGAGCGGGATTTAAAAACCGAAAAGTCTAAACAATACGAACCTGATAAAAACCTCAAGTTTTACGAAATCCGTTCAATTTCTTTTCTCAAGAATAAATCTAATTTCAATACCAACATTGTGATGAACGATACTCACTATTTTAAAATTAGTTATCACGGTAGTATTTATAAATTAAACCAAATTCCGGATGGTGCAATGACCAATCAGTTGCATCTTTACAAATCTGCGACTGAATCCATCACTTCTCTCAATTACTTCATAAGTAAAAATGGTACCTTTTTCTATAACAAAGACCATCTTCATCTTCTAAGCAACAACAATCCCCTTCAAATCATTGATAATAACAACAGTTTTACATCAATAATGGTGGATGCTGATGAAAATTTAATCCTTACAAACTATAGTGGCAATATTTTTATTTATAAAAACGATGATATAAGCGAGTTCTATACATTCTCAGAAAACATTCGAAGAGTTTATAACATAGATAATACTTCATTTTACTTTAATGATGAAGAATACAATATCTATAAGTCTGACAAAAAAACGACTAAAAGAGTGTATGAAAACACAGATAGAAGAATTGTAGACGATAGAATGTTTATTTCACCTCCTCACATCTTTTTTAACCATAAATGTCTAACCAATTACATTGAAAATAAATTTCAAAAAAGCACCATCGTTTTTGACTCTTTGACAATTTTGGGTAAAAAAGTATACATAGGCACTGGATATGCCGATATAAAAGCTATTTCCGACAATAAAGTCTATTCAATTTTCAATGATTACAACGATAACAACAATATACTTTATAGCACAATCACTGATTTAAAACTCGTAAGGGACAGGATATACTTTACCACCATTTATGGAATTAATTTCATAGATTTTAGCGGAAAAAGATTAGACAAATTCTATCCAAAAACAAGAATAACCAAAGGCAACCACACGTCTCTTCTGCGAAAGGTGAATGACCAATTATTTTTCATAGACAACAAAGTTGACCTATACACACTTAATTCAATTAACAACGAATATAAATTGATTTTTCATGGCTCTGATTACAATATCAGCTGCATTTACGACATGGAAATAGTTGGAGACAGCTTGATATATCTGGCTACAAACATCGGATTACTGGAATTAAAATTAAATTCCGACAATTGGACCATCCATTCAACTGAAGTCATTCATTTTTTTGGAAATAAATATATTCAGCCAACCAATGATGTAAATATTTTTGAAAATTCCATCTATTTCACATCCTGGAATGCCATTTACAGCCGAAAAATCGGTCAAAGCAGTCATAGCAATCAACACTCAGGAAAAATCATTTTTTCTATCAGCAACTCTAATTTACAATACGACAAGGCAACGCAGTCATATAGCATTACAGGAAATGACCGAAACATTAAACTAAAATATTTTATTCCAACTTTTAATGTACTGTATACTTATAATAACATTAAAGCACTTCTGATTAAAGACGGCGACACTATTGAAACACAATTTCCGGAAGGTAACTTCATCAATTTTGACAATTTATCAGTGGGTGATTACAGAATAGTCTTTTTCTATAGAGATTATCATAATCGTTATGTATTCTCCAAATTCTTTAATATCCAAATTATTCCATTTTACTTCGAAACTACTTACTTCAGAATGTTGCTGCTGTCATTAACATTGTTTGTTATAGTGCTAATAATAGGTTTTTTCAATATGAGATTAAAAAACAGACTAATGAGTTTTGAGAATGAAAACTATAACATGAAACTTCTTAAGGCACAGCTTCGACCACATTTTTTGTACAATACATTAAATACGCTAAAATCGATCGTTTATCATCAGAAAAATGACATGGCACTTGAGTTGATTGATAAATTTACTTTGTTCTTAAGGCACAACTTATCTGTAGACAACGAATTGATAAGCACTTTACAAGATGAAATCAAAGAAATTGAGAACTACATAGAAATTGAGAATTTCAGAACCAATAACATCATTGAACTAAATGTTAATATCCAGAACCTGGGCGATTATAAAATACCTTCTAACATTATTCAACCAATTGTTGAGAATGCAATTTTACATGGCATGAGAGGAAGTGAGAAACTCCATATTGAAATTGAAGTAGAAGAATCGCGCAAGAGCTTCACATTATTCATTAGAAATGACGGAAAACCTTTGGATGAAAAAAGACATTCATATCAATCTTATGCAATCGAGAGTATAAAAACAAGATTGGATATTTTTAATAAAAAGAAAATAAAAGAGAGCATTGTACTAAGAAATATTATTAAAGACAACAAAACTCAAGTTGAATACATAGTTAAAATCAGAAAAAACAAACATGAAAATCCTCATCATTGAAGACGAAATCTGGGCTCAGAAAATACTTGAATCAATCATTCAGAAACACCTGAGCAAGCCAATACTACGATTTGCTGCCAATATTGAAGAAAGCATCAAGTTAATCAATCAGTTTGAGCCTGACTTGATATTTATGGACATCAAACTGGGCAGTGAAAACAGCTTTGAAATCATCAATCACTTTAATGATCAGAAACTGAACGTCATTTTTGTCACAAGCTATCAGGAATTTGCATTCAATGCCTTTAAGGTAAATGCTATTGATTACATATTGAAACCGGTTAATGAAACAGATATTGTAGCAGCAATTAATAAGTTTCAAAAAAGTGAGTCTCTTTCAAAAAACAACGAAAAAAGTAAAGACAAGTTATTGGTATATAAAACCGATAGATTGTATCCAATAGAGATCAACAAGATTGTTAAGTTAAAATCGGAAAATCAATATACCAGCATTTATACAATTGACAATCAAAAGGTGATTTCATCTAAACCATTATTACATTTTGAGACAGAACTAGACGAAACAAAGTTTGTCAGGGTGCACCATTCATATATAGTGAACCTTGATTACATTAAGAATATCAAGACAGGCCTGAATCCAAGTGTTCTATTAACAAACGACGAGATAATTCCCATTTCGAGAAGAAAGAAAAAGGAGTTATTAAACAAATTCAGCACCTAAGCGATTATCGGAAAAAACGACCGATTTTATACGGATTAGTTCCAAAATTAAATAGTTCTTTTCAATTGAATTGATTCTGCACAGTCTACCAAAATTGCTTGCACTTTTTAAAATAAACGACTCATAATAAATATATTAACAAGGCAACCCCTATTCAAACAAACCTTTTTCAAACTAAATTGCTATCAATTACAAGACTTTGATCCAAAAACTCTTTCTTCAAAATTCCTCATTTAGTTACTTATTTTGACCACTTATCGGTTAAAGTGACCACTTATCGGCTGTTTTAGTCCACTTTCCAATTAGCTTTCATTTTTAGCTAATCCTTTGATTTCTTTGCACATAGATTTATTGACAATGGTTAAAAAGTAAAATAATTATCCATTTTCTAACCTTGAATTATTTGATATTAATGTTTCCAATTTTCAAATGTGATACACAGTCAAAACTAAAACTATGACACACTATTTGAATTCACCTGGATTAGATTACAGCATCGATATACTACCTACATGGTCTGCGACAAAACTAAAAAACGAAACTTGAAATTTAATTAGAAATTATACGGTCACCGGAATGACAATATAATTCAGAAAAGGGAGCTTCGGCTCCTTTTTTTTTTAATTATCAATTCCTTAATTGAAACTATATTTTTTAATGTTGAAATACCTCTTTTTTGATTTAAACAGTATTTTAAAACAACCTGTCAGGTTGCCAATTCTTAGAACAATAATTTGATATTCTTTTACTTAACACAACGAAATACAACCTGTCAGGTTCAAATCCAAGCCCGAAATCCCAAATAATGTACCCCTGACGAAACTGCCCCTAATCCGGAACTCAAACTGTAATTATACATCAACTCGAAGTGACCTAAATTCCCTTTCAGATAAATCCCGTATGTAGGCGTAAAAACTTTAGTTATGAATTTGCTCAAATTAAAACCCACCCCTATCAAATTCTTCTTGTTAAAAGTCCTGTTCACTCCAAAATTCAGATAAATGTCATCTATATACACCCAATCTGCTTTCAACAACATGGCATAATCTATACTTGTTTGCTTGCTGCTACCCAAAACAGATGTTTTATTTACATTAATAAAAAACAATCTGTTATAATCCAATACCATCATACTGTATGGTCCTTCAAACATTGGACTAACATCGCGTTTGCCAACGGTCCTATTTAACAAATTGTAACAGCTCATCCCAACTTTTAGTCGTCTGTTTTTACTTAGATAGGCTAATCCTGCATCCACATTTGTTACATTAGCTTTCTCTTGTGTCGTAAAATCTTCCAAATTCTCAAACTCAAAATCGTAATGATCCCACTTGGTATTAAATCCAAGCGACCATAATGGACTTCTTCTGCCATTGTTATGAATTAAAGAAATCCCCAATTCCAAACCGCTGGATTTTGAATATCTGTCTAACTGCACATTGTTATAACTCAAGCCCAAACCCATAGACAAAGACTTCGTTATTATTTCAAAAGCATTTAAATGAAACACTTCCTGATGTGCATTTCTTCTGAAACCACTGTTACGTGCATTTGTAAATCCTTCCTTCTTGTAAGTGAAAAATATAGGGTAATTATAATCATATTCACTGGCTTCCATTTGGTATGAATAAATGGATTGAACACCAAATGCCAACCTGCTGACTCTACCATTAATTATACTGGAAGTCCCATTAAAAGCTGGATTAAATGAAGGCAAATGACTTGAAAAAGTTTGCAAATAAAAAGGAACATTGAGAGCAGAAATACTTTGAATAAAAAACAGTGTCGAGCAAGTCAGTAGATATTTCATAATGAGTTCAATTCAAATTTAGGTTTAAATAGTTAAAACACAAAAAAGCAACAGAGCCAACGAGAATCATGAAGATATATAACTACCGGTTGCTATCTTCACGCATTATTCACTAAATTTGCAGTATGCTAAATATTTCTCAGGTTCTTAAGCAACTCGGCATTCACAAGGTCAATGAAAGTGTATGCACAGGAGTTAACTGGATAAGTGCAGTTGGAAGTAAACAAAGAGACATAGTCTCTCCGGTAGATGGAAAAAAAATCGGTTCAATTATTTACGCATCAACTACCGAATACGAAGCGGTAATGAAACGGGCTACAGATGCCTTTCAAATCTGGAGAAAAATGCCAGCGCCCAAAAGAGGCGAAATAGTGCGTCAGTATGGCGATGTGCTGCGCGAAAATAAAGATGCTCTCGGTGCTCTTGTTAGCTACGAAATGGGCAAAAGCTTACAGGAAGGCAAAGGTGAAGTTCAGGAAATGATAGATATCTGCGATTATGCGGTTGGATTAAGTCGTCAATTGTATGGCCTCACTATGCACAGCGAGCGTCCTGGTCATAGAATGTATGAACAATGGCACCCACTAGGTATCGTTGGTATCATTTCAGCTTTCAATTTTCCGGTTGCTGTTTGGAGCTGGAATGCCATGATAGCCGCAGTCTGTGGTGATGTCACTGTTTGGAAACCATCTGAAAAAACACCGCTTTCTGCTGTAGCCTGCATGAATCTTATGAAGAAAGTTCTCGAGCGCAACAAGTTACCGGAAGGTATTTTCACACTTATAAATGGTGATGCAGAAATTGGTCGTCAATTGGCCGAAGACCCTCGTATTGCATTGGTATCAGCTACCGGTAGTACCGCTATGGGTCGCTCAGTTGGCAAGGCAGTTGCTGCTCGTCTTGGCAGAAGCTTACTCGAATTGGGTGGAAACAATGCCATCATCATCAGTGATAATGCCGACTTAGGAATGGCGCTCAGAGCGGTTGTATTTGGCGCTGTTGGAACAGCAGGACAACGCTGCACAACTACCAGAAGAATTATTGTTCACGAAAAAATTTACGATGAATTTATTAAAAAGCTCCTTAAAGCCTATAAACAAATAAAAATTGGCAATCCTTTGGATGAAAATATGCACATGGGTCCTCTCATTGACAAGGATGCTGTCGAAAAATACGTCAACGCAATTGACCAGTTAAAAAAATCCGGAGGCAAAGTGCTCTTCGGAGGTAAGGTCCTTAAAGGTGATGAATACAAGAGCGGCTGTTATGTTCAACCTGCAATTTGCGAAGCTAACAATACATACAAGATTGTTCAGGATGAAACTTTTGCTCCCATCCTTTATGTGATGAAATTTGGAAAAATGTCTGAAGCTTTAGCCATGCAAAACGATGTCAAACAAGGCTTAAGTTCAGCAATATTTACCAACAATATGCGAGAAGCTGAATTGTTCTTGTCTGTAGAAGGCAGTGATTGCGGTATAGCTAATGTCAACATCGGCACCAGCGGAGCTGAAATTGGAGGTGCATTTGGTGGTGAAAAAGAAACAGGTGGCGGCAGAGAAAGTGGCAGTGACAGCTGGAAAGCCTATATGCGCCGACAAACCAACACGATTAACTACAGCGACAATCTACCTTTGGCACAGGGCATTAAATTTGACTTCTAAGAAGCCCTATTCGCTAATCACAAAAAATTCATATCATTCCGTAAAATTTAAGTGCGGTTTGGGTGAAGTGTCCTGAAATTTTAGTTTCTGTCTTCCTAATTTCGACCTGCACAAAGCGGGATTATGAAATTGAAAATTCTACTCTTTGAAGCCCAATTAGGGACCTTCAATTCATTGAACTTACTAGACAATGTTTGGAAAGAACGCATTCAGGAAATTGTTAAAGTCAGTTCAACAAGGGATGCACAGGAAGCCTGTATAAATGATAACCCTGACCTATTACTAATTGAAATTCAAACTGCCAATGATCCGGCTCTCCAATGGTTGAAGCAGTCAACACCTATTAAAAAACCACTCATCGTCATCAGTTCAAATAATGAAATGGCTATTCAGGCATTTAAAGCAGGTGCAAGCGATTTCTTAAAATCTCCAGTAAACATTCGTGAACTGGAAAATAGCTTACTCAAAGTCTACAAATCACTGTATCCCTCTGTCTTCTCAGATATTAAATCCGACTCCATTTCACAAGATACTTTGCTATTGTGGGACAATGACAGATTGAAACCCATCGTTATTGAACAAATAGTTAAAATCAAATCAGATGGCGCTTACTCAGAGATACACTTAAAAGGAGAGCGCGTGCTCTGTTCTTCAAAAAACATCGGCACTTACGAAGGTCTTTTAAAGGAGAAAAAATTCATGAGAATCCATCACTCCTGTTTGGTCAACATGGATTGCATCGAATACTACAAACCGGGCATGAAGGCATTTGTAGCTTTATGTGACAGTGGCATTGAATATGTTTCCAAATCTAAGAAACGCGAATTTCTCAATCGATTCCAAAGGGTTAAATGAAAAAAAAGCTTAATTGCTGAAAAGCTGAATTGCTGAAAAGCTGAATTGCTGAAAATCTGAATTGCTGAAAGGCTGAATTGCTGAAAGGCTGAAGGGCTGAAGAGCTAAAATTCTGAAGAGCTGAAAAGCGGAATGGCTGAATTGTTTCGCGGTAAAAGGTTAAGTCGTGGAAATTGCATATTCCTATCAGATGTTTTTGGTTCCGCTTTTCAAGATGGGTTTATTCAACTTAACATCTTTTCCTATACCTTTGCATCACATGAGACTTGCCTGGAAAGTTTTACGTTTAATACTGCTCATCGCCATCTGCCTGGAGATAGCACTGCACATATACAACCCATTCTCAGGAAGGGTTAAAAACGGTGAAATCATTTTACCTAAAAATGAAAAATATGAGACAGAACTTTCCGTTCCCGGTCTCGACCAACACCTGATACACACCAAAAACAGTTTAGGTTTCAGAGGTGAAGAACCCAATGACAGCAATGCGACAAAAATCATTTGTATGGGTGGCAGTACGACCGAATGTTTTTATCTCAGCGATGGAAAAGATTGGCCAAATGTGCTGGGTGCCAAACTTAAAAAAGTCAACCCTTCAGTTTGGCTTAACAATGCAGGTATGGACGGACAGTCGAGTCACGGCAATTTGCAAATGCTCAAACAATACATTGTGCAATTAAAGCCTGATTATATCATCCTCATGTGTGGACTAAATGATATGAGTCTCGATAAACCCAATCGCTTTGATGAATACTCAGGCAAATGGTATCAAAAATTGTATAATTTTCTCGAGCTACCCTCCACTATTGTCAATATCATCAGAGCTGACAAGGCTAAGAAAACCGACTTAAACCACCAGGCTTTTCAGGATATCTCTAAGATGGAAACATTAGATATGAGCGATACTCAAATCTTGCATCGTCTCGAAGCTGAACAACCATATATTGGACCGTATAAAGACCGCATTCGCGAGTTTGCAGATATTTGTGCAGCTAATAATATTAAATTGATATTTGTTGCTCAGAGCATTCTGTTTTCTGATGAAAAAGACCTGATGACAAATGTTGACTTAGGCAAATTGAAAACTGGTGACATCAATGGAAAAACCCGTTCATTCATCCTAAAGATGTACAACAAATCTACCAGTGATGTAGCAGATGAAAAAGGCTTACCGTTTATCAATCTGGCAGCACGATTACCTAAAGATTCACGACTGTTTTACGATGGTTATCATTTCACAAATGACGGCGCTGACTTAGCTGCCGAAATGATATTTGATGCATTGGTTTCACAAAACTTAATTAAAGAAAAGAAAAGCAAATAATGGATTTAATTCATGAAAGCCTGTTAAAGGTGAAGGCCTTTGTCTTCGACGTGGATGGTGTCATGACAGATGGCTCAGTCATTGCAACAGAAGACGGTCATTTCTTAAGAAATTTCAATATCAAGGATGGTTATGCTTTGCAACACGCTGTTAAAATGGGATACCCTATTGCCATTATATCCGGAGGCAATAGTTTAGGTGTTATAAAACGCTTTCAGGGTTTGGGTATTACCGATGTCTATGTCGGTCAACAGCACAAGGAGGCTGCATTTATGGAATTTCTAGGCAAACACAATTTAAAAGCAGAAGAAATTTTATACATGGGAGATGACATGCCAGATTATGAATTGATGCAAAAAGTTGGAGTAGCCTCTTGTCCTAACGATGCAGCCTTAGACATTCAACAAATCAGCGCCTACATTTCACCTAAAAATGGTGGTCATGGTTGTGTGCGGGATATCCTCGAAAAAACGCTCAAACTGCAAAAGAAGTGGTGGTCGGAGCATACACATGTATGGTGAGGAGATGCATTGTTAAGTCGTTAATTTGTTAAGTCGTTAAGTCGTAGAGCTTATCGACACTCTTTATACTAATCCGTATTCCAGTATCCGCGTATTCCCGTTCGCGCTCGCGAACCCTGCCGTGTCAATCCCGTACCTACGGGACCATTTTTCTGTGTGTTCAGCGTTTTCTGCCCCTGTTCTGCGTTCCACCTCCCCAAATTTCCTCTTCCGCGCCTTCCCGTTAGCGCAAGCAAACCAATCGCCGTGTCAAAGGCCGAACATTTTTCTGTGTGTTCAGCGTTTTCTGCCCCTGTTCTGCGTTCCAATAACGTAACCCATCCTAAAACCAACAACCACCCACGAAGCAAATTCCCCTCTCCCCTTTGTTTATCTACTCAAATTGACCTATTTTTGCGCTCAATTTAAAACAACAGTATGGCAATCGAGATAAAAGTTCCTAGTCCAGGCGAATCCATTAGCGAAGTCACCGTATCTAAATGGCTCAAACAAGTGGGCGATTATGTACAACTGGATGAACCTCTTGTAGAACTTGAAAGCGAAAAGGCTACTTTCGAAGTCAATGCCGAAGCAGCTGGCGTCATTACTAAACAACTTGCCAAAGAAGGAGACGAAATCAAAGTTGGCTCTATCATTGTCGAAATAGACGAAAAAGCAAAAGCTCCGGAAGGTGCTGCTGCTCCTAAAGCCGAAGCTAAAAAAGAAGCGGCTCCTGCTCCAGCAGCCAAAGCTGAAGCTAAAAAAGAAGAAAAACCTGCTGCTAAAACCGAAGCTCCTGCTGTTGATCTTAGCTCAGATGTTGCAATCGCTCCGCTGGCTAAAGAATTAATGATCGAATACGGTCTGAAACCTTCCCAGGTTAAAGGCAGTGGCCCTAACGGAAGAATCACTAAAACGGATGTACTCGAAGCCATAGTTGCTTCAGGTGCCGGCAAAGGTGCTTCCAATAAATACAGCCCAAGTGGTGACAGAAATGTCAGAGTTGAAAAGATGAGCAATCTTCGTAAAACTGTGGCTAAACGTCTGGTTGCTGCTAAAAATGAAACCGCTATGTTGACCACCTTCAATGAAGTCAACATGAAGCCTATCATGGACCTCCGCAATAAATACAAAGCTGCTTTCCAGGAAAAACACGAAATCGGTTTGGGTTTCATGAGTTTCTTCACAAGAGCCTGCTGCATCGCGCTGCTAGACTGGCCTGCAGTAAACGCTTTCATTGATGGAGACAATATTCAGTACAATGATTACTGCGATATTTCAATTGCAGTTTCAGGACCAAGAGGTTTGGTAGTGCCTGTAATCCGCAATGCCGAAACACTGAGTCTTGCAGATATCGAAAAAGAAGTCAAACGTTTGGCTGTTAAAGCCCGCGAAAATAAATTGTCTCTCGAAGAAATGAGCGGTGGTACTTTCACTATCACCAATGGTGGTGTATTCGGCAGTATGATGAGTACGCCAATTATTAACCCACCTCAATCAGCTATTCTCGGTATGCACAACATCGTTGAACGTCCGGTAGTTGAAAACGGTCAGATAGTGGTTCGCCCAATCATGTATGTGGCCCTGAGCTATGACCACCGCATCATCGACGGACGTGAAAGCGTTAGCTTCCTCGTTAGAGTTAAGAATCTACTCGAAAATCCTGAAATGCTGTTCGATGGCAGATTGCCTGAAGAACGTGTGTTAGGACTATAATCTGCCTATGCAGGACTATTTTGCACACCCAAGCGCAGTCATCGACGAAGGCTGTACAATAGGCGCCGGCACTAAAATCTGGCATTTCTCTCATATCATGCCCAAATGCCGTATAGGCCTAAATTGCAATCTCGGTCAGAATGTAGTCGTTTCCCCTGATGTCGTTCTAGGTAACAATGTCAAAGTGCAAAACAATGTCTCAATTTATACCGGGGTAATTTGCGAAGATGATGTTTTTCTGGGACCATCTATGGTTTTCACAAATGTGATCAATCCGCGCAGTGCTATTATCCGCAAAGACGAATACAAAACCACACTCGTAAAAAAAGGAGCAAGCATTGGTGCAAATGCTACTATTGTTTGTGGCAATGAAATTGGAGAATACGCTATGATAGGCGCTGGTGCTGTTGTGACTAAGAATGTACCGGCTTATGCATTGGTCATTGGCAATCCTTCACGCCAAACAGCCTGGGTTTCTGAATACGGACATAAACTGAAATTTGATGCAGATGGCATCGCTATATGCCCTGAAAGTGCACAAATTTATCAGTTAAACAACCAAATTGTAACAAGAATCAAATGAAGAAAATACTCGTAACCGGAGGATTAGGTTATATAGGTGCTCACACAGTTGTTGAGCTGGTGAATCATGGCTACGAACCTGTTATTGTCGACGACCTTAGCAATACCAGTTTAAATGTACTGGATGGAATTCAGGCCATCACTGGTCAAGCAATAACATTCTATCAAAATGATGTACGCGACCTCAATGCCATAACTAAAATTCTTCGTGACAATCAAATTGAAGCTGTCATACATTTTGCCGCTTTCAAAGCAGTAGGCGAATCTGTTCAGCAACCTCTTAAATACTACGACAACAACATTGGTGGTCTTGTTAACCTTCTTAAGGCCATGCAGACAACACAGGTTAAAAACATTGTGTTCAGTTCATCCTGCACTGTTTATGGCGAACCGGATGTTTCACCTGTAAATGAATCATCTCCTATTAAAAAAGCCAATTCACCTTATGGCAATACCAAACAAATTGGCGAAGAAATTTTAGCCGATTGCCAGTTTTTAAATACTGTTGCTCTCCGGTATTTCAATCCAATTGGTGCCCACAAAAGTGCTTTAATTGGAGAACTGCCATTGGGTGTTCCAAATAATCTCGTTCCATATATCACACAGACAGCAGCAGGCATCAGAGAAAAACTGACTGTTTTTGGTCAAGACTACAACACCAAAGATGGCACTTGTGTGCGCGATTATATCCATGTAACAGATTTGGCTATAGCACACGTCAAGTCACTTGACTATATCAAAAATCACCCTGACAACAAATTCGAGGTCTATAACATTGGTACAGGCAATGGTATGACTGTACTCGAAATCCTCCAGGCCTTCGAACAAGTCAATGATTTAAAACTCAATTACAGCATTGGTCCACGCAGAGCAGGCGATGTAGAAAAAGTATGGGCTGATGCCTCTAAAGCAAAAAATATTTTGGGCTGGACTGCCCAGTTAGACCTCAATGAAATGGTCAGATCCGCCTGGGCCTGGCAACAAAACTTACCAAAAAATGCAATCTGAATTCACCAACAAAAGACTCTCTACTCTGGCCGAAACACTCATTCCTTCAGAGATCATCAAATTAGGAAATGAAATCAGCGAAAGAGTCAGACAAGGACAAAAAATCTTCAATTTTACCATTGGCGATTTCGATCCGCAAATCTTTCCTATTCCACAAGTTTTGGAAGATGAAATCATTAAGGCATACAAAGCGCACAGAACGAACTACCCTCCGGCAAATGGTATGGCCGAATTGCGCAATGCTGTGTCTGCATTTATAAAAGACCGACTCGAACTCGATTACAGTCCGAATAACATTTTAATATCCGGTGGTGGTCGTCCCTTGATTTACGCGGCCTACAGAACTATTTGCGACAAAGGAGATAAAATCATTTATCCGGTACCTTCCTGGAACAACAACCACTACACACATTTTGTAGAAGGCGAACATATTTGCATTGAAACAAAAGCAGAAAACAATTTTCTTCCTACAGCTGAAGAACTGATTCCACAGTTTTCAGATGCGACTTTACTGGCGCTTTGCTCTCCTCTGAATCCAACCGGGACTTTGTTTGCAAAAGACCAGCTCGATGCAATTTGCAAAGCTGTTGTTGAAGAAAACGAGAAACGCAAAGGCCGTAAAAAGCCGTTGTTTATTTTATACGACCATATATACTGGACCCTCACCTATGGCGAAAACCATTACAATCCAGTCAGCTTATATCCAGAACTCAAAGACTATACCCTCTTCATTGATGGCATCAGTAAATCTTTCAGCGCCACTGGTGTGAGAGTTGGTTGGGCCATGGGACCATCAGACATCATCGATAAAATGAAAGGCATCTTAGGTCATATTGGTGCCTGGAGTCCAATGGCTGAGCAGATAGCCACTGCAGCATTTCTGAACAACAGAGAAGCAGTCGATGAACATTTAAGCAGTTTGGGCAAAGCCTTGCACACACGATTGCACAACATCTACCAAGGATTCATGAGATTGAAGCAAGCCGGTTATCCGGTAGACGCCATAGAGCCAAAAGCATCGATGTATCTCACCATACGTTTTAAACTAAAAGGTCTGCGCACAGCAGATGGCAAGATATTAGACAGCACTGAAGACATGACAGCCTATCTGTTAGACAAGGCATCATTAGCCATAGTACCCTTTGCAGCATTCGGAGCCGACAAAACCAGCGAGTGGTACCGCCTCAGCGTAGGCACCTGCAAAGTCGAAGAAATAGAAGGGATGCTTGAAGGTTTAGAAAAAGCTTTGAAAGAATTGAAAAGCTGACGCTGCGCTGCTAAAAAGCTAAACGCTGCGCTGCTGAATTGTTTCGCACCCAACTTCCGTGCCTTCCGGTTTGCGCCAGCAAACCTTGGCCATGTCAAGGGCCTCATCCCTTTCTGCGTTTTCTGTGTTTTCTATCTTTGTTCTGCGATCTACCTCCTCTTAACTTAACAGTTTCGTTCTTTTTAACGCAGAACTGCACAGAATAATAATATTAAGATAAATTTGGTTTCAGGAAATCTATATGATCTGATTCCAAAATATTGAGCGAACTATCCGCCTTAAGCGGAGGGATTTCACAGATAGCTTACGGAAAACTCTAAGTAATCATTACCAGGGAGCTCTATCTAAATAATTATCCAATAGAATGCATCCCGTATTATACGAGACGGGACAAGGGTTTCATTCCACAATCTCTTCTACCGCGACACAATTCAGCTTTTCAGCCTTTAAGCTTTTCTCCCATCTGCGAATTCCCGTTTGCGCAAGCAAACCATTGGCCGTGTCAATCCCGTAGGTACGGGACTATTTCTGCGTGTTCAGCGTGTTCTTCCCTTGTTCTGCGATCTACTAACGCAAACTCCATCTGCGAATTCCCGTTTGCGCAAGCAAACCTTAGCCGTGTCAAATAAAAAAATCATTTCTGCGTGTTCAGCGTGTTCTTTCCTCGTTCTGTGTTCTACATGCCCTCACCCCCCCTTTCCACTACGACACAATTCAGCAATTCAGCCATTTAGGCAGCGAAGCGTCAGCTTTTTTCCCTATCTTTGTACAACTTACACATAATCATGAAATACCTACTCCCAATACTCCTGCTAATCCCTTTCTTCAGTTGCAAGAAAGTCGACAAACTCACCCAATTCAAGATGGAGTACAACGAAATTGTTGTCATCCCATCATCCACTGGCGTTAACCTCCCCTTCAATCTCTTAACCCCAGACATTCCCTCCAATTCACAATCGACATTCGAGGGCAACAACACCCGCAGCGACCTTGTAGAATCCATTAAACTTACCAAAATGGACATGACCATACAATCACCCTCCAATGGCAAGTTCGGCTTCTTAAAATCAGTAGAAATATACATCTCAGCACAAGGCTTACCAGAAGAGAAAATCGCCTGGAAGAACAACATCCCTTCAGACATAGGCAACTACTTAGAGCTCGAGACCTCAGGTGCCGACTTAAAAGAGTACATCAAAAAAGACAAATACACTTTACGGCTCAGCACTGTAACCGACGAAATTCTCACCAGCGACCATCAAATCAATGTACATTCCATTTTCACTGTCGATGCAAAAGTTTTAGGACAGTAGAATACCCCATTTTACCAAGCTCCTTTTACCCTACTCGTCGATTTAACAGTTTCGTTATTTTAACGCAGATAGCGCAGAATAAATGGCTTCTGGATAACTATGACTTTCTATTAATTTTATGATCTGATTCCTAAATGATGAGCCAACTATCCGCCTTAAGCGGAGGGATTATCGCTGATAGTTTTCGGAAAACTCTAAGATACCAATACCAGGGAGCTTCACCAATTATTCTCATTCCAAAAGAACACAGACTTTAATCCCCAATCCATCTGTGAATTCCGTTCGCGCTCGCGAACCTCTGCCGTGTCAAATACCTCACAATTTTCTGCGTGTTCTGTGTTTTCTA
>CAUJCT010000021.1 GCA_963169345.1 Bacteroidota bacterium
AGCTTTCCACTCATTCACTTCAACGGGCGCTTATAAAATCAAAGTAGAAGTCAATAGCAATGGCACTTGCAAAGGCAGCGATTCACTGAGTGGCTTTATCCTTAACAAACCAAAGGCAGCCTTTACACTGGCTCACTTCGATCGCAATGCTCAGGGCATTCCATTTAAGTTCATCGACCAAAGCAGTGGCGCCAACAGCTGGCTATGGAACTTCGGAAATGGCGACACTTCACAAAGGCAGCATCCCGACTATACCTATAACGACACAGGCAAAGCAAGGGTGGTTCTGATTGTCAGCAACAACGGCAAGTGCTTCGACAGCACCAGTTTGTTGATACCTGTGATGGACAAAATAGAGTTCTTCATGCCCAATGTATTCTCACCCAATGGCAACAGCACCAACGAAACCTTCGGACTGAGTGCTAATCAATTGAACAAGGTGAAGGAGTTTAACCTTAAAATCTACAACCGCTGGGGCGAAAAGGTCTTCGACAGCGACCACATGGAAGAGCACTGGAAAGGAGAGGGCGCACAACAAAGTGTATATATCTACAAGCTCACCATCCGGGACGTGTACAATGTCTTACATGAGATGGAAGGTATTGTGGAGTTGCTGGAGTGAAACCCTATATCGTGTCGAGTCTTCGAGACTCTGATATAGGGTGATTAGGAACTAGGAAATAGGGGCTAGGATTTAGGGGTTATTAGTTAATGGTTAATAGTTATTTGTAAAACCAATTGATAGTTTTCACCACCTAATAATTATGATATAAGGGTTATTAGTTAATAGTTAATTGTAAAACCAATTGATAGATAGTATTCAACCCCTAATAACTAATAACCAATAACCAATAACTAATAACTAATAACAAATAACAAATAACAAATAACAAATTGCCGTGTCAATCCCGTAGGTACGGGACTATTTCTGCGTGCTCTGTGTGTTCAGCCTTTGTTCTGCGTTCTACCTAACGCAACTCTCCCTATTCCACCAACATCACTCCAACCTTACACCCCACGACTTAACGACTTAACAGCGAAGCTACCACCGCGACACAACTCAGCTTTTTAGCTATTCAGCAATTCAGCTTTTTAGCCTTTCAACTTATTCCAAAAAAGCTTAATTTTGCACGCTTAATTACATGCAAGAGCAAATTCTAATTCTCGATTTTGGCTCGCAATACACGCAACTCATAGCCAGACGTGTCCGCGAACTTAACGTTTACTGCGAAATTCACCCTTACAACCATATTCCTGAATTTGGACCGGAAGTGAAAGGTGTTATCTTTTCAGGAAGCCCCGCGTCTGTTAGAGACAGTGAAGCGCCCCAAATCGATTTAAATAGATTTGTAGGTAAGTTACCCCTATTAGGTGTTTGCTACGGAGCTCAATATATTGCTCAAAAATTAGGAGGTAATGTAGCTGCATCTGACCACAGAGAATACGGCAGAGCTATGCTGAATATTCAAACTGAATGTAAATTAATGGAAGGTATCAGTTCTCCTACTCAAGTCTGGATGAGTCATGCCGATACTATTATGGATTTACCCTCAAATGCCGTTGCTGTTGCTGGTACCGACAGCATTCCTTATGCAGCCTACAGACTGAATGATTCTGAAACCTATTGTATTCAATTTCATCCTGAAGTAACCCATAGTTTGGAAGGTCTTCAATTGCTAAAGAATTTTGTGGTTGGAATAAGCGGTTGTCATCAAGATTGGAACCCTCAGAATTTTATTCACGAAACAGTTGAAAATCTCAAGGAAAAAATTGGCAATGATAAAGTGATTTTAGGTTTATCCGGCGGAGTTGACAGCAGTGTTGCTGCAGGTCTCCTTCATAAAGCAATTGGAAAGAACCTGCATTGCATATTCATTGATAACGGATTGCTCAGACAAAATGAATTCAGTGAAGTATTGGAGGCATACAAACACATGGACTTGAATGTAGTTGGTGTGGATGCCTCTGCTAAGTTTTACGAAGCATTGAACGGACTTTACGATCCCGAAGCTAAACGAAAAGCAATTGGCAGAGTATTTGTTGAAGTCTTTGATGAAGAATCGCATAAGATAGAAGGTGCCAAATGGCTTGCACAGGGTACCATCTATCCGGATGTCATCGAATCAGTTTCAGTGAAAGGACCATCTGCTACAATTAAATCACACCACAATGTTGGGGGCTTGCCTGAGAAAATGCATCTCAAGGTAGTTGAACCTCTGCGCTCCCTGTTCAAAGATGAAGTCAGAAGGGTAGGTGCTGCACTCGAAATCCCCGACAATATTCTAAAACGTCATCCTTTTCCCGGACCAGGTTTGGCTATCAGAATTATCGATGATATTACCCCTGAAAAAGTGCGCATTCTTCAACAAGCTGATGCCATTTACATCAATACTCTAAGAGAACACGGTTGGTACGATAAAATCTGGCAGGCAGGAGCTATTTTCTTACCTGTTAAAAGCGTTGGTGTTATGGGCGATGAAAGAACGTACGAATACGTTATAGCATTAAGGGCAGTAACTTCAACTGATGGTATGACCGCCGACTGGGTGCATATTCCTTATGAGATTTTAGCTGAAATCAGTAATAAAATCATTAATCGTGTAAAAGGAATTAATCGGGTTGTATATGACATCAGCTCTAAACCTCCTGCAACTATAGAATGGGAATAAAATTCAAATATATTGTCGGTCTAATTTGTGTAATTTCTACCCTGCAAGCCTCTGCTATGCAAGCTCCGGCAATTACCTCTGCTCCATTCGAAAAAGAATACAAGGTGGTCTTAATGCTGCCTTTTTGTATAGGCATGAGCGAAAAATATAAAATTCGTGAAATTATGGCCGAATACTACGAAGGTGTTGAACTGGCCTTATCCGAACTTGAAAAATTGGGCATGAAAATGGACCTCAAAGTGCTCGATACCAAGCTCGATAGCCTCGAAGTAATCCGCTTACTCTCTGATCCTGAACTGCAAAAAGCGGATTTGATTATAGGTCCGGTGTATGATAATGAACTTTTTGAAGTAGAAAAATTTTGCGCTACCTATAAGATACCATTAGTTTCTCCTCTCAGATATTATCCTAATACGCTGGGCGCCGATTTCCCTCTGATTAATTGCAATGCTGTTGATAGTCTGCAATATTTCTATACTGCTAAAATGGTTGCTGAAGGGTTTAAAAAATTTCAGGTTGTAGTTGTCGATGATGATATTAAATCAACAAAATCGGCTTCCCGCAACTTTAAAAAGGGTTATGAACTGGCTACAGGTAAAACCTGCACAGTTATAGATGGAAAAACACAAACCCCTGAAATGTTATGGAATGGGAAAGATTCTATGCTGCTGTTTTATGTAGGTAAAGGTGCAGGTAGCAGCAGCAACGGAATTGCTAACAGAAAAAATGATAAATGGCTGGTGCTCGGACCATCAGAATGGCTGGATATTGAAAGAGTAAATTACAATGTACTGAATGGTATGTATTTTTATGGAAATTATCTGGTGCCTTACAACGATACGTTCTATAAAGATTTCAGAAAAACATATAGGGCCACTTATGGCGGAGACCCCGAAAGATATACGTTTATCGCCTACGACCAATTCATGTTCTTCTGTTCTTCTCTGATGGCTTTCGACCATCACTTTTATAAAATGGTGCTCGATAAAGAATTCAGATACACTCATCGTACTTTTCAATTTGTTCGCAGAGGTAACCTGATTGAGAATGCCGGAACCAACCTCTTCTACTACGATCAGTACAACTTTTATAAAGCGTATTGGCGATATTAAAACCTTTTCAATTGGCTATAGTGGTCGATATTCTAACGGCTTATCAATACGATAAACCCTTCCACCTCTATTTTAGTCAAATCACCAAACAACACAAAAACTGGGGAGCGAAAGACAGAAAAACTTACCGAAAGGCCTGTTATGCTTACCTCAGGCTGGGACATTTCACTGAAAATAAACCCATCAATGAAATGGTACAGTTTGGTCTTGAAATCAGTAATGGAACTTCTTCTCTAGATAATCTAAATGCAATCTTCCCTTTTGCCGATTTATTAAGTCCCCAAATTGATGCAAATGCCTGGCTCGAATCGCATTTACATCAGAAACCGGTTTATCTCGTCATGCGAAAAGGTTTCGAGAACAATTGCATGGAAGAATTGAATAACAGCAATATTCCATTTGAGTTATTCGATGATTGTGTTCTAAAGCTGCCACCTGAATCTAAAGCAGATAAATTAACCGATAAGGGCATGGCCTGGGTCATGGACAGAGCCTCTGCTGCTGTTGCAAATAAAGTAGAAGTATTACCCGGTCAGCAACTTTGGGATGCCTGTGCCGGAGCCGGAGGGAAGTCTCTGTTTATTTCGCAAAAATTCGATGGAACATTTAAACATCTATGTAGCGATAGGAGATACTCTGTTCTGGAAAATCTTAATTCGCGCTTCAGATTGCTCGATTTAATACAACCTAAAACCGAACTGGCCGATTTAAACGAACCTTTACATGTTCCTCTTCAAGCTGATGTGCTCGTTTTAGATGTTCCTTGTACCGGCAGCGGAACCTGGGGAAGAACGCCTGAAAATTTAAAAATGTTTGCTCCCGATTCCTTGAGTTTTATGGTCAGTCTGCAAAAGACAATTGTTTCTAATGCAATTAAAAACCTTAAACAAAATGGGATGCTTTATTACATGACTTGCTCCGTTTTCTCAGCTGAAAATGAACAGAATGTTAATCATTTTATTGTAAATAATGGATTGAAACTGATTGATAGTGGTTATTTAAATTTTGGATTCTCTCAAACCGATACGCTTTTCTTTGCTAAGCTTCAAAAAATCGGTTAAATCCAATGAATACCAATTAATAATAATTTAAGTGTTTGTTTAAATATTTGCTGTATATGTAAATATATAAATTTCTTATTTTATTATATTATTTTGTTGAATGGTTAATTAATTTGTAATTACTTTGTTTTCAGTAGGCTGCAATTCATTATTTCATCTGTTTTATATTAGAAATGGTCTAAATTGTTATAAATAGAGGTTTCAGCGTTAAAATTCAATGTCATTTAGTGAAAAAATGCTTATAATTGCACCTCAAAACTACAGAATACACAAGTCAAAGATGGGAGCTGCCATTTCACTAAAAATCAGAGTTATTACTTCACTCTGTCTGGATATGTTCCTTTAAAGTCATCACGACGACCTCATTTGAAATGCGTTTTTGCGAGTTTTGTTGAAAGTAGAACTACACATTTTACAAAAGAAAATGTTCAACATAAAGACACAGATACACTACGTTCTCATCCTGCTCTCTTTGGGCGCATTATTCAACTCTTGTGGCGGTCACAAGGAGTTCGTTTATTTTACCGAAATTCAAAAAGATTCGGTTACCAAAGTGAAGGTTTATCCAAAAGAGGCACCTATTGCCAAAGGTGATATTCTTCAAATAACTGTTTCTGAAACAGATGAATTGGTGCTCCGACAAATCAATGGCGCGGCAGTTCCGGGTGCAACTACTCAGGGTCCAACCTATCTGGTGAATGATACAGGCATCATAAAGTTCCCTCTGGTGGGCAATATCAAAGCTGCCGGCATGTGGAAAGACCAATTGGCCGATACCATCCGTCAAAGATTAATTATCCTTAAATATCTTTTAAACCCGGTTGTTAATGTGCGACTTGTATCTTTCAAAGTAACAGTTTTGGGAGAGGTAATGCGACCAGGTGTTATTCCGGTGCCAAGCGAAAGAATTACTATTATTGATGCCATTTCTCAGGCCGGCGACCTTACAATCTTTGCCAATCGCAGCAATGTGCTGGTGATTAGGGAAAAGGATGGTAAACGCATTTATAAACGAATCGATTTGACTCAGAATGATATCTTCGACAGTGAATATTATTATCTTGAAAATAAAGACATTGTCTATGTCGAACCTACTAAGAAAAAAGCAGCATCCCTGGATAGGTCGGCACAATTCTATACAATGTTTCTCAGTACACTCTCTATCGTCGTTCTACTTTATACACAATTCGCTAATTAAACGGTATGTCACAAATTAACCAACCGATCAATTCCAAACCAAAGGAGGAGACCGTTAACATCATAGGTGAAATAGTGCAGAAATATTTGCCTTACTGGCCAATTTTCTTTCTGACAATTGCCATTGGTCTTACTTTCTCATTTTTTAAAATAAGATACGCCACTCCAATGTATGAAGCCAGTGCCGGTATCATGCTTAAGGATAAAGAGGATGGCGTGGAAAGCGTTCTTAATGCTTTGGAAGGTACTGAAAAAAAGAAAAATGTTGAGAATGAAATTGAACTTCTGAAATCTAAAAATCTGATGGCTCAGGTGGTTAAAAATCTTGGTATCTATGCTCAGATTTATGAACCCGGTCGAGTAAAACATCTTCTTTCTTATAATTCTACTCCGGTTTCTTTTATCGCTATGAAACCTGATTCCTTCAGAACCACACCGGGCTTGGTGCCCTTCACTTATATGCCAACCGAAAAAGCTGTAGTGCTCGATGGTAAAAAATATCCGCTCGAAGTACCTGTGCTTACTCCTTATGGCTTGTTTAAAATTCAACACCATGCCGACCATGAAATCAACGATAATAAACAGTATTTCCTTCAATTGATTTCTGTTAAAGATATGGCAAAAGGACTGACAGGACAATTGAGCGTATACACCGGAGGTAAACAATCTACCATTGTCAATCTTAAAATTGTTGACCCTAATCCTCAAAGAGCAATCGATATCCTCTCTGGTCTGATTAAAGTGTACAATGAAGCTTCAATCAGAGATAAAAATGGTACTGCAGCTGCAACTCTCGACTTTATTGATAAACGTCTCAAATTGGTTATCAATGAACTGACTAATATCGAAACAGAAGTACAGAATTATAAATCAAGAGAAGGGGTTGTCGATATTTCAACGGAAGGAACAGCTTACATGCAACAAGCTCAAACTGCTGACTCGCGTGTAGCCGAACTCAATATTCAGATATCAGTCCTGGACGAAATCGAAAGATATGTTATCAACAAAAATGAAACCGGTGGAACTGTGCCTGCTACTATGGGTATCACCGACCAGCAGTTGCTTGGATTGCTTTCTAAACTCAATGCCGCCGAACTCCAATACGACAGATTGAGAAAAACTTCTGCAGAAAACTCGCCTTCTGTTGTTGCTGCGCGTTCCGAAATCGATCGTCTAAAACCTAGTGTGCTCGAAAACATCAGAAATGCCCGCAAAAATTTACAAATAACCAAATCCTCCATTCAGGGCGAAAGCTATAAGTATTCAAGTATGCTTAGAAGCATTCCTAAAAAGGAAAGAGAAATAATTGAAATCGGTCGCGAACAAGGAGTTAAGCAAAGTATTTATACCTTCTTGCTTCAAAAGCGCGAAGAAACAGCTTTGTCTTATGCTTCTTCAGTTGCAGATACTCGACTGGTGAATCCTGCTGAAAGTAGTTATTTCCCTGTTTCTCCGGTAAAATTCAATATGTACTTTGTCGGTTTTGCGATGGGAGTTTTAGCCGCCATTGGATTTGTATTGCTCCGCGAAACCTATATCAGCAATGTTGTTTTCCGCTCCGAAATAGAAAAAGCAACCAATGCCAATATTATATCCGAAATTATTCACGATAACGGAAAAGAAACCATCGTTGTTAAAGACGGTAAAAACAACGCCATAGCTGAACAGTTTAGAGCACTTCGTACATCCTTGTCATATCTCGGAATTAATAAAGATAATAAAACAGTTTTACTGACTTCTTCCATTTCCGGTGAAGGAAAAAGCTTTATATCCATTAATCTTTGCGCCAGCTTCGCACTTACCGGTAAAAAAGTTATCCTGCTTGAGTTAGACCTTAGAAAACCTAAATTGAGCAGTATGCTGCATTTGCACAATAATCCCGGTATGACCGACTATCTCGCTGGTCTTGCAGATAAAAAAGAAGTCATTAAAGTAACTAAGGAATTTAAAAATTTCCATATCATAACCGCAGGCAATATTCCTCCTAATCCTACCGAATTAATCATCAATGGTAAACTCGATAGCCTTATCGAAGAACTTAAACTTGAGTACGACTTTCTGGTCATTGACTCACCTCCGATTGGTCTGGTTTCTGATGCCCGCCTGCTGAATAAATTTAGCGACTTGTCTATCTACGTTGTCAGACACAAGCATACCCCTAAAAATTATCTTAAATTCATAGATCAGGTGTATGCTAATGGTGAACTGAGAAATATGAATATCGTCTTCAATGGTCTAAAGCCAAGAGGCGTATTTGGTTCTGTCAGTGGTAAAGGGTATGGCGCTGGTTATGGATATGGCAGTGGCTATGGATATGGTTATGTCAACGATGAACACCAGCCTAAAGGCGTATTCAAATTCTTTAGAGGTAAATTGAAGAAAAAGGCAAAGGCCACAAAAGCGTAAATCCAGAGAATGAGTTCAGAGTCGCAGCTTTCTACAGGCCAAAAAAGAATGAGCAAAGCTATTGAGTGGATGAAACTCATTAGTATTACCGGTATTGTTCAGATTCTGGTAACAGGCCTGGGGATGGTCAGTGGTTTCCTTGTAGTCAGATATCTCGATACTACCCAACTGGCGCTTTATAGTATGGCCAATAACATTTTGGGGACTATGGTGATTCTCGCTGATGGCGGTATCTCTAATGGTGTTATGGCTTTTGGTGCTCAGGTACACGAAAACAGCAAGAAATTTGGAAAAGTACTGAATACCGGAATGGATCTTCGCAAGAAATTTGCCATCGTCAGTTTAATTATTTCTTCTCCAATTCTCATCGTACTCCTGATGAACAATGGTTCCAGTTTTATGGTGTCTTTTGTAGTTCTGGTTTCTATTATTCCAACTTTTCTGGCTTCTTTATCCGGAAACCTGCTCGAAATCGTTGCTCGTATTAAACAAGATATAGTACCTCTACAACGCATCCGTATGGAATTTAACATCGGACGTCTGGTGCTGATTTTTATAGTTGTCTTTTTATTCCCTTATGCTTATCTGGCTCTTCTGGCTGCAGGTTTACCTCAAATTTACAACAGCTGGAGACTCCGTAAACTGGCTGCTAAATATGTCGATTTCTCTGCTGAACCTGACAGATCCAAATTCAGTTTTAAAAGTTTGTTTAGTAAAGATCATGTAAACAAGGAACCTGTTAATGATCATCCTGATATTAGCGACGAAATACTGGTCAATTCGAATTCAAACGAAATTCAAACAGAAAATTATAAGGAAAAAATACTGCGTGTTGTCAGCAGAATTATGCCCGGTGCAGCTTACTTTAGTATTTCAGGTCAAATCAATCTTTACCTTATTTCTATATTCAGTGAATCCGGTAAAGCCAATCAGTCAATAGCCGAAATCGCTGGTCTGGATAAACTGGGAATGGTGATGATCATAGTCTCTCAATTGTTTGTGACCCTGATTGTACCACGTTTTGCCAAATTACCGGATATCAAAGCTGCTCTCACCAACAGATTTCTACAGATTTTTGCTCTCCTTGCAGTGATGAGTCTGTTTACAATCGGGGCTTTTTATGTTTTCGATACTTTCCTGTTAAGCGTTCTTGGAGATAAATATATTGGATTGGAACATTATCTGTTGTTAAACATCATAGGCAATAGCCTGGGTATGATGGCCGGTAATGTTTACTCCTTATTCGTTAACAGGGGCTGGAATATTGCTCCGTATTTTTCAATTCCCCTTAACATTGCTATTATTACCGTAGCTGTTATTTTATTTAAAATTGGCACAGTGGAAGGCGTTCTTAAAATGAATATTTTTATTAATTCCATCAACTTAGTTGTCAATACCTCGTACATGATTTATAAGATTAATTCAAAAAGAAGATAATACACAAAATGAACAACGCCGTTTGCACCTTATTTGAGAAACATTACCATCATGGGGTAGCCGTTCTTACCAACTCGCTGGTTAGAAATGGTTTCAAAGGTGAAATATATGTTGGATACAGAGGCGATTTGCCTCCATGGGCTAATACTGCAAAGCCTAATAGCGCATTGAATTGGGAAAATGCAAGTTCATTCCAGGTGTCTGAAACAGTCAAATTGCATTTCCTTCCAATTACTACCGATGCGCATTTTACCAATTTCAAAGCCCATTTTATGGTAGAACTTTGGGAAGGTCCGGCTAAAAATGCGGATAATTTGTACTACTTCGACCCGGATATCGTTTTTGTTGCTGACTGGAAATACTTTGAAAAATGGACCAGTTGTGGGGTGGCAGTATGTGAAGATATCAATTCTCCGGTTTGGAGCAATCACCCAAGAAGAGTTGAATGGAGAGAATTTTTTGGTCAATATGGCCATCAGTTGAAATTCAAAGAACCTCTTTATGTTAATGGGGGATTCATAGGATTAAATAAAAAAGATAAAAATATTCTTCATATCTGGAAAAAGATGATGGAGGAAGTAGCCCCTCGAATAGGCGGTCTTAATAAATCTTCTCTCGGTGGTGCAGCAATGCCTCCCGAAGAAATGGGTGCTTACACGCCTTTTGGAAAATCTGACCAGGATGTATTAAATGCAGCCATCGAAGCCTATGATGGTCAAATTAGTTTTGCAGGTAAGGAAGGTATGGCTTTTATACCTGGTGTTCCTCTGATACCTCATGCTTTGGGCGGTATCAAACCATGGAAAATAAAACCAATTAGTCAGGTTGCGCAGGGATTTGCTCCAAAATATGTGGATAAAGCTTACTGGAAATACGCCGATTTTCCTCTGCGTTCCCACTCTGACAGTGAAATAAAAATGAAACAATTCCTCATAAAAGTAGCAGCTTTTATAGGCAGATTCTACAAAAGAGGTGAATAAAAAATATTTAAATACACTACATACACTATTATGATAAACGTAAACAAAATTCTTGAACTCCAATTGCAGAAAGTGACCGAATGGCACACTGAAATGAAGTTGTCTGAAGAGACTTTGCCATGGAAGTTTATTGAAGAAAACACGCAATGGAACTTTATGCTTTGGCACGAAGAAGACATTGCTCGTATTAAGGATATTGATCCAATGCGTATTGTGGAGGCTAAAAGAAATATCGACAAATACAATCAGGCCAGAAATAATGCCATGGAGAAAATTGATGAATGGGTATTGAGCTATCTGGAATCGAATCAAATTCAACCTGGTGAAAAAATTCACTCCGAAACTCCCGGTATGATGATTGACCGTTTGTCTATTATGACGCTTAAAAAATACCACATGCAGGAGGAAGTCGACCGCCCTGATGCCAGCGATGAACATCGCAATAAATGCGCCGACAGAGTAGCAGTGCTTACTGAGCAGATGTCTGACTTGTCGAGTGCCTTGTCGGATGTATTTCAGGCACTTCAAAATTCAACACTGCGTTTTAAAGTCTACCGTCAGTTTAAAATGTACAACGACCCAAGTCTAAATCCTCAACTGTATAAAAGAGGTCAAAAAGAAGCATAATCATGAGCGCCAAAAAACCATTGCACGTCGATGCATCTACAGGTGGAAGAGGAGATATCTGGATGCGTCTTTTGGGATTTTATACTCTCGCAGGTATTCGCCCTGATTTGGATATTCATATCCTTGTTCCAGAATTTTTAAGACCTCTGGCTAAAATTACCTGGGGCGACAGACTGCATATAGCCGATGCTAAAACTCCTCAGATGAAATACAGCTATTCTACTCTGGGGATTAAAGACCTAATTCCGGGTATATTAAAAGGTGAAAAATATATAGAACCATTTCACAAAAACGTTATTCAGGATAAAAAGAAAAAGCAACTTAAAGACTATATCAATCTGTTCATTTTTGATGTACTCGACTTATTCGGTATTGTGAATGTACCTCCTGCTGGCATAAGCAAGACATACCACGGCTATCTGGAAGTTGTCTCCATTAAATTTTTGAGAAATATTTCATGGGAAACCTATTCTAAACAGGTGAATAAAGATTATCCTGAAATACTAAAAAGATTAAATGGCAATATTCCTTTGTCTCCCGAATTGAAAATACCAGATGATGTCAGCGAAAATATAGTGGTTTTTCCAAATGGCACCAGCCGTCAGTTTGTTCCGGTTGAATGGGCTAAAACTAATCTGCCAAATGCCTATTATGCACTTTTTCACAAAGACAACGAAGTGAAAGAGTTTACTGATGCCGGTCTTAAAGTGATTCCTTACTACAAAGAACCAGGTGATATCATCGCCATTGCTAAAAACGCTAAATGGAATGTCTCTACTGATAGCTTCCCTTCTCATTTGCTGCAAACCGCTAACGAAAAAACCAGTGTTTGTATTACAGAAGTCAGTATGTCACGAGTCATTTCTCCTGGCTTTAAAGGTAAAGTGATAGACAGTGAAGTGCCTTGCCACCCTTGTGTTCACTTAACCCGTAATGTGCCTTGCGCAGCCGGTTACATGGAATGCCTTAACTGGAAAAATGCAACCTACACTAAGAACTTATTAAATTCAATTCAGGCGTAATCTGCTTATTTTGGATAACCAACTAAATATATTATTCCTTTGTGGTTCGCTTCAGCCAGGTGCTGATGGTATTGGCGACTATACCCGCCGTCTTGCATCTGAACTTAGCAAACATGGTTATACAACCAAACTATTGGCCTATAGCGACCGACATACTGAGCAAAGCCTTGAAGAGTTTCAAAACTCAGATAATATTGCACTCTCCGTTCTCAGACTTCCTAAAGAAATGAATGCCTCAGAAAAATCTGAAATTATCAACAGATGGCTGGGTGGTGTTCAACCTGAATGGGTGAGTATTCAATACGTCTTGTATGCTTTTAATGACAAAGGTTTGCCTTTCGATTTTGCTCCTGAAATTCAAGACCTTTTTCCTCATTCCAAATTCCAGGTGATGTTTCACGAACTTTGGCTTGGTATGGAAAAAAAACCTGTATTGAAAGATACATTATACGGCAAGGTTCAAAATTACATCATCGCTAAAATGATGAAACGATTGAAACCTAAAGTAATTCACACACACTCAAGAGCCTATTTGCAAATGCTGGTGCACCACGGTTATAAAGCCTTCCATTTGCCAATTATCAGCAATATTCCTGTCATTCATCCTGAACGTCCTTATATCGATATCTCCAATCAAAAAAATCTCAGTTTTCTGATTTTCGGATTCATTAGTCCTGGTGCTCCGGTTGAGTCCTTTGCCAAAGAATTAAGACAGTTTGCGGATAATGAGAAAAGACAGGTTCAGGTTGTTTTTGCAGGCAGAAATGGTGCCTATGATGGAGACTGGTACCAGGCATTTAAATCTAACAAAATTGAATGCAAAAAACTCGGTGTTTTGAGCGTCGAAGCTTTATCTGATTTAATGAATGATGCTGATATCGGTATTTCAACGACACCTTTCAAACTGTACGAAAAAAGTGGTTCTGTTGCTGCCATGTTCAAACACGGTTTACCTGTGCTGAATGTTGCTGTAGACTGGGAACCTGAAATTGATATTAATTTTGAAATTGATGAGCCTATCACAGAATATAAAGCAGGTATGCTCGCAGATTGGTTGGGCAGTCTCCACAAACCAGGCCGGATCAATAAGCTTGAAACAATAGCCAATAAATTTATTGAAGACTTAAAACTTAAAGTTCCTGTTTCATGAAACACCCTTCAGTCATAGCGATGCACCCCAATGGAAATGCCAATGTAAGAGCGGCATTGACCGGGTTTGCCCGTGCTAAAATGCTGAAAGAGTTTCATACCGCTATTGCCTGTTTTAAGGGTTCATGGTTGCACGCTGTTTCAAAAGGCCCTCTGTCTGAAATAAGAAGAAGGGAATTTGACAGAATTTTAAAACCATATACGCATACACATGCATACAGAGAATTCGGACGATTAATCGCCATGAAATCCGGATTTAAAAAATTGTACAGACATGAAGTCGGACCATTTAGTGTTGACGCTGTTTATCGGAAAATGGATGAGATTTTAGCCCGTCGTTTAAAATCTGGTATTCATTCAGAAGCCATTTACGCATTTGAAGATGGAGCTGAATATTCTTTTATGGCTGCTCAATCACTGGGTATTAAGAATTACTACGATTTGCCAATCGGCTATTGGAGAATGGCCAGACAGTTGCTCGAACAGGAAAGAGAACTCAGACCTGATTGGGCGGCAACAATAACTGGTTTTAATGATTCTAAAGATAAACTCGATAGAAAAGACCGGGAACTTGAATTGGCTGATGCCATATTTGTTGCCAGCAGCTTTACAGCTAAAACACTTCAGGCCTATCCCTCTCAACTGGCTCCTGTTAGTGTAATACCTTATGGATTCCCTCAGCCTGATTCTAAAATGGCCTATTCTACAGATAGGTCAAGCCCACTAAAAGTTTTATTTGTTGGAGGGCTGTCACAGAGAAAAGGTCTGGCTAACTTGTTCGAAGCTGTGGCTAAATTAGGAAAGTCAATAGAGTTGACTGTTGTTGGTTCGAAAGGCAATGCCGAAAGTCCTGCTCTGGATAAGGCTTTGCAGACATGCAAATGGATACCTAGCTTACCCCACGCTGCTATTCTTGACTTAATGAAGCAAATGGATGTATTGGCTTTTCCATCTTTATTCGAAGGTTTTGGATTAGTCATTACCGAAGCTATGTCACAAGGTACTCCGGTTATCACTACTGACAGAACAGCGGGTCCGGATATCATTACAAATAAGAAAGACGGCTGGATCATTGATGCCGGCTCAACGGATGCTTTAACAGAAATACTTTCATTACTCGAATCTGACAGGGAACTTTTAGCTCAGGTTGGCATGAACGCATTTCAAACCGCGCAGAGCAGAACCTGGATAAATTACGGAGACGACCTTGCACTGGGTGTGCAGGAAGCTTTTAAATCAAATGTAAATCTACATCATGGAACTTAGTACCTCTGGCATCATATCGCGCACTCAGGATAACTATGTTAAAAGAACATGGTCAGATCCTGTCTGGCAGATAAAGCTGGGTATTTGGCTGTATTTTTATCTGTTGATTTTTGAAGGAGCTCTGCGCAAATGGTTCCTTCCTGGTTTGGCAACACCTCTTCTTATTATTCGCGACCCATTCGCATTCTGGATTATTATTACTGCTATGCGGTACAAAATATTTCCAAATGTTGCTTATATAAAAATTGTAAGTCTTATTGGCGTGTTTAGTGTTATAACGGCAATGGGATTCGGTCATGGCAATCTGTTTGTCGCTTTATATGGCGCCAGAACTTTGTTTCTTCATTTCCCAATGATGTTTATCATGGGTAAAATTTTCACTCGTGAGGATGTCGAGTCTATGGGTAGGGCAGTCTTATGGATTGCAATTCCAATGGCTGTTATTATAGCTTTGCAATTTTATTCGCCTCAGTCTGCCTGGATTAACAGGGGTATTGGTGGCAATGCCGAAGGTGGTGGTTTCTCGGGTTCTGGTGAGTTCTTCAGACCACCGGGTACATTCTCCTTTACAACTGGTCTGGTACAGTTCTACAGTATGGTCAGTGTTTTTGTATTGTACTTCTTTATCCGCTCCGAACGTCTTCCCAAAATATTGTTGATTGGTTCTGCCGGAGCTCTCATTGTCGCTATACCAATGTCTATTAGTCGTTCACTCTTGTTTAATACTATAATAGAACTGATGATGATGGTCATGGCAGTCTCCACTAAATCTAAACACGTCAGTAAAATTTTTACGCTCTTTGGTATCGGAATTTTAGCCATTGCCATACTGAGTCAGACTGAGTTTTTTCAAGTGTCAACTGGTGCTTTCACCGACAGATTTGAAACAGCCAACGAAGCAGAAGGCGGACTGGAAAATGTATTCGTCGACCGCTTTCTGGGTGGTATGTTAAAAGCTTTATCCGAATCGACTCAGCATTCATTCTTCGGACTGGGAATTGGAATGGGAAGTAATGTCGGTGCTCAGTTGCTTTTGGGAAATAGCAATGTCTTTCTAATTTCTGAAGAAGAGTGGGGGAGAATCATTGGAGAAATGGGCCCCATCATGGGATTAATCCTCATATTCGTGCGAATCAGTTTCGCTTCCAATATGGCCGTCAAATCATTTAAATTTATGCGAAAAGAAAACTTCTTGCCCTGGATGCTCCTGGGTGTAAGTTTCCTTATATTCCTTCAAGGCCAGTGGGCCCAGCCAACTTCTGTTGGTTTTAGTACCATAATGGGTGGGATGATGCTCGCTGGTTTTAACGAAAAAACAGACAATTGAACACAAATACGAACAATAACGAAAACACAAAACTGAAGATTATCTTAATTGGAAATTACGCAAAAGATAAACAAATGAGTATGGAACTCTTTGCGAATCTTCTGCGCAATGGATACATCAATGCCGGTCACAGAGCCGAAATTTGGCGCCCCAAAGTTTGCTTTGGACACTTCGCTAAAAATACCCTGAATGGATATGGTAAATGGCTGGCATATCTCGATAAATGGTTGATATTCCCTTTACTTCTTTTGTTGTACAGACTCTTGCCTTCTAACAGAAAGTACAATGTGCGTTTCCATATTTGCGACCACTCCAATGTCATTTATCTGCCTTATCTGCCCAATCATAAAACTGTTGTCTCTTGTCACGATGTCCTGGCAATCAGAGGAGCTCTGGGTCATAAAGATGCTTATTGCGAAGCTTCCAGCTTTGGTGTTGTTTTACAAAAATGGATTTTGGGTGGATTGATAAGAGCCAAAAAACTGGCTGCAGTGTCGGCAACAACATTAAATCAATTGAACGAATTGGATAAATCGGATAATTACAGAGCCTGTGACCGCCGACTGATTTTAAATGCTTTTAATGAGTTTTTTCAACCTGTTCCTAAACAGGATGCATTGAGGATTTTATCCATTGGCGGTGTGTCTGTCCATGAACCTTTTATTCTGCATATTGGTTCTTCTTTGCCAAGAAAAAACAGAAAATTACTCATAGCAATGCTCGATATGCTAAAAGATCAATGGAATGGAAAGGTCGTTTTAGCTGGTCAGGAAATTGACCCTGAATTGTATTTTCAAATCAATGAAAAAGGTTTGAAAGACAGAGTAGTAATGGTTAAACGTCCGGGCTATGAAATGCTGAATGCCCTTTACAGTGCCTGTGATGCATTTGTGTTTCCTTCATACTCTGAAGGTTTCGGCTGGCCGGTAATAGAAGCTCAGGCTTGCGGCGCTCCTGTCATTGCCTCTAATATCGAACCTATTCCTGAAGTGAGTGGTGGAGCAGCTTTGCATTGTCATCCGGATAAACCTGAAGAATTTGTCAAAGCATTTCAATCTCTGTCCAATGAAAAATTCAAAAGCGAACTGGTTCAAAAAGGATTTGTAAATTGCAATCGTTTTAAACCCGAACGCATGATTCAAGAATATATTGACTTTCATCTAATCTAATGGGAAAACTACTTAAAGCTCTTGTCGTTATATTGCCCTGGTCATTAAAGCGTTTCATGCTGAGAAAACTGTATGGTTACGATATTCATCCTACAGCTCATATCGGATTAGCATGGATTTTCCCTCGTAAATTAAAAATGGCTGCTGGCTCTCGTTTCTATAGTTTATCTGTTGCCATTCACCTCGATTATATCGAACTGGGTGAAAACTCTTCTATTGGAAGAGGCTGCTGGATCACCGGTCTTGGGACTGGAGACTCCCAATATTTTAAACACCAAACAGATAGAAAATCTGAACTCATCATGTCTGATAATTCTCACTTTACCAAAAACCACCATATCGATTGCACCAATACAATTAAAATCGGAAGGATGGTCACCATTGCAGGTTATCAGTCTCAGTTTTTGTCTCACTCTATCAATGTTATAGAAAATATTCAGGACAGTGCTCCTATCGAAATTGGTGATTTTGCTTTTGTTGGAACTAACGTCGTTGTTTTGGGTGGTGCCAAACTGCCGGCATACAGTGTGCTGGGCGCTAAATCTCTGCTCAATAAAGCGTTTACTGAAGAGTATAAATTATATGGTGGTGTACCTGCTAAAATGATAGCAGATATGCCTAAGGATGCTAAATATTTTAACCGAACAGACGGATTCGTCTATTAAAAATTATGTGTGGAATATCAGGAATAATAGGTCTCGATAAAGTTAAAGGTCAATCTCTCATTCAGCCAATGATGGATGCCATGCAACACCGCGGACCTGACGCTCAGGGCAGTTTTGTGGACGAACAAGTGGCTCTCGGTCATGTTCGCCTTTCTATCATCGACCTCAGTCATGGTGCCGACCAACCTCTTCACGAGGCAAGTGGTCGCTTTGTCATCGTCTTCAATGGAGAAATATACAATTATCAGGAAGTAAAAGCGCTTATCGACTTTAATTGGAAAACCAATTCGGATACTGAGGTCATACTGGCGGCTTATATGAAATGGGGCAAAGATTGTCTCAGTAAACTCAATGGAATGTTTGCTTTTGCCATTTGGGATAAACAGGAAAAAGACCTTTTCATCGCACGCGACAGAATGGGCATTAAACCGCTATACTATTCTGTCAACAATGGTGTATTGGTGTTCGGCTCTGAAATGAGAAGCCTGTTAGCCAGCAATCTTGTCTCCCGTAAAATTGACAGACAGGGTTTGTGCGAATATCTCTCGCGTATAGCAGTTAAAACTCCAAGAACTATATTATCGGATATTCATCAATTACTCCCTGGTTATTCTGCAACATTTAAAGGGGGCGTATTGAAAACGGAACAATACTGGACTATGGCTAAGTCGCCTGATAAAGCCAGACAACCTAAGTCGCTTGCCGAAGCTCAGTCGAAAACTCTGGAGCTTTTTCAGCAGTCTATCCGAAGACGTATGGTGGCTGATGTGCCGGTTGGTGCCTTCCTTTCAGGCGGTATCGACTCTTCTGCAGCTGTTGCAGCTATGGCTACTCAAAGTCCCAATCCAATTTCTACTTTCTCAATTGTGTTTGATGAAAAGGAATTCGATGAATCGACCTATGCGCGCATGATTGCCGAAAAATACGGCACCAAACACACCGAAATTTTATTGAAACCTTCAATGCTCATCGAAGAATTGCCTGGTTTCTTTAATGACCTCGATTCCCCAACTGTCGATGGTATCAATACTTATTTGGTCTCTAAACTGGTGAAAGATACTGGTATTAAAGTCGTGTTAACCGGCTTGGGTGGTGATGAATTGTTTGCCGGTTACAAGAATTTTGCCCGCTGGAAGAAATTTAAAAAGTATGGCTTTCTACTCACTAATCCTGTGAGCCAGTTACTGGTGTCTGTTGCTTCAAAGTTATACAATCACCGTGCATTAACTAAAATATACGATTTACAACAATCAGAAGGGAAGGGCTTCACAAAATTCTATAACAACAGTCGCAGAATTTTCCTTAAAAAGGAAATGGAAAAACTGATCGACCAGCCTAAGTGTAAGGAATTGGACAACTTTGTTGACCTGAATAGTTCTGCAGTTCAGTCTATGCCTGCCTTAAGTCAGTATTCTGTCGGTGAAATGAGTAACTATACGCTCGATGTGCTTATCAAGGATACCGACCAGATGAGTATGGCCTGGGCACTTGAGGTCAGAGAACCGTTCTTTGACTATGAATTGATAGAGTACTTACTGGGCGTGCCAGATGAGTTTAAAATGGAAGAAGGAACACCTAAAGCTTTGTTGGTGAAAGCGATGGGGGATATGTTGCCGCATGATATCGTCTACAGACCTAAAAAAGGATTTTCCTTCCCCTGGGATTATTGGTTGCGCAACGAACTGAAATCTTACTGTCAGAACTCAATCGAAAAATTGGAAACTCGAGCTCTGTTTAAAAAAGGCAGTTTGCTGAGTTTCTGGAACAGATTTTTAAATCGCGATAAAAGCATTACATGGACCCATGTTTGGGCTTTTGTAGTCCTGGAACAATGGATGGAAAAAAATAATATCGAAGTTTAAATATTGAAAATACTCCGCGTCATAACAAGCATGAATCCTGCTTTTGGTGGTCCTTGTCAGGGCATCAGAAATTCTATTCCTGCGCTTAAATCGCTGGGTGTCGAAAATGAAGTTGTCTGCATGGATGACCCAAATGAAGAGTTCATTCAAAAAGATGATTTTGTGATTCATGCGGTTGGCAAATCAAATGGTCCCTGGGCTAAGAATGCCAATTTGTATGATTGGTTATTGGCTCATCTTGCAACCTATGATGTGGTCATCGTTCATGGCTTGTGGCAATATCATGTCTATGCGGTCAGAAATGCTTACAAAAAATTGAAACAAACTCATGGCACAAGTTTGCCTAAAGTTTATGTGATGCCTCATGGTATGCTCGATCCGTATTTTCAGAAAGCCGAAGGACGAAAGTTAAAGGCACTTAGAAATACTATCTATTGGCATTTACTGGAATCTAAAAATATTGAAAGTTTGGATGGCTTGCTGTTCACTTGTGAAGAGGAAATGAGATTGGCAGCTACATCTTTTAAACCTTACCGCCCAAAGAAAACGCTTAACATATCCTATGGAGTTCAGGCACCTCCTGCACAAAACGATCAGCAGGATTTACAGTTTCTTAAAGAATTTCCAACGCTTCAACAGGGTAAGTATCTGTTGTTCTTAAGTCGAATTCATCCCAAAAAAGGGGTGGATATTTTAATTAAGTCTTACGAGAATGCGTATGCCGGGAATGAAATGGCGCCTCAATTGGCTATAGCCGGACCGGGTATGGACACTGCCTTTGGTCAGTCTTTAACGCAAATGGTGAATGCATCTGAATTCTTAAAGCGTAAAGTCATCTTTACAGGGATGTTGCAAGGACAGAAAAAATGGTCGGCTTTTTATAACTGCGAAGCCTTTGTATTGCCAAGTCACCAGGAAAATTTTGGTATTGCTGTTGCAGAAGCCTTGGCTTGTAAATGCCCCGTGATTATCTCAAACAAAGTCAACATATTTGCCGAAATTGAACATTCAAATGCCGGAATAATTTGCTCCGATACTCATGAAGGGATTTCAGAAGCATTGAATTCATGGAAGAAATTGTCGGACGAGGATAAACATACAATGAAAAACAAAGCTTACAGTTTGTATCAGTCGGCTTTTACCAATGAAGCTGCAGCTGCCCGTTTGCTCGAAGTATTAAACAATGAACTACACACTCAGACATGCTAAATTCACACGATATTAATAATGAAGATGCCTACCAAAGGCCAGTCTTTAGTTTCACAGATAAGATTTACAGACTTGTCTGGAACTTAACCTGGTTGGTGTTTTGTTCATGGACGCCGCGTAATCTGCATAGATACAGAATTTTTTATCTCCGGTTGTTCGGCGCCAAAATTGGAAAAGATAATTTCATTTATCCTTCTTGTAGAATCTGGTCGCCGAGATTGCTAGAAACGGATGAAGTTGTTACAATAGGTCCAGATGTTGAGTTGTACAACCCCGGTGGTGTATACATGGGACATCACAGCATTATTTCTCAAGGTGCTTACATTTGCGGCGCTACTCATAACTACCACTCTAAGAACTTCGATTATGTCAAGAAGAAAATCACACTCGAACCTTATGCCTGGATATGCGCTCGCGCTATTGTCCTGCCTGGTGTGATTTGTCATGAAGGCTCTGTACTAGGTGCCGGTAGTGTTTTGTCGACACACATGAATGAATGGACTGTGTACGCAGGTAATCCTGCTAAACCGGTTAAACAAAGAAACAATTTCCTAAAATAACAGTCCATTAGAATGAAAGCATCCAGGGAAAACGAATCTAAACTGTACGACCTTTGTGTGATAGGGTCTGGCCCGGCAGGTATAATACTAGCTATGGAATTTGCCGCCCTTAACCCCGATAAATTTGTTGCTCTTGTTGAGTTTGGTTCACGTAATCAGGAAGGTCATAACCATTTGGATGATTCTATTTCTATCAATAATCCTGTGAATCATTATGGTCCTTACGACTGTACCAACAAGGGGCTCGGAGGAACAAGCAGGACCTGGGGCGGAAGATGTGTTATGTTTGATGAAATTGATTTTGTCCCGCGTCCTATCGTCAACAATGATTGTACCTGGTCAATGGATTTGTTTGAAGAAATTCAACAATACCTGCCCAAAAACTCTCAGTACTTTGAATGTGGCTCCGAACAATTTGACCTGGATAATGTGGCTAACGTTAAAAAGAAACGCATAGCCGATGGTTTTGTATCCGGTATTGTTACCGATTCTCGTCTCGAACGCTGGAGTATGCCAACCAGATTTGGTGCCAGATATGAAAGGCAACTTGAGGAATCTGCTAACATAGTCTTGTTTGAATCTTGCCAGGCTACTCAGTTTAAAATGGATGGTGAGCAAGTTATAGCCGTTGAACTCTTGCAGGTTGATGCCAACAGATCATTTGAATTGAAAGCAAAGCAGTTTTCTATTGCTGCAGGCGCTCAGGAAACTACCCGCTTGCTTTTGAAAAATACGCAGATTTTTAAGACTCTTGGTTTTGTTCCCAATGCGCTTGGTAAATATTATCAAAGCCATATCTCCGGTAAAATCGCCTCTGTGAAGTTTTATGGAGACCCTAAAAAAACAGATTTTGCATTTCAAATGGATGATGAGGTATATGTCAGAAGGCGTTTTCAGTTTACTACCGACTTTCTGAAATCTAAAAACCTGCTCAATTCGGCTTTCTGGCTTGACAACCCACTTTACCATAATCCTGAACATAAAAATGGTGCAATGTCTTTTATGTATCTGGCTATGATAACCCCTATTTTGGGTAAGAAACTGGCACCTCCTGCCATTAAACACTCTGTAACTAAAGGAAAGGTTAATGGTCTGGGTAAACATTTCTGGAATCTTTTGAAAGATTTTCCAATGTCGTTTTGGATTCCTTTCAGCATTTTTTATAAACGCTACATTCCGAAACGCAAATTGCCGGGTGTCTTTCTTTACAATTCTCAAAATACCTACGCCCTCCATTTTCACTCTGAACAAATTCCTGATGCCGATAACAGAATGTATCTCGCTGAGGATGGCAATACATTAAAAATTGATTATAAATTACTGGATGCCGATGTTAAAGCCATTGTGCAACTCCATAAAGAACTGGATGCATATCTGCGCTCCATCAAATGCGGTCAATTGGATTTTTGGCACCCTGATAACGAACTGGAAGATGCTGTCAGAGCCAATTCAAAAGATGGTATTCACCAATCCGGCACAACACGTATTGCTAATTCTGCTGATTCAGGCGTTGTAAATAACGATTTAAAAGTATTTGGAACCAGTAATCTGTACATTTGCAGTTGCAGTGTCTTCCCAACTTCTGGCCAGGCCAATCCAACTTATTTCATTGGCGCTTTTGCCGTTCGAATGGCCCATCATTTAAGCAAACTGTCATGAGATATATTGAGATATACAATGGAATAAAATCTTCAGCTCTGGCATTTGGATGCTCATCCATACTGGGAGCAAGAAATGCTGCCGATTCTAAACGTGCAATTGATGCAGCTTTGTCTGAAGGGATTAACCATTTTGATTTGGCGCGCTCTTATGGTTATGGCGATGCAGAAGCTTTTGTAGGTAAAACAATTCGAGATAAGAGAAAGGATCTGGTGCTTGCAACTAAGTTTGGAATCAAAGCCAATTGGAAAGCACAACTGTTTAAACCATTAAAGCCCATTTACAGAAAATTAAAGGCTGCCAAAGGTCCTGCTCAAACGGTCGCACAAACTGCTTCAACAAATGTGGCAGACAGATTTCACGACCGTCTCATTATAAATGCACCCAACATGATTAAAAGTTTTGATGAAAGTCTAAAAGCTTTGCATACGGATTATATTGACTATTTCTTTGTACACGAAACACATCAGACGATAACGGCCATGGATGAAGTGCTCGAAGCTGTCAGCAAACTCAAAAATCAAGGTAAAATAAGAGCTTTCGGACTGGCTTTCATGAGACATCAGTTCGACTTGCATCAAAACTACATAGAGCAGGTGGATGTCTGGCAATTTGATTGTTCTCCACAAGCTTATCAGTATGAAGAGTGGAAACAAAAAAGAGCGGATAAACCCAATATTCTTTTTTCTCCGCTTTCAGGTGGAAATCCTTCTCTTAAAGCTTCCGAAAAACTAAGCACACTGCAAAAGGACTTTCCCAAAAGTGTCATCATCAGTTCAATGTTTAATCCTGAACACATTCATCAAAATTCAAAATTATTCCAATAAACATCATGCTCGATCTTACAATAGCTATTCCTGCTCTCAATGAAGAGAAAAATTTACCGGGTTGTCTGCAGGCAATTGGTCAGAATTTCGCGGCTAAAATCGTCGTGATTGATTCAGGTAGCACTGATAAAACGGAACAAATTGCCAAAGACTTTGGTGCTGAATTTATTCAGTTTAAATGGGATGGAAAATTTCCTAAAAAACGCAACTGGTATTTGCGCAATCACGCTCCTGATACCAAATGGGTGCTTTTTCTGGATGCGGATGAGTATCTGACGCCCGAATTTAAAACTGAGTTGACGGCTGCTCTTCAAAAGGATGAATACGCCGGTTTCTGGCTGGCATATACCATTTACTTCATGGGTAAAAAACTGAAAGGGGGATACCCGCTTCATAAACTGGCTTTATTTAAAGTTGGTGCCGGCGAATACGAGCGTATCGATGAAGAACAGTGGAGTAAGCTGGATATGGAAATTCATGAACACCCTGTTATTGAAGGTAAAATAGGGGAGATCAAAAGCAAAATCGACCATCAGGATTTCAGAGGTGCTGTGCATTATGTCAATAAACACACTGACTATGCATCCTGGGAAGCTTCCAGATTCTTGAAAGCGGTAAATGATACAAACATCTCCTCTAAATGGACCTGGAAACAAAAATTAAAATACAGACTCATGAGGTCTGTTTGGATTGGTCCGGCTTTCTTTTTTGGAAGCTTCTTTCTCCTGGGTGGATTCAGAGATGGAAGAAGGGGATTCGCTTTTGCAATTCTTAAAATGTCATATTTCACCCTCATCTATTGTAAAATTAAAGAACTACAGGCTGAAAGGAAATGAAAATTCTGGTCTATTCTTCGGTGTTTTATCCTGCTATTGGTGGTATCGAAAACCATAGCCTTTTCCTTGTGCGCGAATTTGTGAAAGCCGGGCATGAGGTTAAAGTGGTCACCGAGCAAGTTCAAGACCCTTCAAAACCACTCGACAATATCGAAGTTGTTCACGCATCAGAAAAATGGAAACAATTGCAATTGTTCTTTTGGTGCGATTTGGTTTATATGCCTAATATCACTCTCAAAGGTGTTTGGTTGTTTGCATTTAACCCTTTTAAAAAATGGGTCATCTCTCACAACGATTTTCACCTCATGTATTTCAATGACCTTAAAACTAAATTTAAAAACTTCTTAATTAAAAGAGCCAGTGGCAATATCGCCGTTAGTCAAAGTGTAGCCAATTTCCTTCAAGTGCCTTCTAAAGTCATTTACAATTGCTATAACGATGAACTGTTTAAATTGTATCCTGAAGAAAACAGACAATATGATTTTGCCTTTGTCGGTCGTCTGGTCTCTCAAAAAGGCTGTGAATTGCTCATTGATGCCTGTGCTGAACTCAATCAGAAATTTACACTCAATATTATCGGAGATGGCTTCGAAATGGAAAAACTTCAGAATAAAGTGAAATCTTTGAACCTGCAAGATTCAATCAGCTTTCTCGGTTTCAAACAAAATGAAGAACTGGCACGACTGCTCAATCAACATAGAACTATGATAGTGCCTTCTCTTGACGTCGAAGGTTTTGGTATCGTCGCTCTCGAAGGAATGGCTTGTGGTTGTCACATGATAGTTTCCAATGCCGGTGGCCTCGAAGAAGCAGTTGGCGCTCATGGCGATGTGTTTCCTATGGGCGATAAAAATGCTCTGAAATCTTTGTTGCTAAAAAGACTTCAATTAAATGCAAATGCAGAAATGGATCAAACAAAAACACAATATTTGACTGACCACTCCCGCTTTGCTGTAGCCGATAAATATCTCCGGTATTTTAAACAAATAACTTCCAAAAACTGATGTTTTCTACTCAAGACATATCTAATATTCAATTGCCGGATAAGACGCTTTGCCTGACTTACGATGATGGTCCGGGTCAGTTCTCACAGGCTATAGGTGAATTTCTTTATGAACAAGGTGTAAGAGCTACATTTTTTGTGGTAGGTAAATATGCGGTTGAACTTCCTGAAGTGCTGAATAATCTCAGTAAAATGGGCCATATCATCGGCAATCACACTTTCGAACATCCGGATATGCCTATCTATGTGGGCAATGATGGCGATATCCGCGATCAGATTATTAGAACCAATACTTGTATAGGTCAATACAACCGCAATAAAATTACTTATTTCAGAGCGCCTTACGGCAAATGGTCGCCCGAAGTAGCTAATGAACTGAATGTGGCATTTGAAAGTTCTTATAAAATGTGTGGTCCCGTGCATTGGGATATTCCAGGGATAGATTGCTATTACTGGAAATTAGGTAAGTCGGTTGACGAAACTGTTCAGGCTTATCTGGATGAAATTGAAAAACTTGGGAAAGGGGTCATCGTTATGCACGATGAAATTGCGGATATGGATATCGTTAAACCTCTTAATAAAACTCTTGAGTTAACTAAGGCACTAATTCCTCTGCTGATTCAAAAAGGGTATAAGTTTGTTGGATTGGATGAAATCAAAGACCGCAGATTGACAGAAGCTGCTCAGGATGCATTCGCTCTGCTGTCCCCAAATGCTTGTGTTTTGCAATATGAGGATAGGGTAGGTGCTCAATTGAAATGGGTCAGTAATTCCGGAAATATGAAGCATACTCAACTGACAATCGAAGATATCGGAAATGGTAAAGTCGCTCTCAAAACAAGTTCTGGTCTTTATCTTCATGTGAATGCCGAAGTAGATAATCATGTCACATTAAGAACCGAGAAATCTGTCAGTACCGAGTTTCACAAAATTCCTTCCAGTCTGAATCAAATGTATTTCAGAACTTACAATGGATTTTATCTCGGAGGAAAAGGCAATAACAATGAAGTGCTCAAAGCGGATGCGCCTTTTATGATGCAGGCCTTGAAACTGACATATAAACCACTCACTTCAGCGTATCTGCCTCCTGTGAAATTATCAGACAAAATACGAAAAATAAAAAAGAAACTTCTCTTTATAAAATCAAAACTGTTTTAAACATTGGCACAAACTAAAAAACGCATATTAATCATTGGAATCAATTTTTCGCCTGAACTCACAGGTATCGGAAAATATACCGGCGAAATGGCGGCCTGGCTGGCTTCCAATGGTTTTGAAGTAACTGTTATTACCTCATTCCCGTATTATCCTAATTGGAAAGTTCAGGAACCATACAACAATAGCTTTTATAAAAAAGAACTGAGTTATAATGGCAATTTAAAAGTGCTGAGATGTCCTATGTGGGTGCCTGCTAATCCAAGTGGTTTAAAGCGCATCATTCATGAAGCTACTTTTTTTATGTCGGCTTCTGTGATGTTGATGGCTCAGTTGTTCAGAAAGAAACACCATAAAGTGTTCTGCATAGCGCCTCCTTTTCACCTGGGATTTCTGGCTTTAATTTATAAATGGCTGCGAGGTTCTGAAGTCAATTACCATATTCAGGATTTACAAATTGAAGCAGCAAAGGATTTAAAAGTCATCAAAGCCAACTGGGTGTTTACACTGCTTTTTGGAATGGAGAAATTTATTCTTAAAAGAGTCAACTCAATTTCTTCCATCTCTATTGGAATGAATCGTAAAATTCAGGCTAAATCGGGTAAAGACATCATTTTATTTCCCAACTGGGTCGATACAGTTAAGTTTCATCCTCTTGAAAACAGAAATCAACTCAAATTGAAATGGCAGTTTTCGGAAGATGAAAAAATTGTGCTTTATTCGGGAAGTATTGGCGAAAAACAAGGTCTGGATGCACTACTGGATATTGCAGACGAAATTAAAAACGAAACTAAAATCCGAATTGTCATTTGTGGTACCGGCCCTTATAAAGAAAAATTACAAGCTAAAGTTGTTGACAGACAATTGAAAAATATCAGCTTTCTGCCTCTTCAACCTATGGAAACCTTCAATGAATTTCTCAATATGGCCGATGTGCATCTGGTTCTTCAAAAAGCAGAAGCTGCCGACCTGGTAATGCCAAGTAAGTTGACGACTATTCTGGCTGCCGGTGGTTTGTCTATAGCTACAGCTTTTCCTGGCACCAGTTTGTACGATGTCATCTATCAATACGATATGGGCATCTTAATTGAACCTGAAAATAATACTGCCCTGAAAGGCGCCATCTTATTTGCCTGCAGCAATCATCAGGATGAGAAAAGGAAAAATGCCCGTGCTTATGCCGAACAGTTCCTCAATCAGGATACAATTCTGAAAAGGATGTTTCATTAAGCCAATTCGGTTAAGCAATTGAACGAATAAATTCCAGCAAGCTCAAACAGTAAATTTCACTTTAAAAATATCTGTATAAAAAAAGACCCTCTTGTCGAGGGCCCTTCTTTTATGCGCGTTTGATGATATTTGTTCTAGACAGCATTCTTATCCCCAACAAACATGTTGCGAACAGTAAAGTAAATAATTTTTAACTCAAGCAGGAACGACCAGTTTTCTATGTACCAGATATCGTATTCTATACGCTTGGCCATTTTCTCAACACTTTTGGTTTCGCCTCTTAAGCCGTTGGTTTGTGCCCACCCTGTAATACCTGGACGTGCAAAGTGACGAACCAGATAATTGTCTATCACCTCTGAGTACTCATTGGTGTGCTTAACCATGTGCGGACGTGGTCCAACAACAGACATATTACCAATTAATACATTGAAGAACTGTGGCATTTCATCCAGATTGGTTTTTCTTAGGAATTTACCAATCTTGGTGATTCTGTCATCATTGGCTGATGCCTGTCTTAAATCTGAATCCTTATTCATACGCATCGACCTGAATTTCCAGCAATAGAATTCTCTGTTGCCTTCGCCTGTGCGTTTTTGCTTAAAGAAGATTGGTCCCGGTGAGCTCAGCTTAACCAAAATCATCAGGATTGGGAAAAGCCAAGGGAAGATAAACAGGATAACCAATAACGAAAATGTGATGTCGAAGAAACGCTTTTTCAATCTGTTCATTGGAATTTCAAGCGGCTCTTCTCTCAGTGATACAACAGGTACATTGCCATAAAAATCTATGGATACACTGTTGGTTTCTTTAAAGAGTTTATAGTCCGGTACAAACTTGATTCGAATCAGATTCCTTTCGCAGAAACTGATCATCTGTCTGATTTCAATTGAGGAGAAGTCGCGCAATGCAACATATACCTCCTGTACCGAATTGGTGATGACAAATTCGTATAACTGACGCACCGGTCCTAAGTATTGAGCAACAATACCGGTATCACCTTTTTTGTCGTCAAAATATCCCAATACTTTATAACCTTGAGAAAGGTCGGCAGTAAGGGCATTGTAGATTTCCTTACCCATGTCTTCAGAACCAACAATGATGACATTGCGGAAATTGTTACCCGACTTGCGTAATTTCCTTAGGTACTGTATTGCAACAATACGATAAATAAGTGTCAGGATAATAAAATTAAGGAAGAAGGTGAGGAATCCCATTCTATTCAGGTTATGAAAATAGAAGAGTTCAGAGAAGGTTACCAGTGACAGGAACAAATAGAGTATCAATCTCAAGGTCTTGGTGACGGATTTTTCGATACTGTCTGTGCGGTTAAAGGTAAACTCGTTGAAATGATAAACCAGGTAGAGCCAGAAAATATTCGTAATAAAAATGAATATTTGAGAGTCTCTGGTGAAGAAAACGTCATAGTGATCGTATCGTATAATGAACGACACCAGATAGGAGAGGTTCAGGAATACGAGATCACCCAGAATCAGGAACAATTTAATGTACCTGAGATAGTTGTTGAAGTTAATGCTTCGTAGTTGTTCTTTCATCGCGTTTGTGTAAATGGTTGTGTTTTTGTTTGTTTTATTTTCTAGTTCTGACTCCTGATCTTTAAATCGATCAAAAGTTTGTCGGTCAAAAGCCAACTCTTCCATAAGACCTGATTGATAGGTGGTCTTTTGGTTGATTTTGGGTCTTTTGATGGGTTCTACACTCTCCATTCTATCAACTGCAATCCAATTAAGTGTCTTTTGGATGTCCTAACCAACCAGTCTGCTCAACCTCGTACGCGAATGTAAAGGGTGAGGCGACCGGAAAAGTCTTTCTCGTTTAATGCAGTTAAAGGAATTAGTTTGGAAAAGTGTTGACGTCGAATACGTCTCTGTTGTTGATTTTATAGCATATTTGAACAAGGTCACTGAATTGCTTTTAGCTACAATTCCATCAGACATTTGTTCGATGTGATAGGCGCGGTTCGGTGTTTTCAATTGAACGCTCTTTGAACGATAATTGATAAGTTGTGTAGTCATATACTTGTGTCTCTCGGCTCTCGCCACTTTGTTTTGTTTTTAGTCCTGAATTATTAGGTATTTTTACTCAGTGCGTAATTATACCTAATTTTTCAAAGGCAATATTAAATTCAATTTTTGGTTTATACAAGCCATTTCATATTAAAAAATGTATAAATAATCGTGCATAATTTGTAATGACATTTATTTCAATACTTTACGTTTAAAAGTTAGTACCATTTTAGTCACATTATTTTTATTTTTTACCTAAATTGGGATTGTGTTAAAATATGTCTTTTCTTTATCTGACAGGGTTTCAAGTATTGTTTTAATAAGTCGAATCTATATTGATTAATAGGGAATTGAAGGTATGGATCTTCTCCCTTATCTCTTGCTATTTCCCATTTTTCTTAAAAAGTATCGCAACTTCCCTTTTTCTTCGATTCTCATCCTGTAATTATTTACATGTTTTTGCACGTTTTTTATCCGTTTACCTAATAAATTAAAAATCAATAGTATATTTGAATTGTGCTTGATTTCCCTAAAAACTAAAATTTTATTATTATGAATTTCCTTAAAGTTATTGCTTTTTCACTTGCCTTTCTGGCCTCTACTCAGCTCTCTCAGAAAGACCATCTCAATGCTCAACCTATGAAGTCGCAATTTGCCTATGTGCGTCATTTTAGCGGCGTTTATCCTGGATTACATCAGGCCAGCTCGCTCGCTACCGATTCTAAAGGCAATATTTATCTCGCTGGTTACATAGGATCCAAAATTGATCTCGACCCTGATACCGGTTCCATGATTGTTGATGTAAAAAATAACACTTTTGATATCGTCGTTGTTAAACTTAATAAAAATGGACAACTGATTAATGCCATGTCTATTGGAGGTGATTCTCTGGATGAAGCTCTATCAATCTGTGTAGATGATAACGATAATTTTTATATCTCCGGATACTTTAGTCGTGTTGTGGATTTCGACCCCGGTAAGGATACATTTGAATTAACTACCAAAGGTAACACAGATGCTTTTGTTGCCAAATACGATAGTGCTTTTAATTTTATATGGGCAAATCAAATTGGTGGTAAAAAAGCGGATAGAGCCAATGCAATAAGCTGTAATGGTAACAAACTTATTGTGACTGGATTTTATTGGGACTCGCTTAAAATGATGGTCAACAATCAATTGATGACCTTGCCAATTAGCGGTTTTACGGATGCATTTATCGCCAGATTTGACCTCTCGGGCGCTGCTTTAAATCTTCTGAAACTTGGTAGCAGTGGTTACGAACAAGGTGTGACAGTCAAGTGTAATTCTAAAAAAAGTGTTTTTATAGGAGGCTTCTTCGGTGGTAGTATGGATGCTAATCCGGGTAACAGTTCCTACAGCATCTCCAATCAGGGGAGCAACGATATTTATCTGCTTTGCCTCGATTCGAATATGAATTTCACCTGGGTAAAAACGTTTGGTACTTCCAATAGCGAATACGTCAATAACATTTGTATTGATATTTATGACAACATTTTTATGGCAGGTGATTATACCGGAAGTTTGGATATAGATCCGGGAAATGGGACTTATTACCTCAATTCTTTAAATGGTTTGCAAGATGCGTATTTAATTAAACTCGATTCAAGTGGTGGATTTAAATGGGGTTATAGCATCGGTAGTGCTGTTTATGCCGAAACCGGTTCAGCTGTGACCACCGATCAATTTGGTCAGGTGTATTTCTGTGGTATGTTTGGTGATAGTATCGACTTTAATCCTGGACCGGATACACTCAAATTGAAATCAAAAGGTAGTCGTGATGTGTTTATAGCTAAATATCAAAACGACTCAAAATTTGTTTGGGCCAAAAAGTATGGTGGGCCCGTTATTGACAGAGCATATTCAATCATAACCGATCAGGAGAATAGTATTTATACTGCCGGTGTTTTTATGGACTCCTCCAATTTTAATACTGAAAACGGGACGTATTATGTAAAAAATAAAAATTTCGGAGCAGTAGAAATGTACTTTCATAAAATTGAACAGTGTTTGAGTTCTATCGACTCTCAGAACTTGGTTGTGTGCAATAAATTTGTCTCACCATCCGGTAAATATACTTGGACAAAAAATGGCACTTATTACGATACATTGAGCAGTTTCATAAATTGTGACAGCATTATTAAATTTAAACTTAAAGTCAATAAAAGCTCACAAGCTACTATTTTTATTACGGGCTGTAATTATGTAGTTTCTCCAAGTGGTCAATACATCTGGTCAACCAAAGGTCTCTACAGAGATACCATTAGCAACTATTTGGGTTGCGACAGCATTCTGGTTTGTAATGTGAAAATAAATCTCAGTTCGAACAGCAATTTTAACTGGTCTGTTTGCGATTCACTATTGTCTCCAAGTAAAAAGTATATTTGGAGAAATTCAGGCATCTATTCTGATACCATTAAAAACAAAGCGAATTGCGATTCTGTTATGACATTTAATCTCGCTATAAAGAAAAGGACCTATGCGCTTATTAATGCAGTGGCTTGCGATGTTTATCACTCACCAAGTGGTAAATACAAATGGTATTCTGATGGCAGCTACCAGGATACTGTTCTCAACTCAGTTGGTTGCGATTCTGTACTCTCTATTCAATTGAAAGTAATATCGGGTTCATCATCTGTAGTCAAATTAACAGTATGCAATTCCTTTACATCTCCAAGCGGAAAATATATCTGGACATACAGCGGCAACTTCATTGATACAATTAAGAATTTTATAGGTTGCGATAGTATCATCACCTTTCAACTCAATGTACTTCGAAATTCTAATGCCTTTATTCGAATTAAAAATTGCGATAAAATTATTTCACCAAGCGGTAAATATACCTGGTTCCAATCAGGCACCTACCTGGATACACTGATATCCTACAGAGGTTGTGATAGTTTACTCGAAATTGAAGCTACCATTTCAAAAAGTACAAGCAAGCAATTTCAATATCATTTGTGTGCCGGCGAATCTGTCATACTTAATAATAAAAAGTACAGTACCACTGGAACGTTCTTCGATACCCTAAAAACAAAATCGGGTTGTGACAGTGTACTTGTTATTTCTGTATCAGTTCAATCTCCTAAAACTATTTTAATATCTAAATATGGAAATGTACTGCGTTGTATTCTTCAGGCCGATTCTTTTCAATGGGTAGAATGCCACAATGGTTATAAGAAAATCAACAATCAAAATACAGACAGTCTGTATGTCGATAAGACCGGTGAATACGCTGTAATTACCTGGAACAATTCATGTCCGGATACCAGTAATTGCGTACAGTTTAATGCTGTTGGATTACTTGAAATGTCGTCTAAAACTTACCGGGATGCATACCCAAATCCTAGCAATGGTATTGTCTTTCTCGAATTGCTTACCGGCTCTGTCATTCAACTCTATAATACCAGTGGTGTCGAGCTGATTCAAATAGAAACAATGAATCCTGAAATCCAGCTCGATTTGAGTTCCTATAACAATGGAGTTTATTATTTGAAAATTAGCAACAGCTCCGGAACCTCAATTGTAAAACTCATATTGATAAAATCTTAAAGCTTTTTAATCATGAAATTCCACACAACAAATATGCGTTCTCTTTTAATTCTGCTTTACCTCCTTTGTTCTTTTTACAGTACATTACTGGCGCGTTATCACTCCAATTTCTTTGTGCCGTATTACGACAATGGTAAATGGGGCTATATGGATTTCAATGGTCAAATGGTCATTCAACCCTTTACCAGTTTTCGCCCCGGGTTTTTTAATCGATATAATTACGCTGAGTTTTACAACTCCCAAAATAAAAAAGGACTTATCAATGATAGTGCCCATGTTATTTTACCTTGCCAGTACGATTCTATACTGACTATTCAGGAAAATGCATTCGTGGTTAACTCTGGTAACAAAGTATATAAAGTGGTCAAAAAATCTGGTCTTCCGCTGATTAAAGGCTCTTTTAAACAGCTTGAACTTTCAAAAAGATCATACAAATGGATACCGTCTAAGAAACTGAAAAACGGGACTTACACGGATGAAACGGTCATCTATTACACAGCACTGATTGGTGTTGGTGCAAGTGGTATAGAACTGTATCATCTGCACGATGACGGTAAACATGTCCGATTAAAATACCTGCCAGGTGTGTTTAAGTTTAATGCTCAACGTAATTATGAAGATGAATTGTATGGCTTTTACTATTTCGACCCAAAAATGAAAAGACAAATTTACCTGGACCTGTATGGTGATGAACCTAAAGTAGACGCATTGATGGAAGATATTGGACTAGTTGATATACCAACTGAGTATAATCTAAATCGAAAACTCAATAACTGGGAACTGACGCTTGACACCTTGCCTCATGATTTCATTTCAGACGATGGCGAGCGCAGTTTTAGTTCGAAATATAATGTTGTCAGGTTCAAAGGCAAATGGGGAGTAGTCAGCGAAAACCGATGCATAGTTTTGCCATTCGACTGTGATACAGTTATAAAGGATTGGGAAAATATAGTGTATAAGCGCCAGGGTTACTACGATTGGTATGACTTGCGTAGTCATACCTATCACGCCTTGCATGCCGATACCATCATTGATGTTTTTTATGAAGGCGTTTTAGCTAAGCTTAAGGGCAGATACTCTTTTTACGACAAAGTAGGGAAAGATAAGACACCACATTTTCAGATTGACACCTTTATCGGTCATGAATGGATTTATGATGCGAATCAATTACTGGTGTACAGTATAAGTCATTTGCATTACGCTGTTTTTACAAGTAATGGTCTGTCAACAACGCACAAATACAAAGGCATTAAACGTATACAATCAGGCTATATGTTTTTATATGATGGAGATTCGACAAGTGTAATGGTGACTCACAAAAAAAAGTTGAATTTACTGGGACCATACAAAGGAAGAATAATCGACGAAAAGCGTTCTTTAATGGAAATGCACCTTTTCCAGATACAATTAGCCAATGGCGTTTGGGTGTATGTAGACGCCAGTGGAAGGAAATATTTTAAGGAGTAGGGGAGTCGTATTAATTGGTAATTGTTACTTTAAATTTCAGGTACAATGACTGGCCAGTAAAATGAATTTGAATGTTCACATCATAGATTGAATTTGATATTTGTTATCTATATAAACTTTAAATAGGAACATTTGGATGACAATATTCTTTTAAAATATTAGTTACTGAATTCAAAGAACAGATTTAAAACACCCACTTGAAAATAGATTTAATTATGAAGCCTATAATTTTAATAGCCATTTTCCTTATTTCCATTACCTCTTGTCGCAATGATAAAAATTCCTCAACTAGCTATTTGGGGAAATGGAAACTTGAATCTCTTGAAAGTACCAAAGGCACAAGTAGTATTGAAAATGTACTGCTCTTAACTGCAATCAATACTGCTAATACCACTGTAAACATTTCTGATGAGCAGATGCAGTTTTATCAGAACGATACACTCATTGAAAAACATGAAATCAAAATTTCAGGAACTAAAATCGCATTTCTCAAAGATGGTAAAACTACTTCCGATGGTGTCATTGCTCAATCCGGAGATAAAATGACAATTACGATGGAGGATTATGTGTATACATTGACAAAGAATTGATAGAAGCAATCTCTAAAAAATTGACTATTGGTTGGATATTGAATTGTTTGTCAATCTTAGTTCAGACCACTATTTACTCTTATTGATTTCAAACTGTTTGCAAGCAAATTAGGTTTAAAAACTGCCTTTTCAAATGCATATTTCAGTTGCGTAATGAATATACAAGTCGAAAACTATCTATAAAGTTGACATTTTGTGTTATCATTAGTAGTTGTCTCTAGACCAATAATCTTTTTTTTTGGGGTAAATCAATCTAAATAATAGCTAATTAACTAAAAGGACATTTGAATATTTATATCTAAATGCATATAAAATGGCATTAATTTTTATTAATATATGCAAATACATATAAATGTACTATATTTGTATGTAATATATGTAAAAGCATATAATGATAACAATAGCAGAGTTTGTAAAATCAAAACGAAAAGAGGTCGGGTTAACACAGGAAGAGTTTGCTTTAAAGGCTGGTGTTGCCCTTACTGTGATACGTAAAATCGAACAGGGTAAAGGTAATCTGAACTTTGAAAAGGTGAATCATGTGTTGAGTATGTTCGGACATGAATTGGCTCCCGTGGAAAGTCGTTTACTTGATAAAAACACTGAAAAATGAGGGCCGCAAAAATTTATTATAAAGATATACTTGCAGGAATCTTGACAGAGACCGACGATGGAATTTATACATTTCAATATGAAAAGGAATATGTAAAAAAGTATCCAAAACAATTCATCACATTTACAATGCCGGTATCTGAACAATTATATACAGATAAGAGTTTGTTCCCGTTTTTTGAAGGCTTGATTCCGGAAGGATGGTTATTGGATATCGCTTCTAAAAGCTGGAAAATTAATTCCAACGACCGAATGGGGCTGCTATTAGCTTGTTGTAAAAATTGTATAGGGGCTGTAAGTGTATTCTCAATTGACCATGAGTAAAAGGAAGTGTTTATATTGTTATGGGCCTTTAGATATGGATGATCCTGCCGATTTTCACAAAGCCTGTTCTAAAATATTTTTTGGAACTGAAAGTCCACCGGTATTGGCATACACTGCAAATGAAATGAGTGAACTCGCCAAACAAGTTGTTGAGAGAAGTATCGCCGTGCCGGGTGTTCAACCTAAGATATCATTAAGTACCATAAGCAATGCACTGAATAAAGATAAAAACGATCGCTTAACAGTTGTTGGTGCTTTGGATGGTAATTTTATTTTAAAACCACCTTCAGAAAATTTCCCTGAGTTGCCTGCCAATGAAGCCGTAACTATGCGAATAGCAGAAGCTTTTGGTATTCGTGTTGTGCCTTCCAGTTTAATTAGATTAAAGTCGGGGGAACTGGCTTATATAACCAAGCGGATTGACAGAACCAGTTCCGGCGATAAAATTCACATGCTGGATATGTTTCAGATTACAGAGGCTTTCGATAAATACAAAAGTTCGATGGAAAGGGTAGGAAAAGCAGTCAAACAATATTCGAGCAATACTCTTTTTGATGCAGTGAGTTTGTTTGAATTGACTGTTTTTTCATTTCTTACTGGTAACAACGATATGCATTTAAAGAATTTTTCTTTGATCAATTATGTAAACGATCAATGGGTGCTATCTCCTGCATATGATCTTTTGAATGTTGTAATTGCTAATCCAACAGATAAAGAAGAATTGGCGTTAACCTTAGAAGGTAAAAAGAAGAAAATTAAAATAGATCACTTCATTCGTTGGGCGCAACAAATGGGATTGAATAAGAAGCAGATTGATGGAGTTTTTATTACATTCTTGAAGAAAAGAGCAGAAGCTGAAAAATGGGTTAAGAATTCGTTTTTACCAAAAGAAATGCAAGCTGCATTTATTGATTTGATGGAAGAAAGGTTTCTTCGAATAAAGTCTTGACATTATACTAAAGATGAAAATTTAGGCACTTTTCGACGTGTCTATGGGATTGACTTCGTCGGTCCCAAATGCTATGAAGGTTCTGCACAAGAAAAAGCTCATGCTCGCTGCGCTGCGCATGCTTTTTTTATGCCCCTCAAATCCGCACTCGAAAAAGTGTTTTCGGCGCGTCTATGGGATTGACTTCGTCGGTCCCAAATGCTATAAAGGTTCTGCACAAGAAAAAGCTCATGCTCGCTGCGCTGCGCATGCTTTTTTTATGCCCCTAAAATCGGATCAGGTACAATTTCTGTGGGGTAAACAAAATAAATGAGATATTTGCATTTATAAAATGCACGAATCTTTACACATTATATTAAACCTAGTATTGCCAGCAGGTATACAATCCTATTTTGAATTAAAAGATCATCGAA
>CAUJCT010000022.1 GCA_963169345.1 Bacteroidota bacterium
GCAGCAAAATTAGATAATCATATTGGAAATACCAAACAAAGCGGCAATTTTCTTCAAGTTATTCCAGAAGCCTTTTGTAAACCCCCATCAGTAAAGGGATTTGAGATTTCCAGTCATATTTTTCTCTGACGGCTTTTTTTCCATTTTCCACCATGAGTTCACTTTTTTTGACATCATTGTGAATTTCTAAAATCGCAGTTTTTAATTTTTCGGTGTCAAAAGGATCTACACAAAGCCCACATCCATTTCCTTCAATTGTTTGTTGATACAATGGAAAATTTGAGGTAATAACCGGTAGTCCAACTGCCATATATTCAAACAGTTTGGTTGGATAACTCTCCATTGAGTTCTTCATCGGCCAAATAATGCATAATCCTATGTCCATTTGTTCAGCCAATCTGTAACCTTCTTCGAGTTTCATCCGGCCATGGAAATGCAAATGCGACTGAATATCAGGATAATAGGGCAATGAACGCAATTTCCGCTCTAAGTCAGAGTATAATTCCCCAACACAATGAAAATCAGTTTCATACCCTTCTATTAGGAGTTTATTTAAGGTTTCGGCAATTTGAAGAATACCTCTGTTTTCCAATACAATACCTATATAATATAACTGAAGCTTGTTATTATATTGCTTTTTTTCGAATGGTTTAAAAAAATCAATATCACAAAAGTTAAGTATGGTAGAATTGTCTTTGCTTAATTGATGGTATCTCTTTTCATAAGAATTTTCGGCAAGCATAATATGAAATGATTTGCAAGCGAGTTTTTCGAAAAATGTAAAAATGCTGAAGACCAGTTTTTGATTTTTGATCCAGGGTTTATCAAAAATATCTTCAGCAATATTTTCATGGATATCGAGAATTACTTTTTTTCGGAGTACCCATTTAAGCAATAAGCCACATGGTATCAATTCAGGGTCGTGCAGATGATACACTTTGGCATTCAGTCTTGCCGCTTTAAAAAACATGATTAACCATCCGAAGGCTATTCTGAATTTGCGGTTATGGTATCTTTTAAAAGGGTGAATTATTACGCCATCAATAGTGGTATGGCTGGGATGCACTGCAATAAGATGCACATCGAAGGAGCTGGCCAGTGTTCTGCACATTCTGTAGAAAATGCGCGTATCTAAGGCGAAGTGGACCGAGCTGAGATGGCAAATGCGTATGGGCCTGGTTCTAGTCAATGGTGCAAAAATAGGGGATAGAGCGTGGAATTGAATTATTTTAATCTAAAACACTCTGCTAGGGTGTCGGAAATTAAAAAAACTCCTAAGTTTCTTTTTCCATTCACAAATTTTTTTACCTAACTAGAAAGAAATTTGTTTGGTTTCAATAGAGTGCTGTTGGAAATTTCAATTAAATATGGGATTAGGGATAAGTGAATTATTTTAATCTAAAACACCCTGCTAGGGTATCGGATATTAAAAAAACTCCCAAGTTTCTTTTTCCATTTACAAAGTTTTTTAACTAACTAGAAAGAAATTTGTTTGGTTTCAATAGAGCGCTGTTGGAAATTTCAATTAAATATGGGATTAGGGATATGTGAATTATTTTAATATAAAACACCCTGCTAAGGTATCGGAAATTAAAAAAACTCCCAAGCTTCAATTTCCATTCACAAAGTTTTCTGCTCCCTTCATCAAAAAAAGTTTCGTCTTCAATAAAACTCACTTGGATTTTTGATTCAAAATAGGGATATGAAACTATTGATTTCATAATATTTTAAATTAAAGTGTAACCTTTTTATACCTTTCGGGTCTATTTAGTATGAGCACAACAAAAGATTCAACAGTAATGGAATTTGGCGGAATTGTGGTTAAAGAAGTAACCGAGACTAGTGATTCTGTGGGCGGTACAATTAAGAAGATTGAAAATATCGAAACCAGAAACAGCGGATTAATGAAACCGGTTCTTTCCATGTATTTCTTCTTTATTATCACCCTGCTGGTAATTTTAGCAATATCATTTTGGTATTATGTGAAATCAAAAACTGACATCGCTAAACTTATGATTCAAAACAATATGCAGCCTAACGAATTATTCAAATTTGGCTCAGGTGAAAAAAGCAATGTCAGCAGAACACTTAAACTGGCCATATTTTTCATCGCTTTAGGAATAGCATTTTTAATTAATTACTTTTTACTAATAGCTGGATTACAAGAACTGCAGATAGTAGTTTTTATGCTTAGCATTGGAGTCTCCCTGCTGGTGATTAACAAACTAAAAAAATAGTTGGATAGACTTTCTGATAGCTATTTGCTGGAAGGCTTTGTAAACGGTGAGCCTGAAAGGGTAGAAGTGTTTACAAAACATTTTTACCCTAAGGTTCGTTCATTGGTATACAAGCTGGTGCGAAATGATGATGTATCAAAAGATATAACGCAGGATGTTTTTATGATTGTATTTGAAAAACATAAGTCATTTCGTAAAGAAGCAAAACTTCTGACCTGGATTTTGCGAATTGCCTACAATCAAAGTTTGAAATTTCTCACTAAAAATGGGCAGTTTTTTTATAGTCTGGATGATACCCATTATTCAATTACCGATGAAACAGAAGCATGGCAACTATTAGAAGAAAAATTGGATGTATTGGAAGAAGCTATGTCTGAACTAACGGCTTCTGATCAGTTATTTTTAGAATTGTATTACACCAATGGTTTATCCATTCGCGAAATTTCTGGTATAGTTGAAAAATCGGAAACAGCGGTCAAGACCGGATTATCAAGAGTAAGAAAAAGATTAAGTGAAATTATTGGAACAAAATATGGAGAAAATTAAACAACATTTAATTGAATTGCAGTCAAATTTTGATTCTGAAGAATCGCGTAAATTACTGAATCAAAAAATAATTCAATTGGCAATCTCGAAGAAAATTAAAGTTGTAAAAATGCAAAGAATCCGAATTGGAATTTTATTGCATGTGGGATTGGTAACTGTGTTTTTTCTTATTTTATTTTTATTAAAACAAGTTGGATGGCAACTTACCATCCAGGATATCAATATCAGTACTTTAATTCTGATTACTGGATTTTATTTCATATTTAGTCTGCTTCAAAAGATATTGCTTTTCCTGAAATTCAATAAAGCCTGATGGATAATTCCAACATCGAATCCCCATCTCATTGTTTAACCAAAGCTTCTAATATTTAAATTAACCACAACTATTTACTCAAAAGTAAGGTGATGTTTTCGAGTTAAATGGGTGTTCTTCATGCTTTTTTTAAGTTGACAAACCTTTTTGTTGCAACCTTGTTATAAGTGAAGATTTATGTAGGTTTTTATGAAAAGAGTGCACTATTTGCCATTAGAATTTTCTAAATATTGTTGTTTGGTACGTAGAATCATTTTAAATAAGCACTTAACTTTACATATTAGAAATAAAACAATAAATTTGCGCCAAATTTGGCTAGAATCCTACATTAGCAAGCTTAAAGGCTTGAAAATTAGAATCCGAATCAATAACATCAAAGTAATTAAGCATACATGAACTGGCTCACAAGATTTCTTAAATCCAGCATCGGGAAAAAGCTCCTTATGGCGCTTACGGGATTATTCCTTTGCACTTTCCTGATCATTCACCTAATTGGTAACCTCCAGCTTTTCAAATCGGATGGTGGTATGGCATTTAACCATTACGCAGTTTTTATGACATCCAATCCTTTAATTAAGACTGTATCTTATGGTCTTTATGCCATCATTTTATTTCACGCTTTCTGGGGACTGTATTTAGTTTCTGAGAATAAAAAAGCTAGGCCAGTTGCCTATGCTGTAGTGGATGGCAAAGCCAACAGTCACTGGACCAGCAGATGGATGGGTGTATTAGGTACTCTGATTCTGGCGTTCATAGTGCTTCACATGACAAATTTTTGGGCAAAGTACAAATTCGGAGAAGTGCCTTATGTGCATTATGAAAGAACAATTTCTACCGGAGAACTTGCCTGGTCGAGCACTGACCCAATAGTAAGTAAAATTGAAACATTTAATGACGGTATGACTGAACATACTGTTGTAAAGGATTTATATGTCGTAGTGGCCGATCAATTCAAAGAGTTATGGATTGTGATATTATACATACTCGGCATGTTTGCAATATCATTTCACCTGGTACATGGCTTTAAGAGTGCATTCCAGACACTTGGAATTCACCACAGTAAATACAACGGTATTATCAGTTTCATTGGTATCTGGGTATTCGGTATCATCATTCCAATATTATTTGCAGCAATGCCAATTTACTTTTTCATCATTTAACTTTAGAAAATAACAGAAGCAACATGAGCAATAGCAAACTTGACGCTAGGATTCCTGAAGGTTCAATAGACCAGAAATGGACCAAATATAAATCAACAGTTCCTCTTGTAAACCCTGCTAACAAGCGCCACATTGAAATAATAGTGGTTGGTACTGGATTAGCCGGAGCCTCTGCCGCATCAACACTGGCAGAAATGGGCTACAAGGTTAAGGCTTTCTGTTTCCAGGATTCACCACGCCGTGCGCACTCAATTGCAGCACAAGGTGGTATCAACGCAGCAAAGAATTATCAGAATGACGGTGACAGTGTTTACCGTTTGTTTTATGATACAATCAAAGGTGGCGACTATCGAGCACGTGAGGCGAATGTCCACCGTTTAGCAGAGGTATCAGGTAACATCATCGACCAATGTGTTGCCCAGGGTGTACCTTTCGCCCGCGAGTACGGGGGATTATTAAGTAACCGTTCTTTCGGTGGTACTCAGGTTCAGAGAACTTTCTATGCCGCTGGTCAAACCGGACAACAGCTCCTTTTGGGTGCTTACAGTTCACTTCAAAGACAAGTTGGTATGGGTAATGTACAAATGTTTGCCCGTCATGAAATGATGGATGTCGTTTTAATTGATGGAAAAGCAAGAGGTATCATTGCTCGTGACTTGATTTCAGGTAAACTTGAAAGACATTTCGGACACGCTGTAGTACTGGCTTCTGGCGGATATGGTAACGTATTCTTCCTTTCTACCAACGCAATGGGTTCTAACGTAACTGCTGCATGGAAAGCTCATAAAAAAGGTGCATTCTTTGGAAACCCTTGTTTCACTCAGATTCACCCAACATGTATACCGGTTTCAGGTGACCATCAGTCTAAATTGACCTTGATGTCAGAGTCGCTTCGTAATGATGGACGTATTTGGGTACCTGCAAGAAAAGAAGATGCCGAAGCAGTACGTGCAGGTAAGTTAAAACCAAATGACATTGCAGAAGAACACCGCGATTACTATCTGGAGAGACGTTATCCGGCTTTCGGAAATCTTGTACCGCGTGACGTTGCATCAAGAGCAGCTAAAGAAAGATGTGATGCAGGTTTTGGTGTAAATGCTACCGGTCAGGCTGTATACCTCGATTATGCTTCAGCAATCGAGCGATATGGTAAAATCGAAGCCAACAAACAGAATATTCATAATCCTGATAAAGCAACAATAATCAGTCTTGGTAAAGCAGTTGTAAAAGAGAAATACGGTAACTTGTTCGATATGTATGAGCAGATCACCGGTGTTAATCCATACAATGAACCAATGCAGATTTATCCGGCAGTTCACTACACAATGGGTGGATTATGGGTAGATTATAATCTGATGACTACGGTTCCTGGCATGTACGCCATTGGTGAAGCTAACTTCTCTGATCACGGAGCGAACCGTCTTGGAGCGTCTGCTTTGATGCAAGGGTTAGCCGATGGATACTTCGTTTTACCATACACTATTGGAGCATATCTGAGTGGGGAAATCAGAACCAAATCTATTCCTACTGACCATGAAGCGTTTGTTGATGCAGAAGCTAAAGTGAGACAAACCATTGATACTTTAATTAACATAAAAGGAACTAAGTCTGTAGACCATTTCCATAAGCGTTTAGGTAAAATCATGTGGGACAAATGTGGTATGGCCAGAAATGCTGAAGGATTAAAAACAGCCATCACAGAGATTCAACAATTGAGAGAAGAGTTTTGGAAGAATGTGAGAGTACCAGGAGAAGCCAACGAACTCAATACAGAATTGGAGAAAGCAGCAAGAGTTGCCGATTTCCTTGAACTAGGAGAGTTAATGTGTATGGATGCATTGAACAGAAATGAAAGTTGTGGTGGTCACTTCAGAGAAGAGTTCCAAACAGAGGAAGGTGAAGCTCAAAGAGATGATGCAAACTATAGTTATGTAGCAGCATGGGAACTAACCGGCAACAATCAGTGGACACTAAACAAAGAAGAATTAAAGTACGAGAATATTAAGATAGCAGCGCGTAGCTATAAATAGGAACAGAGTTATTTGTTAATGGTTATTGGGGGGAGAGAGCATGGAGAGAGAGACAGTGCGGACATACGAAGATTTGAATTGTTATAAGTTGTGTAAATCGCTTAGAAACAGAATCAGACAAATCACATCAACTTTTAATCCGAATGAAAAATTCAGATTAACGGACCAAATGATAAGATGTTCAAGATCTGTAACCAATAACATTGCTGAAGGATATGGCAGATTTCATTTCAAGGAAAATGCTCAGTTCTGCAGGCAAAGCCGAGGGTCATTATACGAATTACTTGATCATGTTTCTATAGCTTTCGAAGAAGAACTAATTAATGAAACAGAGTGTTTAAATTTAGAAAATGAAATTAAAAATTGTATAAGAGTTTTAAACGGATATATCAAATATTTAACCACAGCAAAATACTAACCAATAACTAATAACTAATAACCAACAACTAATAACCAATAACCCGTAACATTATAATCAAATGAAGATAACGTTAAAAGTCTGGAGACAGAAAAATACAAATGCTAAAGGTCAGTTTGAGACCTATAAACTAGATCATGTATCAGAAGACATGTCTTTTCTTGAAATGTTCGATGTTCTAAATGAGCAATTGATCAATGAAGGAAAGGAGCCAGTTGTATTCGATCACGACTGTCGCGAAGGAATTTGTGGTATGTGCAGTATGTACATCAATGGTCGTCCGCATGGTCCTAAGCATGGCGTAACTACTTGTCAGTTGCACATGCGCTCGTTTAAGGACGGGGACATAATTGTGGTTGAACCATGGAGAGCTGCAGCGTTTCCTGTATTAAAGGATTTAGCTGTTGATCGTTCATCATTTGACCGTATTATGGCTGCTGGTGGCTTTGTTAGCGTAAATGCCGGAAACGCTCAGGATGCCAATAATTTGCCAATTGGTAAAGAAGTCGCTGACGAAGCATTTATGAGTGCAGCTTGTATTGGTTGTGGAGCGTGTGTAGCGGCATGTAAGAATGCCAGTGCCATGTTGTTCGTCTCTGCAAAAGTATCTCAATTGGCTTTGTTGCCTCAAGGTCAGCCAGAAGCAAAAAGAAGAGCATTGGCAATGGTTAATCAAATGGATGCAGAAGGATTTGGCGCTTGTACCAACACAGGGGCTTGTTCGGCTGAATGTCCAAAAGAAATTAGTTTGAGCAATATAGCCAGACTCAACAGAGAGTTTTTGTCTGCTGGTTTTACAGCACAAGCAGAATAATAATAGCTAAATAAAAATATTGGAAAAGCTGGATTCATTCCGGCTTTTTTCGTTTTAAAATACTATTTGATATAAAACATAGTTTTAAATGTAATATGAAAAGTTTGCTTACCTTGAGTTTGCTTTTACTTATTAATCAAAATTTCGCCCAGAAAATATGGAACGTTTATTTTGATTATGGTAAATCTAAACCCACAACAAGTGAACTGGATTCATTAGATAGCTGGCTCAGTCGCTTTGAGCCTGATGAAGTAGATTCAATAGTGTTGATAGGATATGCTGATTCTACAGGCAGAATTGAAAACAATTTAAAATTGTCTCTGAAGCGAGCACTTTTCGTAAGACATCATATAGAGCAAAATCCACTGTTTAATTACCCTATAGCACACTTCGCAAAAGGCGAGAAAAACAAACGTATTGAAGTCAAAGACAGGAGGGTTCTGATAAAAGTCTGGCTCAAACCCAGGAACACTTTACTTATAAGTGATACAATGTCCAGAAGTTTCCAATATAAAAGGCTTTGTTACATTGTTGACTATGAATTGTTACAAGCATGTCATATCACTTATCTCGATTATAAAAAGAAACAATATGTCAAACTGACAATTGAGAATGATGAATATGTTAAATACAGGAAAATAAAGTATTTTTATATTACAAGGGACTCAAACAATACCATCATGAATCCAGTGAAGTGGGTCTTTAAGGAGAGTGGTAAAGATTGGTATAAAAGAAAACGATTTGAGGCTTTAGTTCCTAAAGCTAGTTTTGAAAAAAACTATATTGTTTATTATGATAAATTAAGTTGTGATTCGTGTTTTAAAGACACACTGGTTGCATTAAATTATAATTATGGCATTTGTATGGCAAGAGACATCTTTCTCAATCGCAATACGAAGTTCAAGTTCAATTTGTTTTCATTAAGAAGTATTAAAATTAAGGTGCCAAAAGAGTATCTGGATTCTTCAAAAAGTTATTATGATGGCAATACACTTACTAAAATATATTGGAAATCAAAGAAGAGAAAACCAGATTATATGTTTTCTAAATTGGATTTTTCAGGATATAGTACTAATGGTATTTATGTTAAATTGCCTTGCTGTGGTTACAGATTTGGTGGGGGATTTGCCTGTGAAAGAATAAACAGAAAATTTTTCCAAGATCTCATAATTGAAACTGGATTGAACAAATTGAGAACTGAAGAATTGCCATATATTGGCGCAGGTTTTAATATTGGCTCAAGTAAAATTGAATTGAGCGCAATTGCTACAATGTCACAAGATTTTCAAACCGGATACAGAGTTAGGTTTAAGTACCATTACTTTAAGATACCTTTGGCTCTATTGAATCCGGTTCAAAAATGGAAAAGTTTGGATAACAGTAGATTATCGATTTTTAGATATATGGTTACATCCTATATCGGCACAGAGTTTAGGAAAGGGTTCAACACTTCCTATTCAGAACAGGATTTATATATTGGTGTTAGTGTTGATAGTAGATATTTTCAGCTTTTTACGCAGTACGGTTCAGGATACAGATTTAAAGGTCCATTTGAAGGTAATTGGAACCGACTCATTCAATTTGGTTGTATTTTTCATTTTGTGGAATTGTTTAGCAGGTAAAGTAGATACTATTTCTGTTAAATTATAAATCACACCCCTAACCCCTTATTCCTCTATCCTTATCCCTTATTTTATTGAAATTTCCAATAGAACATCAATGAAACCACAACAATTTTTAGTGGACAATGCATAAAACTTTTTAAAAGGGAAAAGAGGATTTGGGATTTTTTTAATTTCCGACACCCTAGCAGAGCCTTTTAGATTAAAATAATTCAATTATCCCATATCCCTATTTCCTTATTCCTCTATCCTTATCCCTTATTTTATTGAAAGTTCCAATAGAACATCATTGAAACCAGATGTTTTTTTGATGTAAACACACTGCTGTCCGAAAGTTTTCTAATACTGCAAAACAATCCTCCAGAGGCCCAGCAAATACTACAGACTTAGTTTGGTTTTTTGGAAAATATCTACCTGAATCCAATCTGGTTCCTTGTTTTTAATCCTGAATACTTTCGG
>CAUJCT010000023.1 GCA_963169345.1 Bacteroidota bacterium
TGGCTGCGCTGATAAATCGCCACTACTGTTGTTGATTTTTCCACATTTTACTACTTTTTCAACAAAGAAAAAAGAAGCAAAAAAGAAATTTATCACATATAATTACTATATTCATTTTTTAAATTTCAAATCTAAAGGCTGCGCTGCTGAAAAGCTGAAAGGCTGAATTGTGTCGCGGTAGAATAGCTTCGCTTTTAATTCGTTGAGATGTATAGTTTATTAATAGATTTATAGCTTTCCGCTATCCTAGGTTTCATGTCCACAATCTATCCGCGTGTTCCAGTTTGCGTAAGCAAACCACTGCCGTGACAAAGTCCCCAATTTTCTGTGTTTTTTGCGATTTCTTTCCCAATTCTGCGTTCTACCTACGTTCCTCTTATTGCGCTCTAACTAGAATTCTAAATAAAAGCCGGTTTAATAGCCCGTATTGCAACATAACCCAAAGCCTTAAAAAGGGATTTACTGAATTGCTCCATTAAAAAATCTTATCATTAAATTTTTCTTAGTATTTTCGCACCCAAAATATATTCAACAATCATGAAATTCGATATCATCGTTATTGGCAGCGGCCCTGGTGGCTATGTAGCAGCCATCCGCGCCTCTCAATTGGGCAAGACTGTCGCTATAGTTGAAAAAGCCGAATTGGGCGGTATCTGCCTCAACTGGGGTTGTATTCCTACTAAAGCGCTTCTTAAATCTGCTCAAGTATTCGAATATCTCAAACACAGTAACGACTATGGTATCTCTGTTGCCGATGCAAAAGCCGATTTTGATGCCATCGTTAAAAGAAGCCGTGGTGTTGCCAATGGCATGAGTAAGGGTATCGAGTTTTTAATGAAGAAAAACAAAATTACCGTACTTAAAGGTCTGGGTAAACTTGCTGCCGCTAAAAAAGTGGAAGTGGATACCGATGGCAAAAAAGAAATTCACGAAGCCGACCATATCATTCTTGCTACTGGTGCCCGCAGCCGCGAATTACCAGGTGTTAAACAAGATGGTAAAAAAGTAATTGGCTACCGTGAAGCAATGGTATTGCCTGAACAACCAAAAAGCATGGTCATCATTGGCTCAGGTGCTATCGGTATGGAGTTCGCTTATTTTTACAATGCTCTCGGAACCAAAGTTACAATCGTTGAGTTCCTTCCTCGCATCCTGCCTATAGAAGATGAAGAAGTTTCCAAAACAATGGAAAAACTTTACAAGAAAAATGGTGTCGAAATTTTGGTTGACAGCGCAGTTGAAAATGTTGATACCAGCGGAAAAGGCTGTAAAGTTAACATCAAAGGTAAATCAGGAAACTCTGTTATCGAATGTGATATCGTCTTGTCAGCTGCCGGTGTTGTAACCAATCTCGAAAATCTGGGATTAGAAACCTTAGGTGTTAAAACCGATAAGGGCAAAGTATTGGTTGACGATTTCTATAAAACCAATGTTCCGGGGGTCTATGCAATTGGAGACATTGTTCACGGTCCAGCTCTGGCTCACGTTGCCAGTGCCGAAGGTATCATCTGTGTTGAAGCCATTGCAGGCATGCACCCACATCCTTTGAACTATGGCAATATCCCTGGTTGTACCTATTGCCATCCTGAAGTTGCTTCAGTTGGTTTAACTGAAACTCAAGCTAAAGAAAAAGGTTACGAAATTAAAGTAGGTAAATTCCCATTCTCTGCAAGCGGTAAAGCAAGCGCCGGTGGTCATAAAGATGGATTTGTGAAAGTAATTTTCGATGCCAAATACGGCGAATGGTTAGGTTGTCACATGGTTGGTGAAGGTGTTACCGATATGATTGCTGAAGCAGTTGTAGCTCGTAACCTCGAAACCACAGGACACGAAATCATTAAGTCTGTTCACCCTCACCCTACCATGAGCGAAGCCATCATGGAGGCTGTTGCACAAGCTTATAACGAGTGCATACACTTGTAAAAATTATTAAATAATAAATGAATTAAGCCGGTTTAACAGCCGGCTTTTTTATTGCTTGAAAAATCCCTTTATGTGTTTTTTGTGCTTGGTTTTATTGACAAAATCTTTGCTTACCACACTGATATTTCCATCAATTTCCAACATTGCCAGTTTAACATCTTTTATATCTGCAACTCCATGTTCTCTCAATACTGCCATTAGTTCTTCCAAAGTAATTTTCTCCCTTTCCAGATGCTTCTTTACCAGACTTCCTTCATAAATCAACAACACTGGTTCTCCTTCAATTACATTTCGAAATCGAGAACTTCTGTAATTAATGTAACGAAGAATAAAATTAATGGTCAACAATGCAACAGCTGCAATTACTCCGCCTTCCAGACTGGTATTGTCACCGACCATTGCGTTCTGAACAGCATTGCTGATTAACAGAATAAAGACCAGGTCAACTATACTAATCTGAGACAACTCTTTTTTGCCCAATAATTTCAATCCAAGGACTACAACTAGGTAAATTATACCTGTCCTAATTGCTACATCGGCCAAAGAAGAACCTATTGTCATATCAATGCATTCTGTCTCCTCTTAATTCTAAAGATTTCATTATTTCAGCTTCAGCCACAAGATACTCATTCCATCTGTTCATGACATAATCGGAAGGCATTACTTTTTTTGCCAGATGAATGAAAGTATGATAGTGTCCGGCTTCACTTTCCATGAATTCTCTATAAAATGATTTCAGATTATCATCTGTTATATAGAGGCTCAGCAACCTGAATCTTTCACAACTTCTCGCTTCAATCATAGCGCTGATTAATAATTTTTCTACAACCGATTGCTCCTTTGAAACACCCTTCTTTTCAAGCGCCATCAATTTATTGACATATTCATCCTTGCGCGGAGGTTCAAACTTCAATCCTCTTTTTTTCAGTTCTTTTAATACTCGTCTGAAATGACCCCATTCTTCAGCAACTATAGGAGATACCTCATCAACGATAAATTCATATCTGGCACATTTAATAATTAGAGAAATACACGTTGTGGCAGCTTTCTGTTCGCACCAGGCGTGATCGCTCAGAATATCTCCTATCTGCATTTCCGCTATATTTACCCATCTTGGGTCAGTAGCCATTACAAGGCCTAACTTAGTTTTTTGTATTTCAGACATCAGTCTATTTCGTGATAATTCAAATCTTTACTAAAGGTTTCCTTCATAAAGTACAGAGAGACCATGGCAATGGCCAGACAAGTACCACCAACAATTATGGCTGCATTTTGAGCATCTCCTTTTTCAGCCAGATGTTTAAAGGCCAATGTTATCGGAACAACCGAACCTCTTACAAAATTAGGAACTGTATTGGTTACTGTACTTCTGATATTGGTTCCAAAATTTTCGGAAGCTACCTGAACAAACAAAGCCCAATACCCTGTACCTATACCTAAGAGCAAGCAATTAAATCTGAACAATTCCAGTGAAGGATGAACACTGTTTAAGAAATACGCAACCAGGCCTACAGACATGAACAAATACAGAAATATCACTTTCTTTCTGCTTTTAAGGTACTGACTTAATAATCCACTGATGACATCACCGGCACTTAAACCAATATATGTGTACATAACTGCTTCGGATACCATTTGTTTTGATGTAACACCTTCAATAGTTACAAATCTTGGCGAAAGATTAATGAGTACGCCAATCATAAACCAGATTGGCACACCAATTAAAATGGATTGAAAATAAAGCAGTGCTCTGTTTTTATTTTTGAAAAGCATCAGAAAATTTCCTCTGCTAACATGTTTCTCCTGTTTCAGATTGTTGTACATACCAGATTCAAAAGCACCTGCTCTTAAAGCCAGCAAAGCGAGACCTAATCCCCCTCCTATAAAATACGCTGTATTCCACTCAAAATTATGTCCAACCAATGCCGCTGCTACTGCACCCAATGCACCGAATGAAACTATAATCATAGTGCCAATGCCTCGCTTATCTTTATGCATGGTTTCACTCACAAGAGTAATTCCGGCGCCTAACTCACCCGCTAAACCTATCCCGGCAATCAAACGACAAACAATGTATTGCTCCACATTAGTTACCAAACCGTTGGCAATATTGGCAAGTGAATACAATATTATAGAGCCGAACAATATAGAAACTCTACCTTTCTTATCTCCCAAAATTCCCCAGATTAAACCACCAAGCAGCATACCAAACATCTGCCAGTTAAACATGGCTATTTCATAATTTTTAAATTCATCTCCATACAGTCCAATGGCGTTTAAAGAGGCTTCTTTAACTACATTAAACAATATTAGATCATAAATATCTACGAAATATCCCAGGGCTGCTATAATAACAATCCAGTAGGAGTTCTTTGTTTTTTCTGTCTGAATTGCTTTTGACATTATCTGTTAGAATGAAGTGCTTAGTGACAAACGAACACCGCTGAAAGCCGGTTCCACCCTGCAAATACCTCCGGTACAATTTACACCTTGTACCTGTTTAATATAAGCAAGCGAAACCACTGTTGGCCCTGAAGTATAGCCAATAAAACCACTGTAATAATGTATGATTTCATCAGAAACTACACCTTGTGAAAATGAAGATCTGTGTGGTTTGGTATTCACCATATCTCCAATACTGAAGCTCCAGTGCTGAAAATTTAATTCCACAACAGCATTTGCAAAACTGCCTAAATCTGCATCTGTTTCCAGATATTGAGCTTCAACTCTTAAGGACATTTTTTTAGTAAATTTATATACAAGCTCCGCAAATGGTGTGATGGTCTTTACATCTCTGTATGTACTGTCTCTCACTTTTTGCTCAAAACGACTTTGGTCGTAATAGATACTTTGAAGGCCAAATTTAACTTTGGTTCTTGAATTGATTTTCTGTTGTACTTCCAGATAATATTCACTGAACAAATGCAAAGCGTTACCCGATGAATCTCCATTTGAATTTAAGCTATTGACATTTGAAACATTCATTGTAATTGTAGTCCCTTTCTTTGGGGTATAGACTAATTCTCCCTGCATCGACTCTTCACCCAAAAACTGCGTGACGGCATTGTATCTGGCCAGTAAACGATATGTATTTTGTCTGGTAATTGAAGGATTATAACCTATCAAACCATTGTTCAATTGTTCATAAGGACTGGTTCTTAAAACAAAATTTTCGACTCTTTTGTATTGCACATTGACCCCAAATGATGATTTCTGTTTACTTCCTAGACCTGCTTTGGAAAAACTCAAAGTTGAAAATAAAATATTGCCATCCTTGTTAATCAAAGCGCTCCCATCCTGATTCATAATAGCTTCTTTGGTTTTGTAATTGTACTCACCATACCAGCTAAGATTTTTATAACCAATTCGGGCATATCCGTTAAATGCATAAGTGTTGTATTTTGGAATAAAACGAGTACTTAAATCCTGTCCGTTGATTTGGTCAACTACCTTGTTCATATTACTTTGATCAAGTGTTCTGTTAACTGTTGACAGACCGCCGGTAACATAAATTGACTTTGTAAGCGGACCGGTGTACTCAGCATTGAATCCTTTAATAGCTTCAGGAAAAACACCAAACTTATCACTGGGATAATTTCCTTTTTGCTGACCGGCAAAACCTTTTACAGATAAATTCTTGTATGTATATTTAACTCTAAGGCCTTGTATGGCATAATCCAGACCTAATGCTCTTTCTTCGTATGCCCTGAAGATCATACCAGAGGCAAACTGATCATAAAAGTATCCTACAGTGAGGTTGAGATTTCCAATATCTTTGGATGCCTGCCAAAATCCAATTCCCTGCTTGTTGTAAACTGTCTGCGGATTCAATAGCGGTGAATTGTTATACATATCGTATCGCAATGAAAAACTATATCCCTTGATGTTGTAGTTCAGAAACAGCCACGCATCTGTACTGCTTTTGTATTTGTTGTAAACTTCAGTCGTTGCTCCAATGATGGAGTCTCTGTCGTAAAACTGAGTATTGCTCATAAAGTTTCCACTCAAAACACCTTTGTCATTATCCTGAGCAAAAAGGCCAATCGAGCCGAAAAGGGCTAGTGATAATAGAATACTTTTCATCCGGCTTCGAAAATAATGAAAAAAGCACGAATTGCAGAATATTACGAGAACTTAGAAAATCAATGATTTAAACAAAATTATCTTGTCTTTAATCTGAACCCCGAAATTGTTTTATGTCAATCGATTAAGCTGCTTAATTCAGACTTTACCTTTGTTCATCCACTTTCTGAAAACTATCTGTGCATGATTGAACAGATTGGGTATATATCCGTAATGAGATGCCAGTACTTTGAAACGTTCCTTATTACTCTTATCTCTGTTCTTACTCGAAAAGCCATCCATAGTAAAGCAAGCCAAAACTGCATTCAACTTAATAACAGTGTGGCAAATCTTTAAACAGCGTATCATCCAGTCGATATCGGCAACATATCGGAATTGCTCATTATATGTGAGAGCAAGCTGTCGCTTTATAACAAAACTCTGATGCCCAACATTCATCCCTAATTTAAAAGACTGCCAGTTGAGGTGTTCCGGCAGTTTACGTGTAGTTATAGCTGAACGTGTCCCAAGATGTTTGCCATTTTCATCCACCATCATTGTTTCGGCAAAAACCGCATCCGGACCATTTTTCAAAGCCGTCAACAGTTCGTTAACAGCAGCATGACTAATTGCATAATCGCCAGAATTAAGAAACCATACATACTCTCCACTCGCCATAGAAAGTCCTTTATTCATGGCATTGTAAATACCTTTATCAGGCTCAGAAACCCATTTATTAATGAACTTGCTGTTTTCTAAATATGCCTTTGTTCCATCAGCTGAGCCACCATCCACAACTACAAGTTCAATATCTGAACTGTATCGTCCATCTTCAAAAAGCTCCAGAGTTTTTCGAAGTCCGTTTAAATTGTTATAGGCTATCGAAATAACCGAAAGTTTCATGCCTTAACTTCATTCTCAGGCTTGGCTTTGAAATAGGAGATCAGCCACATGGCAATAAGTGCTAACATACCGATGAGTATAGTCAAAGAAATACCCTTTTCTATAGCGTCTGTATTGTTATCTCCTTTGTCAAAAATCAAGCGTATGGTGTGTTTCCCTGCTGGAACTTTTAATCCTCTTAAAGTATAATTTACTTTATTGATTGGACTGATTTTACCGTCTATTTCTGCTTTCCAGTCATCGTAGAAAATTTCAGAAAACACGAGATAACCTTCGTTGTTGTTTTGAACATCGTATACCATGGTATCAGGATGGTATTTAGTCAATCTGGCATAAGCAAGACTATCCACAGTAAAACTGCCTGCACTCAGATTTTTGTTCGCACTGAATGACTGATCAAATGTTGCCACTGTTGCTACATTTTCCTTCTTGAGATTGTTCATGTCTTCCATGGCATTAGCCGCAGATTTCAAACTGCTGACAAACCAGGCATTACCAAGAGCAGTTGGTCTTCTGAAAATACCTCTTCCATTGACACTATCAGAGCCAATCAGATATTTACAATTCAACATATCCAAAGCTTTATCCTGAAACTCATTTTTTGAAATCAACTCAGAAATTATATCCTGGTAACGACTCAATTTTGCTGGGTCGTATCCACCAATCATTTTGTGGAAAGCCGCACCTGTATTATCGTTGAATGGATCTGAGGTTAAGTCGAGCACTCTGAAATGAGGATCCTTATCTGCCATTATTTGCTTATCGGCATTATCAGGTGCCACATCTGTTACAGTACCAATCTCATAAGTAAAATCATCCCAGCTTAAGTATCTCCAGTCGACGCCAATTAAATCAACAGCCGCCAAAACACCAATAGAAGCAATGACTATATGTTTCTTCATTTTGTCTTTGTACCATGACCAAAGCAATCCAAAAACAAGCGCTATGTACACAAAAGACCTCAAAGCATCTTTTCTAAGTAAGCTGGCTCTGTCTTCCTTTAAAATTGGAATAATATTGCCATTCCCTCCGGATTTGTATTTGGCATCAACGGCTCCTTCCATATCCATTATCGAAGGCCCTAATAATGCCATTAATAAACAGAAACCACCAACTGCGTAAAACGTATACGTAATGTATTTCCAGATTTGTTCATCATTGAGTTTACCGGATACAGGAGCCGCTGCTACATCGCCTTTCACTTTGGCTACTTTACCTATTTTCCAGTTTTCATATAAAGTTTTTAGTCCCAGAAAACCTACCAATGGCATTGTCACCTGAGCAATACAGAAAGCCATCATCGGGGTTCTGAATTTATTGAAATAGGGCAAATGATCGAATAAGAAATTATTGACCAATGGGAAGTGTTTACCCCAACCCAGGATAAATGAAATAATGGTCATGACAAGCAAAGGCCATTTGATTTTGTCCTTTACAACCACCATTCCAAGGAAAAACAGGAATACGATAATAGCACCAATATAAATTGGCCCTGAAGTAAAAGTCAGGTCACCAAAATAAAGAGGTGCCTGTTCATATTGACCTTGTGTTGCCTCGTAAAATTTCGATTTCTCGGTGATTTTTTCAGCGCTGCTACCACCATAAAAACCCGGTATCAACAAAGTAAATGTTTCTCCTTTTCCATAACTCCAGTCGAAAGCATAATCTCTGTTAAGACCATTTTTACCTGTCTCTTTCTGGTTATAACTTCCATTGGCGCGCGCCATGTCGTTACCACCACGCATGGTATTATCCGCAAATTTAGAAGTCGTGATTATTTTCGTAATATTAGCCGAAACACCTGCGCCCACAGCAACTACCGAAATTAAGGTTGCGATAATCAACTGTTTGATTTTACTTTCTTTAATCAGAGTATACAAGTAATATATCCCCATGACCAATAAGAAAATGATGGTATAGAAGGTAATCTGATAATGGAAATAGTAAACCTGCATCCCCATATTAAAGGCCAGAGTAATTCCACCAAGTAAATATCTTCCGCTAAACAACCAGTGCAAAGAAGCCAGAACTGCCGGCATCATGGCCATAGCTTCCACTTTTGTGTAGTGAGCTGCTTCAACACTACTGATACTATAAGTTGCAAAACCATAAGCCAGGGCTGCAAGTGCCCCAAACAGTGGTTTGACTTTAAAGGCATTCATCAGCAAATAGAACCCTATAAATGACAGGAACAATATTTTGAAAGGAAATGCTGTACTGCTAACCGGAGTTAAGTAATTATAAGATTTCAGATAATTACCACTTGGTTTACCTTTTATCAAAGTGGAAGGCATTCCCGAGAAAATACTGTTGGTCCAGCCAGGAAAATTGCCATCTTCATCTGTATATTTTTTTAGTTCTGAACCCTTGAGTAATCCCTGGGTAACGTCGTCTTCCTTGTGAATCTTGCCGTTGAAAGTTTCCTTGTAATAAATGTATCCTACAAGAAAAAACGCCAGAATTACTATGGCATGTGGCTTTATGTCCTGAATCAGTTTGTTAAGGTTCATATCCGCAAATATAAGATTTTAGAGAATTGACTGCTCACTTCCCGTTTTTTTTCGATTAGTTGCCTCCAATGCAGCTTTTAAATTACAATTCAGACAGAGGTTAAACCTTTCAGTCAAAATCGAATTAATTGAGCAAAATGATGTCGTACTCTTTTTGAAATGTTCATTTTGGCGTACGAAACAGTACTTTTTCACACTATTCAACCTGCCAGGTTGATTTATTGACTGACACTTTTTGAGAATCAAACAGAATTTTCCCGACTTGCTTCAATTCTTAGTTCCAATCAGGTATTTTTGCCCTATGAAGTTTATCCTTCAAACATTTTTCAAAGGCCTCTATTACTGGTTGACCGACAAAAGCTTCAGAACTTTTGTGCGTCTATCCGTGGTATACGGGTCTTCTAAAAGATACGTACAAAAAAAAATCAGCATCCCGGAAGGAGCAATGACTGTTGCGGATGCCAAATCTTTCATCTGGCAGTATTATGAAATATTTTTCAGAAAATACTACCATTTTCAAGCCAAAACAGAACATCCTGTTATTATTGACTGTGGCTCCAATATCGGCTTAAGCATACTTGGATTTAAAAGACAATATCCAAAATCGATTATCCATGCTTTCGAAGCAGATTCAAAAATTGCCGATATCTTAAAAAACAATATCAGGCAACTTAATCTGTCTGATGTTCAAGTACACCAAAATGCAGTCTGGACCGCCGATGAATCTTTACAGTTTGCATCTGAAGGCGCTGATGGCGGGCAGATTAGCCAGGGCAACGAATCCTCCTTTAAAGTTGAAGGAATTGATTTAGCCAGATTTATAAGCCGATTCGAGCAAATAGATTTTCTGAAAATTGATATTGAAGGTGCCGAAACATCTGTATTGCCTCATATTGCGAATCAACTGCACAAGGTCGATAAACTCTTTGTCGAATTTCATTCATACAATGGCCAAACTCAACATCTAAATGAAGTAATAAATGCCATTTGTTCCTCCGGTCACAGAGTATTTATTGAAAATGTATCCGGAAGACATGCGCCTTTTGTTAATACCAAAGGTAAATATGGAATGGATTTACAACTTAATATTTTTGCATACAGAGATTGAAAGTTCTTCACGTTAATACCATCGATACAGGAGGTGCAGCCATTGCCGCTAAAAGATTGCATTTATTGCTGCTTGAAAATGGCGTAGATTCAAAAATACTATTCCTGCAAAGAAGTGGTAAAGCCAATATCCCGGAGGCATACTACCTCGAAGATCAGTTTAAATCTGCTCAGTTTAAAAACCGAAAAAGACTCAATCAGATATACAACAGAAGAAAAACTTTTTACAAGCCTGGAGTTTATTTCAATGGACCTGAAAGTTTGTTCGATATCAGTTTACATCCTCTATTCAATTGGGCGGATGTCATTCACTTGCACTGGGTCGTTAAAATGCTCGACTGGAAAAAAGTATTTGCTCATAAAGACAAAGCTTTTGTCTGGACCTTACACGACATGAATCCTTTTACAGGTGGAGAGCATTACAAAACTGGTTACAATGGAGAGTTTTCTAAGGTATCCAAACAAAACATAGCGCTTAAAAAAAATGCCATCAAAGGTTCAAACCTCAAGGTTGTTTGCCCAAGTATTTGGTTGTCTGAACTTGCAAAATCCTCAGAAGTCTTTAAAGATAAGGAAGTGCTGGTTATTCGCAATCCAATTGATGATGCAGTCTTTAAACCACTTCACACTTATCTTCACAAAAGTGATGGTGTTCCATCAATAGATAAAAAGAACATTTTATTTGTAGCCGAAAATCCTCACGATGAAAGAAAAGGATTTCAATTGCTTCTGAAAGCGCTCGAAAATATCGACCCTGAGCGCTACCGCTTGTCAGTACTGGGTAATAAAAAATTTGTTGAATCCATTTTTCCAAGAGCCTTTTTCTATGGCACTGTTCACGATGAAGATCAACTGGTGGAATTATACAATCAGGCAGATTTGTTTGTTATTCCTTCTTTAGAAGACAATTTACCCAATACAGTTTCGGAGGCTTTGTTATGTGGAACACCGGTAATCGGGATGGCGATAGGAGGCATTAAGGAAATTGTAGAAAACGGAATAGACGGTGTACTATCTGAAACAAAAGAAGGTTTAAAACAAGCAATAGAAGAAGGTTTGGAGAAGCACTTTGTTCGTCAGTTAATTTGCAATCACGCCAGATTGAAGTTAAATAAAGCAGCGCTATTGAATCAGTTCAAAGAATTGTACAATAGTTTTAAAAACCAATAACGACAACTTTCTTGACTATTATAATCTGATAGGGAATTCCACTCTGACCATCGTGACCTTTATGACCATCAGTACCATCATTTCCTCTTCTTCCTGTGAAAATTGTCTGAAGTAAAGAAGATTTGTAATTAGAACCACCAGAACCTCCATTTCCGCCTGAGCCGCCAAAACCACCTGCTCCTCCTGAATTGGTTACTGTAATCTGGTTCATATATTTGAGTGTTGCGCTATCTATATAAAGTAGAACAGTGCCTCCATTCCCCCCTTGTCCACCATGACCGCCGGGACCTCCATGACCACCATATCCAGGACTGGTATTGGCAGTGCCATCAGCTCCGCTGCCACCTCCTCCACCATCTCCACCTTTGCCACCATTACCACCATCGACATGAATGCTTAATTTAGCGCCATCTTCAAAACTGATGAAATATTTTTTCTGCAAATCTCTTGAAGGCAATGACACCACAAAAATTCCCGAATCCATATATTTAATTTTCACAGTCAGATTCTCCCCGTTTCCACCCATCTGTCCCTGCGTTCCTGCCTCTCCGCCTGTGCCATTTGGATTGCTGTTACTGTTGTAATTGCTTCCATTCGCTCCTCTGTTCCCATCATATCCCGGAGTCCCATCCTGACCTCTCCCATCCACACTGAGATTATAATCATACACGGGACTTAATCTGACTGTTCCGGAGACAGCCGACAAACCGATAATTCGATAAGATACCTGAACAGATTTATAAAAATGACTTGGACTCAATTCCAAATAACCACTCAGATAATCCAAACCTGCAGGTAAAGCCCCAACAGTTATGTACTCCTTAATAAATGGATTCATCTTACTATTTAACTCTCTCCCATCTTCAAACCTGATGACAAATTCAGGAAAATAAGCATTCTGTGGTTTGATAAATAAATCTTCATTGGCCATTCTCACTTCAACAGGACGCAAAACATCTATCACAATAGTATCTCTGTATTTGCCTTTATTACGAGATGCAATGATGATTGGATTGACCTTCTTCTTATACAAATCTATTCTGTCAAATTTAAATACACCATATTCATCTATCCTGCAATTGATGCACTCGAAGTCGAAATAATCAAAACCCATACCACCACCTGCATTATATGTATATCTGATATTGGAAGGCGATTTAATCATCTTAATACCAATTTCACCATGCTGCCCGTATTTGTAGGAAGAATCAACAATGAAAATTTCTATGCGCTTCTCAGCCTGGAGGAGCTTTGTTAAAAGAAGAAATGATGTAATAAAAAGTGTTTTTAGTCGAATTTCAGTCATGTTCAATTTATTTCAAAAACAATGCCATCCCTCACTTTGAATACAAACGTCCGATATCCTGAGATAATTTTTGCGAATAAAGTTCTGCAGATTGTTCGTCCAGGTGGCTGCCATCGTAAGAACTTAATCCATCCGAAACATAAGGTAAAACATCAATTCCTCTGTCCATCAACTCCCTCATCAATCTTGGTATGGCATTTTTAGTCGCCATATCCTCAAGTTGTATCATAGAATATGAGCAAGGCACACGAATTATAACAGGATGATAGCCACTCGATTTTAATCGGAGTACGTAATTTATAAACTTGCTTTCAGCATCTTTAGAGTATTGCTCCCTTTCAAATTGACGCTGATACGCGGGAACAGCCGCATTAGAGTCGGCCGGTATTTTGTATGAAGCAGCAAATCCATTACTGATATTGTAGTGTTCATAATACCCTTCACTTTTCATGTATTTAAAAATATCAGCAACGCTTCTGTTATCGAAGAAAGAAATCAATGGATAAATATGATATTTGACCCATTTATCGGAGACTGACCAGGATTTTACAGATTTAAAATGTGTATTTTCAATAGAGCTGCTCATAAATGAATTTGCGGATACTGCAATTACAACAAGTTTTTTCCCGGAAGAGCTCAAGCAGTTTATTGCGTGTTCTATGAGTATTGAATCAGGGGAAGCGCTGCTGAATCCAAAGTTACGGGCCTTTAATTTAGTCATTCTACCAAAAACAAGAGGGTCAATTCCCCTATATACTCTCGAATCACCGACAAATACAATATCTTCATTGGTATCTGATTCCATTTTACCAGCCCAAAATGCATCGCGTCTCATCGGAGAAGATGGCAATTCAGGTAAAATAAAAATGCTTGCCAAAAGTGTTATTGGAATGAACAACATCCATAATTTCATTGACCGCTCAGCCATTTTTAATCGATATGTCATTTCAACTGGCATTAAAACTGAAAATAAATAAACTGCTGTTCAGGACCTCTAAAAAATATAGTAATTGAAACGATCAATGCATAAAACAGAGCTTCAAAAATTGGGAACTTCGATAAATAATTCAAACTTTTTCTCCAGTTTAACCACTCCACCAATGCAGAAACAATTAACCAGATGAAAGCATTAGACATAATCAGTTCTTTGACGGAAGCATCCTGCCAAATGAGCATACCTTTATAAACCTGTATGGCTTCATTTAAGGTTTCAGACCTAAACAACACCCATGTCAACACGACTAATACAAAAGTTAGCACTGGCCAAAGTAATTTGAAAAACTTTAAGCTGAACCACTTTTTAAATACATTTTCTACACTCAACAATGCACCATGAGCAGCACCCCAAAAAATGAAGGTCCAGCTGGCACCATGCCACAATCCGGAAAGCAACATAGTTGACATTCGGTTCACTTCTGTTTCAAATTTAGAACCCCTTGACCCTCCCATGGAGATGTAAACATAATCTCTGAAAAAAGATGAAAGTGAGATGTGCCATCGTCTCCAGAAATCACTGAAACCAGTGGCTCTGTATGGGTGATTAAAATTGAGCTTAAAATGAATTCCGCACATTTTGGCAATACCTCTCGCAATGGTGCTATAACCATTGAAGTCGAAGTAAATCTGAAATGTAAATGCCAGCATACACATCCACCAATTCAGCGTACCGGTACTACTATCTACCTGATCAAAATTGGCGTTTACAAAAACTGCCAGATTATCAGCAAGCACCATTTTTTGGAAATACCCCCAGATACATGTTTTAATTCCATTCCACATTGTGAGCATGTCTGGTGAACTGGATTTTTTCAACTGAGTCAGTATATCTCTTGCTCTGATAATAGGACCAGCCACCAAATGAGGGAAGAAGGAAATAAACGCCATAAAATGCAACCATGAGTCTGCTGGTTTGGCTTTTCCTCTGTATAAATCTATTGTATAACTAAGCGAATTAAATGTATAGAAACTGATACCAACAGGTAATACCAATGTAAACTCAGGAATACTGGCTTTAATTGAAAAATGAAATCCTGCCATATTCAAAGCATCTTCAATAATTTCTGCAATGAACAGGCTGTATTTAAAAATGAGCAATGAAGCTATGTTGGTGCTAATTGAAAGCCACAAATACAATTTCTTTTTACCGGTCTGCAAAATGTATTTGCCACATAAATAATCGACTGTACCTGTACCTAAAAGCAGAAACAAAAACCTCCAGTCCCACCACCCATAAAACAAGCATGACACCATCAATATCCATAACCATCTCCTGTTATCCTTAGACCAAAAGAGTGGTTTAAAGAAAAAAAACAGTGCGATAAATACGACAAATGGTATGGAATTAAACAGCATGCTGCTTACAGGTATCTGACAAAGTTATGAAAATCTCTTTTATTCGCTTCAAGCCTTTTTTGCTCGACATGTCCTAAAATAAAATACCCGAGTAAGGTATCATTTTCATCCAGGTATAAAAAATCGCGCATACGTTGCGAATAGGTTCCCAATCCTGTACTCCAGTATCCGGCAGCATTAGGATAGGCTGAAAGACTTAAATAGATGTTTTGAACTGCACAGGCTACTGCGCAAATATCCTCAGTTAAAATAGTTTTGTCGTTTTCTTCTCTGTGCATTACAATGGCAATTGCGTGAGAGATTTTCTGTTTATATCCTAAGGTCTTATTGAGCTTCTCCTGATTGAATTTTTCAGAGGGTGTTTCCTCCAGATAAATTTCAGCACATTCATCCAGCCAGGTATTGAGTTTATCGCCTTCTATGACGATAAATCGCCAGGGATAATTGGATTTGTGATTGGGTGCACAATTAGCGTTTTGTAAAAGTGCATCTATAATGGAAGATTCGAGTTTTTTCCCGGTATATTCTTTAGGAAAAATGCTTCTTCTGTTCTTAATGATTTCGTTTATTGCGTTCACGAGATTTGATGATTGAATGGACAACTACACTTAACAATATGATGCCTGCACCTAAATAAAACTGCAGGTTGAGGTATTGATGTTCTTTAAAAATAAAAGCAGCCATTAATATGCCGTAAACGGGCTCGAGATTAATGGCAAGATTTGCAGTAAATGCCGAAACACGTTTCATGGCATTGAGGTTCATAACGAATGCTATGTTAGTACAAACCAGTGCCAGCAAAGCTATCCAAATAAAATCTGCATAAGGTGAATCGATAAATTTTGGAGAGTCGGTCACCGGCCAAAGTTTAAAAGTATCTACCGATAATACTTCCGGAATATGAAAAGAGGATAGTAACAGTATACAAAGAAACAGATAGCCACCACCCAATTCGGTAAACGACATCACTTTGGTATCTATTCTATTGGTGAGGGTCGAATTGATAGTTGAGAACAAAGCAGCTACAAAGGTTGAAAAAACACCAACAGCAATTGCGAGTGGAATATTGCCTGTAGTTCCACTTGGATCAGGTGCGTAAACTGCAATTATACTGATACCTGCGAGTGCCATTAGACCTAATACAACATCGAGTACAACAAACTTTTTTCTATAAATAAGAGGTTCCAGAATAGAGGTAAAGGTGCTGGTTAAACCAAAGCAACCGAGTGTTAGGGAAGCACTATCGCCAATTTTAATGGACCCGTAAAAGGTGAGCCAATGTATAGCGACCAAAACACCTATACCAGATAAAATCAGTAAATCTTTTGCTTTGGTTTGCTTAAGTGCTCTAAGGAAACCCGGAATCAGAAAAAAGCCGAGAGCTGCTAACCACATGCGATGCCAAACCAGAGTAAAATGGTCGGCACTAATGAGTTTACCCAGGATAGCGGTAAAGCCAAAAATGAAAACGGCAATGTGCAACTGTATATAGGCCTTTCTAAGTTCCTTGTCCATCAAGAAGCGAAAATACACATATTGCCCTTGTAAATAATGCTACAGTTTTAAACAAAAAAAGGACCCATTCTAAGAACGGGTCCTGTGTTTTCAATAATTTATAATGTGTAAATATCTTACTTAACGATGCTGTTGTACCAGCTGGTTCCGTTTCTGTAAGGAGATTCGAAAACTTTCACTTTGGTTTTAGATTTGAATGAACCAACTTTTACTTTAACATTGGCTTTTTGGAATTTACCATTGAAGTTTTTAGTGGTCATTTCAGTTTTCTTGCTCACGTAGAAATCGTTCTCAATGAATTTTTCAGTGTTGAATTTTTCATCAAAAGAATAGGTTAAGAAGTTTCTGAAACGAGTTGGAGACTCAGTTTGAGAATAAGTTTTAACATAAGCTTTTACGTTTTTGCCTGGCTTGGTTGAAGAAGGAATGTCGGTTTTCTTCATACCTGGATAAAGATACTTCAAGCTTTGAGAGAAGGTAATGGTTTCTTTTCCTTTTGCATCTGTAATAGTAGTTGAAGTGTAACTAGGAGTGATGGTGTAGGTCATTGGCACTGACACATAAGTGTGCGGTGGAACGAAAGTATAACGCTCTGCTACTACAGTAGATGTTTTTCTTTCGTAAGTAATGTTTTTACCGGTACCTGAAGGCACTAAGTAAGATTCGGTAGTGCTTTTCTCTACCCAGTAATCATATTTCCAATCGTTGTAAATGAAAACTGAACGCTTCCAGTCGATGTACATAGGCTTGTCGCCTTTGTTGTAAACAGAGAAGTAAGTAACACCATCTTCAGACCACATGTCGTAGTTGATTCTGATGTCTGCGTTTTCACATACGCCTTCTTTGGTTACCGCATCTTTACCTACAGATTCGGTTTCAATCAATTGGATGAATTGATTACATGATGACAGAACTAAAACTGCCACAGCGATTAAACTGAGTTTTAAATTTTTCATGTGTTTTGACTATTTGGTTGGCACAAACTTATAATGAGTATTGAATAAAAAAAATAATCCATATGGGTTATCTGCAATTTTTTTTATAATTTTAATCAGTTCGTCAATACGTTAATATAATTATTTTTAACAATAAGATAGCGTTAGATGGCGTATATATCTGATTATTTGCGTTTTACAAAATGTATTTTATATTAACATCTTGAAAATTAGCGAGTACAAGAAATAATAAAATAACTATAAATTTACCCACAAATTTTTGACCGCTTGAATATTAAAAATCAATTTCTGGTATTGATAATGGTTCTGGAACTGGCTACAGTAAAGGCCCAGGGCCTGTCGGACTCAGTAAAAGTCAACGAACTTAACAAAAAAGTAATGGAGACTGTTTACAACAACACCTCAAAAGCAAAAGCCTTGGGATTTCAATCATTAAATCTGGCGAGAGAGATAGGATTTAAGAAAGGAGAAGGAGTTGCATTGAGTCGTATTGGTATTGCATATGATGTAGAAAGTAATTTTGACAGTGCTATATACTACTACAACCAGTCTCTGAAAATACATAAAGCTATTGGTTATAAAAAAGGTCAGGGTGGCGCCCTTTGCAACCTTGGATTGGCTTATCTCAACAAAAACGATTACCCAAGTGCGTTAAAAAATTTACAGGATGCCATCAAACCTCTTACAGAAATAAAAGAACACGAATACCTGGGTAATTGCTATAACAACATCGCTCTCATTTTCCTGGAAATGGATAACTATACAAGGGCATTGAGTTATTTTAATCTGGCAGAAAATGAGTATAAGCAGGCGAACAATACTTATCAAATGGCTAAAATTTACGGCAATATTTCCATGGTGATGTCCGAAAACGGGAAATACGACAGTTCTATATTGCTTGAAGAGAAAGCCATCAAACTTTTTGAAAAAGACAGTGATTATTTTCATCTGGCGAAGAGCTATAACAATATTGGGATAGATTACACCATGTTGAAGGATTATGAAAAAGCTAAAATATCTTATCTGAAATCTATCGAATACTCTAAGGCCTGCAACGGGAAAACAGGCCTGGCTGACACTTACTTTAATCTTGCTACAATATACTCGCTTCTTCAACAATACAAAGAAAGTGAGTATTATGCCCAGCTGGCAATGGATATGCTTCCGGTCATTAAATCGAGGAAAATCAAATCGGATTTATTCTATCTGTATGCTCGTATTAAAATGAGACAAGGCGATTATAAAGCTGCGTGCAAATTGTTTATAGATGCCAAATGGCAAAAAGATTCCTTCTTTAAAATTGAGTCAGCTGAATTAATATCAAAAGCTGAAACCCGATTTGGACTTGAAATTAAGGAGAATGAAAACAGACAATTACTTCAAAAAAATAAAATACAGGAACTTGAATTGCGCAATACTTCCAATGAAGTGAAGTACAGAAAACGTATTAACAATCTGATCATAATTTTATCGGTCATAATAATTGGATTAATTCTGCTTTACCTAAGAAGACGTTTAATACTTCAAAAACTCATAGCTGAAAACAGGCTGAAGGCCGAACAACAAACACAAAGAGTGCAAATTTCACATGAACTTCATGACAATGTTGGTGCACAATTGTCATATATCGTCAGTAATCTCGATGTATTGAGTCAACAACATCCCGAAGACAAGCGTATCCATTCAGTCAGCGATATGAGCAAACAAGCAATTGTTACATTAAGGGAAACCGTTTGGGCCTTGAATAATGAAAGCATTAGTATAACAGACTTTGCTGATAAATTTAAGCAATACACTTCTAAAATTTTAGATTTCAACCCTGATATATCATGCACTTTTAAGGAGGCTATTGAGAAGGAATCCATACTACAGCCTATACAGGCTCTCAACTTGTTTCGTATCTGTCAGGAAGCTTTCAGCAATGCCGTGCATCACTCCAGAGCTAAAAATATAGTGATTGAGTTCACCAATAATGATAAAATATTACTTAATGTCAAAATCTCTGATGATGGCATTGGCTTCGATCAGGAAGAAGCTGCCATGAAAGGACATTATGGTTTGCTGACTATGCGTACAAGGGCTGAAGAACTTGGGGCAACTTTTATAATAAATTCTGAAAAAGCCAAAGGCACACAAATTGAATTCATTCTCGACAAATAATAATCTCTAATAAGCCTGAAATTAAGTCAATTACTCACCCATTCCAAACACTAAACTCCGACCCAAAATACTACATATGAGTGATTGCCCTTATACGAACTTCTCCATTAATTTGTATCAATGATTGAATTCACGCGAATAGCCATAGTGGATGACAAGCAACCCAACAGGGTATCGCTTAATGAACGTGTGAGTTCGGCACATGCTTGTGAAGTCATTTTTACGGCGGTTAACGGGGATGATTTTTTAGATAAAATGAAAAACTGTCCGGTAGAATCGCGTCCAGAACTGGTGTTGATGGATATCGACATGCCGATTATGGACGGAATCGAAGCTGTTAAAAGAGCCAATCAATTATATCCTAATGTCAAATACCTGATGGTAACGGTTTTTGATGATGATGAAAAGATATTTGAAGCTATCAAAGCGGGAGCAAATGGATATTTACTCAAAGATGAAAGCGGGCCGGTGATTGCTAATGCGATTAAAGAAGTTCTTGAATTTGGAGGTGCTCCAATGTCGCCTCGTATAGCGCGCAAAGCTTTGAATTTGCTGATGAACGCAAAAATTGACAGCAAAGTAGCCGATAAGGATGAATATGAGTTGAGCTCAAGAGAAATGGATATCTTAAAATTAATGGTCGAAGGTTGCGATTATAAAGTTGTTGCCGAACGCCTTAATATCAGTCCGCATACTGTTCGCAAACACATTGCCAATATTTACGAGAAACTGCATGTTTGCAGTAAAGTGGATGCAGTAAAAATTGCTCTTAAGAAGGGTTGGTTTGGCAGTTTTCTATCCATCTGATTTCTTATTCCTAAACAACAAATTAAGATTTAACGGACGCTTTACAAACGTATAGTTTGAAGTTTGTGATAACGTATGCAATGCGATGAGTGCTGCTTTATTATTTTTTTAATCCGTATCACCCTGCTAGGCATAGGCGTCAACTTAAGATAAAATATTTAATTGTTGACTGTGGTTAGTCCTTTTTTTTCTGTCTTCATATGAGCAATATTTTATTATATTTTCTATAATTTTTCTAGGATATTTTCTTCCTTGAATGGTTAGTAGTTCAGGTATAATTTGAATGTTGTCCTTTAGGTATCGTATAAGTTTCAATAGACTTAATTCCTTCTTAGTTTTTCTTCTGATTTTATTTTGTAATGTATTGTAAATGAATTGAGTTGTTAGTAACAGTAATATCATTTTCCCCATTAGGATAAATGTAAGTTGTTGCCTTGATACATTATGTATTTCTCCGAAGTTTAAGTGGCTTTTTAAACCCTTAAAGATGATTTCTATCCTCCATCTTAAT
>CAUJCT010000024.1 GCA_963169345.1 Bacteroidota bacterium
TGATCCCACACAACAGTTTATGCACCTATCTTTGTCGATAATGCGTTGTGAATTGCTTTCAATTATTATGTAACTTTGATCCCACACAACCTTGTGCTATTTTTGCTTGTTTGTCTTGTTGTTGTGAATTGCTTTCAATTATTATGTAACTTTGATCCCACACAACAATAGACTGACCAACAACCTTCTTCTACATGTTGTGAATTGCTTTCAATTATTATGTAACTTTGATCCCACACAACCGGATTGCCGGACACTCTTGTTATACAAGTGTTTTAAGCAATTTTAGTTTAAAAAAAAGTGGTGGCTTAATACATCACTTTTTTTATTTTCTGTCCATTTTTTTTAAAACAATTCAAGTTGTATAACATCGTCGGGCTTTTCGATTTTTGCCCGATTATACACGATTTGCATCATACCAAATTGTTTGTCGGTCAAGTCGAAGATACAGACATGTCCTTCTGGCGGTATGAATGATTTTACCCTTTTTATATGCACCTGAGCATTCTCCCGACTGTTGCAATGCCGGATATAAAGACTGTACTGAAACATTGAAAATCCATCCCGTAAGAGATTACTTCTAAAAAGTGCTGCCGCTTTAACTTGTCTCTTGGTTAAAGTCGGCAAGTCAAACATGACAAATACCCACATAATCCGATATGCATTTAATCTTGTAAACATGACGATTTTACTTCAGGGTAAAGCAATTCTACCCTTTTTGATTCAAAACTCTTTGCTAAGCTGGCTGTTGTCCGCTGCACAGCATTCATCAATGGGCTTTTCTGTCCATTTAATTGAACATCCATAGCCGGAATTTTCAATAACTCCTGCTTCGCAAATGAATCTATTTCTGATTTATAAAATCCATCCGTACTCATGCCTGCCACGACTGTATCTACGAAAGGGCGATAAGGCTCCATGATGTCATCTGCCAGACAATAAGCATTGTATTGATTCCGGTGGAATATACCGAGTGTAGGCAAAAGGCCGGAGCCGGTGAGGCAACGTGCGACTAATGCACGGAGAATAGCATACCCATAATTGAGCAGATTGTTGGGTGGAAAACCCTGCCTTTCTCGTTGAAAATCCAATGTTTCAGAAAATAGATGTTTCCAATAATATACAGCACCTTGTGCCTCACAGTTGCCCGCATCCGCCGAACGAACCTGTCGCGCCAGCTCAATCAGATAATCCCCATTTTTCCCTATTGCATTCAGGACAGCTCCTTGATTCCGTAATTTGGCGGATACCGTATATGCCCATAATTGCTTTTTCAAAGGTATTGAAGCATTGATCTGTGCTTTGAACTTCATACTCTGAAGGGTATTGCCATCTAAATTGAGCATCATTCCGGTCGGATGATGAGCCTCATTGCAAGTAATTACGGCAACATTATTGCTCATTAATTTAGCGAGTAAGGCATGCGTAATAGTAATCTGTTGGTTGTCCAACACTACAATACCAAGGTCTTCTATCGGTGTAGAAACATCTTTACAATCCTTTCTACGAATCACAAGTTGTTCTTTAGTTGTGGATAGGTAGGCAGGATTGCCGAAGTATAGGGAACGCTTTATCATAGCACACTGATTTAGTGTACTTTATATTCATACAAAAAGCATGCCAAAGTATATACATCGATCGCAATCGATTTTCTAAACTACTTTTAACTTTTTTTGTACTTTCGGATTCTTTGCAACTCTTCTATATCTGCCTTATCCTTCAAGCGTTCCGTATTCATTTTGGAGAGGATTAAATGCTCGTATTTAATCACCGGTATCTTAACCCCTTCGATGTCAATAAAACTTCTTTCCTCATAAGATTCATCAAATTTTACAAGACTCAATTCAGTAAGAAACTCAATTCGCCTCGGTTTCTTTCCAAATGAGATAACACTAACATTCCCCGAAAAATCAATTGATTTAAGTTTCGATAGGTCATCATCCAGAATGCCATATTCTTTTAATGCTTCTGCCAGTCGATCTCTATTTTCATTATTTTTCTTGATCCACAAGTCCAGATCACTGGTCAGCCGCTCATAACCGTAATTAATCACCGCATACCCGCCGACGATAAGAAACTGTACTTTATGGCGTACCAAAAGTGTTAATAGCTCTAATTGTTCACTAAATAGCTCCATTTCAATCAAAATTCAGGTTCTTATCCATCGGTTTTTCGATTTCATCTTTATAAATCGTCCTCATCAGCTCATTGGTATTTTCCAGGTGCTGATTCTCTGAAAGTTGGGCCATTTCCTGAGCATCAGCTTCATTTGAGGCAGCATGACTGTCATAAGTTTGCATAGCACCTAGATTATACTGAGTTTCCGGCTCTGCAATTGTTGAAGTATAGTCATGTTTATCTGCTTCATACCCCAGGCTATTCCAAGTAATCTTACCTAATTTATCTACCAGAATCTTAACACACCTATCTTTTATCATATTTCCTTCCAGATCACGTCCCATTTTATTTAAAGTAGAAAACTCCACTTTATTGACGATGGCTGAAGCAACATCATGCTTCACAAAAAGACATTCATTTCCAGTGCAACTTACCATTTTATAAATTCGTTTAACTTGCAAATCATCCGGTTGGGTTAAATCGAATACAGTGCCATGAGCCAGCTCTTCGTCTGTTGGAATATAGACCAGATCATTGGGTGAGAGATGAAATAAAAGTGTATCTCCATCTGCATTCTCATATGGCACCGGACTCAGTCCTTGTTTCTTTCGTTCGATAACTTCATTCAATGGGATGGTGGCATAATTTCGTTTACCTTCAGTTGTTGCATAAACAGCAAAAAACAGATTCGTACCTTTAGCTGCTTCGACGTATTTGTCTTGTTTATTCCCGGTATAGCCAACATTAAACTTATTGCCTTTAGGCTCATACGTCCTGACTTTCCTTATAGGCTGATGGTTCCTGCCCCCATTCAGAGCAATTATATTTTTATTCATTTCATCGATGCCCTCCGGTGTAAAAGCGGCCAACTCAGGCGCTATTTCTTTGCCTTTTTCGTCTATAATTCCACGATAATTTTCCAAATGTGCTAAAAGTATCTTTTGAATGCCGGTATCGGTGATACTTGCGATTTTTTTCTCATTAAAAGAAGTGTCGAGGCTGACTCTGGAAGCTACATTTTCATCATCCCAATAGAAGATATCGACTCTGGTAATACTTTCACCATTCCATTCATTGTTGGTCTCCTTAAAGTGTTTTGATATTTTCTTTTTATCATACCCTTTCTCCACTAAGGACAACAGGTATTTTCTCAGATCTTTATTTACAATTTCCGAGATATTATCTAGTGCATTATTGAAGGCCACATTTTTTATGCATTGTAATCGAACACGGCCATATACAGTATCCTTGTGCAATGGCTTCCGGATAGCCCAGTTGTCACCCACAGTTTGTCGAACCTTTTGTTTTACCTTCTTACCATCGACATCTACCCATTTTTCATAAAGATTTGATGTCTTATTGATAACCCGTACATTCTTCTTAAAACTAACTATTGTGCTACTCAGCCTATTCATTACATCTTCAGTAAATGTCTTCCACGGTTTGATAAAATCACTGGCAATTTCTTTGGTAACTCGCTCACCACTAATAGAATCATTGTATTCCACCTTTTTATAATTTCTAAGTTTTCTGTTAAGATCATACCGCACCTTTGATTTGGCGTATTGATTATTCAGCAGATTAATGTGATCCCTTGTCGCACATGCGATAACAAGTGCATCCATAGCATGGTGTCGGTGGTCGATTCTTTTTTTCTGAAACCCTTTTGAAAACTCAATCGGTACAGTAGGCAGGTACTTTTGATGGTTTTCATTCCAGGAGGTGAATGCTGTAGATTCGGTCAATTGGTTCATGCGCTCAAATCGAGGTAAAATTAACTCGTTCCAAACATCATTCAGACCCCAATCCTGTTTCAAAATTGAGGTTATCGTCCCATTGCCCGGAAGAACATTTTTTGAATTTACGCCATCATCATTGGTTTCAGCTCTGACGATATTGGATAAAATCCGGGAAATATATTTACTAATATAGCGTGTATCATTTAACTGTCTTTCAATCATCTTATCCGGAATTTCTTCCAGTAATAGTTTATTTCTCTTGCTGTTGTTTTTACTATAATGTACCTTTACAAATTCCTTGTAGGCATCTTCCCCTAACACTTTTACACTTTTTCCAAAGCCGGTTTCAACTATGCTTCCACCATGATTTTTGATAAATTCAAAGCTCAGTTGTTTGTCTTTTAGTTTATTAATGGCAGTTTCACAGATTACTTTATTGTTAAAACTGTCATCAAAATATCTGGATTGTGGAATAATATGTTCAATTTCATAATCCGTAGTAAATAAACGGTTAAGCGGTATAATCTGCCCGGTATAAGGTGAGCAATATCGCTGTTCCAACCATAATTTGTATCTGCGCAGTTCAGTTCCGGAGGGTTGAGCTGTCTTACTTATTTTCAAAATATCCTCCGGAATTTCAATGGAAGAGTTTAAAACACCATCTTCATAAATTTTCAATGCTTCCTGCTGTATCGGGGAATAAGGCCGGACATTCTCGACGTTTCCGTCATCCAATAATTCAGCCAAAAGTGCTTTGATGCGCAGATTGGTACTTTCATTGGCAGAGACCTGTTGAGTAATTTTTTTCCGTTCATCTGCAGTGTTTTTCATTTCCCGCCCTAACTCTACGTGAATCTCATCGAAAAAATTTTGGTTACCTTTTCCATAGTTTTCCCAGATATCGTTTACTACTCGCAGTGTTTCGGTTACTATCTGTTCCACAATGGGATTCCTGAGCGAATGTTGTTTAAATTCTTTTAAAAACACCCTCAAATCAGCTGCCGAATTCCATTTTTCAGTGGTTGCAACTTCTGAATGTCTGCCATATACCACATAACTCGCTAACCATAATTGCAAACCCTGAAAATGGCTTTCTTCAGTTAGGTGAATGGCTTTTTCGCGCACTCTGTCTTTGATTGCTGCATCAAATTCACCATTGATTATATTGGCAATTCTGACTCGTGTGTTTAAGTCTATAGCATCCCAGCTCCAATATTTCCCAATCCTTAACAATGGCAATAATCTCTTAATGGCTTTTTCAGAAACTGAGCCATACTCTGATTTAAAGGGTGGAAATCGTTTAAAATTTTCAACAAAAGCCTCTTCATCCATACCATGATTCCTTGCGAATGTATGTAGTGCTTTTTCATATTCTATTTTATCAGTTACAGAATAAATAATATGCCATAAACTTTCCAGTTGCTTTGCTGGAAATTTATTCATATCAAATCCTTCTATAATATTTAGTCTGTTAAAGATTTGTGCTGCTGTTTCATTGCAGGGATATTTTTTATCTTGCACAAAATTCCACCGGTATTTCTCTGCTTCTTCATTGAGCGCTTTGCCTTTCAAGCCACGTTTTTCCAGAAAGTATTTAATCAATGGCTTTTGCTCTATTTCTTTCCTGTCATTTAAAAAAGCAAATAAATCTTCATACGCACCTACGCTGTTAATAAACTCAGAGGTTACATTTACTTCTGCTACTTCCGTTTGATAGATTTGCAAATTATAAATCCATTGCCATAGCCTGAACTCCTGATAAAGTGGATGCGACTTCGGAATTACTTTAATAAAAGCTGTTTTTTCGACATTATCTTCATAATATTTCCTAAACTCCAGAGGGCAGTTGCTAATGGATGATTTCTGGCTGCGCAATGGTCGCTGATAAAAGATTATATCATCTATCAATAGATGTCCTATTCCTTTTTCACTCAGTGAAATTTGTTGGGCCTCATTGTTGCGATAGAGATCTTTTATACAATCCATGTATAAATCTGAATCCTGCAGTTCGGGATGAAATCTTATTTGACTTTTAAGTATTTCTCTTAGCTCTGATTTATAGAATTTTCGTTCAATAGTTCTAACTAATTTTCCTTTAATTTTTTGATTAGGCTGTTGAAGTAATGTATCGTAAACATAAGCTCCTACGGTCTTATGTGAAGCAGAAATATCTTGCTCCGTCTTTTTCTTTTGTAAAGTCCAGTCATTTTCACTTGGCGCTCTAAAACTTCGTTTCTCCACACCTTCTTTATCTGTTTTGATAGAGCCATCTTCATTTAGATCCGTTGTAACGATAAAATCCCGTACTTTATCCTTCCAATCAAATAAGGGCAATTTACTTGATCGCCTGTAAACCCATCCATTTTCCAATATCAATGAATACCATATTTCGGACTTCCCCTTTAAAGGTTCATCAGCCTGTACATCGACTATTTTGAGAGAATGAAATTCAATTAATTTGCTTGGGCTTTCATCTTCTTCCTCTCCCCTGAGTTGATAATATCCTCTCTTTTGGTTAAAATTGAGTAAAATCCACGCAAGCTCTTCTTTTTCTATTTTTTCAGTAAGTGCTTTTTTTCGCAAATAATATATAGTCCAATCCTGTGGTACAAGTTTTCCTTTATCTATGAGCGCAGGTTGATTGACTTTAAAATCCTGCAACATTTCCTCAAAAGACGATTTAAATATAAAGGTTTTACCATTGTATGCTAATTTGGGCTCTTTGCCGGGCAGAAATTTCCCAAAGTTGGCTTTAAAATCAATATTTGATTGATAATGATTGGGTAGAAATCCTAAAATATTCAACACCCGGTGTAGCCTTTCTCTCCTCAATAATTGCCTCTCCCTAATCCGTCTGATACCTCTAAATCTGGTTCTTTCAGCTGTCTGAGAAATAGAGTTACCCTTTCCGAACTCATCTTTTATATCCTGACTCATCGGTATAATCCGACTACCCATGCCCACTATTTCTCCAGTCTTATCTTCAAAATTCTGCTTTACAAGTGCCCACCCAATCGAATTTGTACCCAGATCGAGACCCAAGATCGTTTTACTGCCCATATTTTGATTTTTATATTCTTTTTCCGCTAATATAAAAAAAATTCCTAACTTTACAATCGAAAGCAATTCACAATAAGGATTATTCCGTTGTGAAGACATTTAGCGCCTCGACTATCTTCGGGGCTTTTTTATTGA
>CAUJCT010000025.1 GCA_963169345.1 Bacteroidota bacterium
ATGCCCAGCATGAATGGCCATTTAAAAATAACTATACAACAGCGACTACTGAAATTGGAATTGATGCAAACGGACTTATTGGTTCCGATGCTATCACAACCAAATTCATGAACACGTATATCAACAATGAATTTATTGAGCAATCTGTGAAGGATGGCTCCTACACAAAAATGGGAGATCGTTCTAAAATCGGGAGCTATTTGAATGCAGGGGCTTACATGAAAAAAATGCGTATTAATGAAGCCGACAGTACAGTTAGAAATCTGACACTGGCACTAAGATATCGCACACATTTCAATGCAGACTTTCCATCTGATTTATTTGCGTTATACTTTTATGGAAACAAAAGATTTGCCGGGGTCAATGCAGATATCAGTGATTTTAACTATGAGGCTATACAATATCAGCAATTGCAGTTTGGTTATGGAAAAACGAAGAAGAGTGGTAATTCAGAATTTGAATATTATGCTGGCATCAGCTTTTTGAACGGACAAAGTTATCTCGATATTTCAACTACCCGTGGCTCAATCTACACCCAGCCTGATGGCGAATATGCTGATCTTGATATCAGATTAGAATCGAGACAATCGGATACCACAAAAAGTAATTTCGGAAGTTCAAATGGTTTGGGTGCATCTTTGGATTTGATGGTTAGTTATAAAATGGAAAACCAGGTAAAGATTTCACTTTCTGCAACAGATATTGGAATGATAGCCTGGAATAGCAAGACCAGTTATTTTGTTGTTGATACTACCTATCGTTTCGAAGGATTAACAGTCAATAATTTATTTGATTCACTTTACCTGGACATCACTTCAGAAGCTGAATTTATAGATGGATTTAAAGAAGATCGTAAAAAGGAAAGCTTTACATCAGTTTTACCTGCAAAATTTCAACTGCAGGTATCGAAGCCGTTTCTGGAAGACAAATTAATGACGTATGCTTCCGTTAACTATTTTCTCAATGCTGATTACACACCACAAATCATTGCAGGTGGAAGCTATTTCTTTTCGAAAAGCTTTATGGCGGGTGTGAGTGCCGGGTTTGGTGGCTACACTGAATTCTCAGCAGGCATTCATGTGGGTGCCGACTTAGGTCACGGGTTTATTCTGACAGCCGGGACCGATTATCTCACGGGCTTAATTAACCAGGACAATTCTACTGCCGAGGGAGGCGTTGGGAGTTTGAGGTTTGTGTTTTGATAGGTTTATCGCACCTATAAAATCTTATTAGTACCTGACTATCAAATAATTATAGCATATTCTATCATTTATTAAGCACTGTTTTTAAGCCTTATAAATTCTGGTAGTGAACATATTATCCAGATATGTCCAGTTTTTGGATAAAATATGGACATAATCTGTTTTTTCAAGAAAAAAATGGACATGAATTCGCCATATGTTCAATTTTCTTGGAATTATTGGACATATTCATTAATTTTACATATCCAATTAACAGAAAATGGCAATTTTTGATAGAAATTCCCCATACAATGCATTGCCTGACCTTCCACCGTCGGAAACGATCCTTGACACAGAGATACTGACAAAATGGGGGTTGGCATCGCGATCATTAGCAGAGTTGAACCGAAATATTCTGAGGATTCCAAATCCAACGATGTTGGTTAACACCATTTCATTACAAGAAGCACAAACCTCAACAGCTATCGAAAACATTTTTACTACAGAGGACGAACTTTACAAAGCTGTTTCCGATTCAATGAAAGAAGATAATATCAATCCATCAATTAAAGAAGTTTTACGTTACCGTGAAGCACTTTGGGGTGGTTACAATACCTTAATTAAAAACAAGTCATTTGATCAGTCTATTGCAATAAGTGTTTTCCAGCAGATAAAAAATACAAATCAGGGAATCCGTCCTCCACAATCTCAAACAGTGATTAAACGTGGAGAAAGTGAACTCAAGCCAGGTGAGATTATATACACTCCGCCTCGAGGTCTGGGAGTTATAGAACAAAAACTTAATAACTTGTTTGCTTTTCTGAAATCAAAAAACAATTTCGATCCTTTGTTAAAAATGATAATTGCACATTACCAATTCGAAGCAATACATCCATTCACCGATGGAAATGGGAGAACCGGAAGGATTTTGAATTTGCTTTATTTGATTGATCAAAATTTATTATCACATCCAGTTTTGTATTTAAGTAAATATATCATAAATCATAAAGAAGATTATTATTACTTCTTGTCAGGTGTAACTCAACGACAAGCATGGAAGCCATGGATGCTTTATATGCTGGAAGCTATTGATACCACTGCACAGCATACGAATAATAAAATTGATGAAATTCTCCAACAAATGGGAGCGACGTATAATTTTGCTAACCAAAAACTGAAATGGTACACATTGGAGTTAAACCAGGCATTGTTTTCTCAGCCTTATATAAAACCCAAAATCATCAGCGAAATTACCGGAGTAAAGAGTCGAACTACACTTACGGATTATATGCAAAAACTAACCGAACACAAAATTCTTTCATCCAGGCAGGAGGGTCGTGAAGTTTTTTATATCAATGATGATCTGGTGAATATCTTGCAAGGGTAATAAAAAAAGGAGAGATTTCTCTCTCCTTTAAATGCGTTTCGACCAAAATAAGTTTTGGGTTAATTGATTTTTTACATCTTCACCAATTTCTTCACCACCGTATTTCCATCAATAACCATTCTTACCAAATAAATACCGGAGCTTAAATCAGAAGTATTTAAGTTTAATTTATTTGTGCCAGCTTTCAAGGGGTAACTTTCTGATTTTATCATTTTCCCTTGAATTGTATGTAGACTTACCTGTGCGTTGGTTGGATATGTAGCATTCACTTCAAGTAAGACTTGTCCTGTGGTAGGATTCGGATAAATTATGTAATCGTATTTTGTTTCCAGTTCCAGCAAACCAGCTGGCAATACAATTTTAGTAATTGCAGTATTGGTAAGTACAGGTGCATTGAAATCGAAATAGATTGCTGCATTGTTTGTTACACTATCAACTGCAACTAAATTTGTCTTAGGTTGGATGCGATATCGAACGAAGCCATGGCTAAGTGGTTCGTTAATATTACTATCGGGTAATAAAATATTGTTAAACTTAAATTCCATATTTCGTTCCCATGGAAGCCATTTGAGTTCGACATTGTGAGAAGCATTCACAAATTCAAAAGAGCTCAAACTTAATTTAAGGGTATCAATGAGGTTGAGAATTTTAACAGTGAAGGCCGTGTCATTTCCTGTATTCTGAAAACGGATGATGTATTCTAAAAATGGCTCAGTGGCAAGTTGAGTTGTAGTTAACGTATCTTCATTCACCAAAATATCGTTCGGGTCATATGAACCAGTTATAAAGACCTCCCACGCACCGTAGTTGCATGTAGGGTTAGCATCCCCGGAAACGGGTTCGATTCTTACAGTTGAGTTAATTAGAGAACCAATTGTCAAACCCTGATTAACCATTACCGAAACTAAAATATTCCCTGTTTGAAATGGAGATAGTTGCCCCAGATTCCAAACTATAGAATCAGGTGTTATAATTGAAGGTGATAAGTTTGATGAAGAATATGCCACATTATTATCCGGGAAAAATATTATCGTCGGCGCAATAGATGTTGTACCGACATTTTCATACGAAATCATGTATGTGGCACTGAA